>NZ_WBMR01000320.1:0-6922 GCF_008923365.1 Actinomadura montaniterrae
CGCGATCACCACCGCCGGGGTGCGGCCGCCGGGCGCCTCGGTCAGCGCGTACGTCGTGCCCGCCAGCGCCAGCGCGGCCAGCGCGGCGCCGGGCACGTCGAACCGGCCGCGGGCGTCCGGATCGACGCTCTCCGGGACGTGCCGGACGGCGACGAGCACCACGACAGCCGCGAGCGGCACGTTGAGCAGGAACACCCACCGCCAGCCCGCCGCCTCCACCAGCCAGCCGCCCGCGAACGGGCCGACCGCCCCGGCGACGCCGCCGAGCCCCGACCAGGCCCCGACCGCGCGCGGCCGGTCGTCGGCCGCGAACGACGCCTGGATGATCGCCAGCGAGCCGGGGGTGAGCAGCGCGCCGCCCATGCCCTGCAGCGCCCGCGACAGCACCAGCATCTCGACGTTCAGCGCCATCCCGCACAGCACCGACGCCACCGCGAACCACACCACGCCGATCAGGAAGATCCGGCGGCGGCCGTACCGGTCGCCCAGCGACCCGCCGAGCAGGATGAACCCGGCGAGCGTCAGGGTGTAGGCGTTGACCGTCCACTGCAGCCCCGCCATGTCGGCGTGCAGGTCCCGCGCGAGCCGCGGCAGCGCCACGTTCACCACGGTGGAGTCGAGCATCGCCACGCTCGACCCGAGGACGGTCGCCAGCAGGATCCAGCGTCCCGGCCCCGTGCCCAACCGGACGTCCGGCATCAGCGCCTCCCGCCGGAGGGCGCCCCCTCGCCCGGCGCCGCCGCCATCAGACGATCAGTTCGTCGGCGAAGCACCAGCGCCAGTCCTCGCCCGGCTCGAACGACCGGACGATCGGGTGCCCCTCCTTCTGGTAGTGCGCGGTGGCGTGCCGCATGGGGGAGGAGTCGCAGCAGCCGACGTGCCCGCAGCTCAGGCAGAGCCGCAGGTGCACCCACCGGGTGCCCTGCTCCAGGCATTCCTGGCAGCCCTGCGGCGTGTTCGGCGCCGGGTCCTCCACCGGGACGGACTGCACGTGCTCACAAGTGGCCATACGGGCATCGTGCCACGCCCGCCGTCAAGGGATCACCAGTGGTCGGGGCTGAACGGCTCGTCCTCGGGGCGGGCGGACTCGGCGAGCAGCCGCAGGTCCGACTCGACCATCATGGTGACCAGGCCCTCGAAGGTCACCTCGGGCTCCCAGCCGAGCTGCTCGCGGGCCCGCTTCGGGTCGGCGCACAGCAGGTCGACCTCCGCCGGGCGGGTGTACCGCTCGTCCAGGACGACGTGGTCCTCCCAGTTCAGCCCCGCCGTGCGGAACGCGAACTCGACCAGCTCGCGCACCGACTGGGTCTGGCCCGTCCCGATCACGTAGTCCTCGGGGGCGTCCTGGGCGAGCATCATCCGCATCGCGCGGGCGTAGTCGCCGGCGTAGCCCCAGTCGCGGCGGGCGTCCAGGTTCCCGAGCCGCAGCTCCGTGGCGAGGCCGAGCTTGATCCGGGCCGCGCCGAGCGACACCTTCCGCGTGACGAACTCGGCGCCGCGGCGCGGCGACTCGTGGTTGAACAGGATGCCGCTGACCGCGAACATCCCGTACGACTCGCGGTAGTTCTGGGTGATGTAGTGCCCGTAGCTTTTGGCGACGCCGTACGGGCTGCGCGGGTGGAACGGCGTCCGCTCGTTCTGCGGCGTCTCCCGGACCATCCCGAACATCTCCGAGGACGACGCCTGGTAGAAGCGGATCTGCTCGCGCCCGGGCGTGCGGGACGGGCTGATGCCCGACACCACCCGGATGGCCTCCAGCATCCGCAGCACGCCCATGCCGGTCACCTCGGCGGTGAGCTCCGCCTGCTGCCACGACATCGGGACGTAGGAGATCGCGCCGAGGTTGTAGACCTCGTCGGGCTGGACCCGCTCGACCGCGGAGATCAGGCTGCCCTGGTCCAGCAGGTCGCCGGTGGTGATCTGGACGTCGCCGATGTGCTTGCGCAGCCGCGACACGTGCGGATTCGCCTGCCCCCGGACCAGGCCCCACACCTCGTATCCCAGCTCAAGCAGATGCTCGGCCAGGTACGAGCCGTCCTGTCCGGTGATGCCGGTGATGAGTGCTCGCCTGGACAGCGGATCCTCCATGGGCTGGTCGGTGCGACGCGGGGCCCACCGCGGGGCGAACCCGGGCGAGCGTGAAATATGAGGTTAGCGACCCCGCGGGGATGCTGACGAGGGAGGGCGCCGTTTGAACCGAATTTGCTTCAGGTTCGCCGCCGCGGCCCCGGACGGCCGTCCGCGGCGGCCCGGCGGGACGCCGTGCCGCGTGGCGCCCGGGGCCCCGCATGTGCCACGGTGTGGGGCATCATGACCTCTCCGGACGCCGCGCCGCTGCGGCTGAACGGGCGCGCCCTCGGCCGCCACGCGATCATGGCCGTGGTGAACCGGACGCCCGACTCGTTCTTCGACAAGGGCGCCACCTACGGCTTCGGCGCCGCCCTGGACGCGGTGGACCGCGCCGTCGCGGAGGGCGCCGACATCGTCGACATCGGCGGCGTGAAGGCCGGCCCCGGCGAGGACGTCGGGGTCGCCGAGGAGCTGCGCCGGGTGGTGGACCTGGTCGCCGCCGTCCGGGACCGGCACCCGGGCGTGGTGATCAGCGTCGACACCTGGCGGGCGGAGGTCGGCGCGGCCGTCGCCGAGGCGGGCGCCGACCTGCTGAACGACACCTGGGGCGGCCCCGACCCGGCGCTGGCGGAGGTCGCCGCCGCGCACGGCGTCGGGCTGGTCTGCGCGCACGCGGGCGGGCTGGACCCGCGCACCCGGCCGCACCGGACCGGGTACGGCGACGTGGTCGCGGACGTGATCGGGCACGTCACCGCGGAGGCCGAGCGGGCGCTCGCGGTCGGGGTGGCGCGGGAGGCGATCCTCATCGATCCCGCGCACGACTTCGGCAAGAGCACCCGGCACTCGCTGGAGATCACCCGGCGGCTCGGGGAGCTGACCGCGACCGGCTGGCCGGTATTGGTCGCGGTGTCCAACAAGGACTTCATCGGGGAGACGCTCGGCCGCCCCGTCGACAAGCGCGGCGTCGGCACCATGGCCGTGCTCGGCGTCTCGGCGCTGCTGGGCGCGCGTGTCTTCCGCGTCCACGACGTCGCCGCCGCCCGCCGCGCCCTGGACACGGTCGCCGCCATCCTCCCGGAGCAAGCCGTCGTCCCGGAGTAAGAGGCGGCCCCGGCCACCGCGCGAGCGCCCTACAACGCCGCTTCGCGCTGGCGGGCGCGGTAGGCGGCGACGTGCATGCGGTTGCCGCAGGTCCGGCTGTCGCAGTAGCGGCGGCAGCGGTTGCGCGACAGGTCCACGAGCACGCGCGAGCAGTCGGGCGCCTCGCAGGTGCGCAGCCGGTCCAGCTCGCCGGCCGCCACCACGTAGGCGAGGGCCATCCCGCAGTCGGCGGCGAGGTGCTCACCGACCGGCGCGCCGGGCGCGAAGAAGTGCACGTGCCAGTCGTAGCCGTCGTGGTCGGTGAGGTGCGGGGTGGTGCGGACCTCGCCGACGATCTCGTTGATCAGCCGGACCGCGGTGGGGACGTCGCCGGTCCGGAACACCGCGTGGAACCGGTCGCGCAGCGCCAGCACCCGGGCCAGGTCGGCCTCGGTCAGCGCGCCGACGTCGCTGAACGCGCTGCGCCCGACGAACGCGCGCAGCCCGGGCAGCCCGCCGAGCTCCTCGGTGCCGGACGCCGCGGCACCGGTGTTGATCAGGTCGACGACGACGGCGAGCGCGTGCTCGGTGTCATGGGTGAAGATCACTGTGGCTCCAGTCTCGGGGACCGGGGTCGTACTGCTCCTGGGGGGCGAACCCCCCGACCGTCCCGACGAGGGCAGGACGGTCGAGCGCCCGGCAGCGCCGCCGGGGCCGGAACGCGGCCCGGCCCCCACCATATGACGCCCGGCGGCCCCGTCCACGCCGACCCTGCCGGGACGGCGCAGCCGGTTCCGGCCCCACTGCCTGCGGGAACGTTCCATATTCGGGCCGGCGGCGGAAGCGCTCCGCCGCCGCGCGCGTACCGCGCCGCGATCCGGAGAGGATCACGGGCGTGGAGGGGGACCGGCTGTTCATCGTCTTCCTGGTCGTCGCCGTCGTGGTGCTGGCGGCCCGGGCGCTGGCCGGCCGGCTGCGGCTGCCGGACGCCATCCTCCTCGTGCTGCTCGGGATGGCGGCCGGGTTCGTGCCCGGCCTGCCCGCCGTCGTCGCCCCGCCCGATCTGGTGCTGATGGGCTTCCTGCCGCCGCTGGTGTACCACGCCGCGTTCTTCACCGCCCCGCGCGAGGCCCGCGCCGACGCGGTCCCGATCGTCACGCTGGCGTTCGGGCTGACCGCCGTCACCACCGGGGCCGTCGCCGCGACCGTGCACGCGCTGCTGCCCGGGCTCGGCTGGGCCGCCGCGCTGGCGTTCGGCGCCGCGGTCGCCCCCACCGACGCCGTCGCCGCGACCGCGGTGATGCAGCGGCTCGGCGCGCCCGCCCGGCTCGTCACCATCCTGGAGGGCGAGAGCCTGATCAACGACGGCGTCGCGCTGACGATCTTCGGGCTCGCCATCGAGGCGATCGGCGTCGGGTTCGCGCCCGGGCACGGCGCCGTCCGGCTCGTCCAGGTGGTGCTCGGCGGCATCGCCTACGGGCTGGTCCTCGGCGTGGTGATCCGCCGCATCCGGCGCCGCATCCAGGACCCCATCAGCCAGGTGATCGTGTCGCTGGTCACCCCGTACGCGGCGTTCATCCCGGCGGAGAACTTCGGCGCGTCCGGGGTGCTGGCGACGGTCGTGGCGGGCTTCTCCATCGGCACCCACGGCGAGGGCGTGCTGCAGCCCGCGTCCCGGCTGGCCGGCGACACCTTCTGGCGGATCCTGACGTTCCTGCTCGAGTCGACGCTGTTCGTGCTGCTCGGCCTGGAGATCCGGGAGATCATCCGGCAGCCCGGCGGGCACACCTGGCACAGCGTGCTGCTGACCACGCTCGCGGTGTCGGCCGTCGTGATCGGCGTACGGCTGCTCTGGGAACTCGGCAACGGCCCGCTCGCCGGGCTGGTGCCGGGCGGCCGGCGCAGCCAGGAGGGCCTCGGCTGGCGGCAGCGGCTCGTGATCGGCCTCGGCGGGATGCGCGGCGCGATCTCACTCGCGATCGCGCTGTCGCTGCCGACCGCGGTCGGCCCCGACCGCGGCGTGCTCGTGCTCCTCACCGCCCTCGTGGTGCTGATCACCCTGGTCGGGCAGGCGCCGCTGCTGCCGCCGCTGCTGCGCGGCCTCGGGCTGATCGAGTCCGACCAGCGCCGGCTGGAGGTGATGACGGCACGCCGGGCCGGGCTGCAGGCCGCCCTCGCCCGGCTCGACGAGCTCACCGAGGACGAGCAGGTCGACGACCAGACCGCCGAGGCGTTCCGGCAGATGCTGGAACTGCGGCTGGAACGCGTCCGCTACTTCCTGGACGAGGAGGACGCCGGCACCGAGGCGCCGCCGCCCAACAGCCGCAAGGTGCGCGGCGAGCTGGTCCGGGCGCAGCGCGCGAAGCTGACCGCGCTCTACCGCAAGGGCAGGATCGGCGCGGGCACGCTCCGCCAGATCAGCCGCGAGCTCGACTTCGAGGACCCCGTCGTCATCCGCCGCAGCCGCTCCTAGCCGGCGTCACGGGCCGGGCGGGATCAGCGGGCGTAGTGGGGGTCCGCCACGACGGGGTAGTAGGCGTCCGTATGCTGCACGCGCATCGTGACGGCCGACCCGTCCAGCGTGTAGTCCGCCTTCACCTGGCGGAACATCGAGTCGCTGGCCCACGGGTTGTAGAGCCGCCCCACGGTCGCGCCATAGCGCAGGTGGACGACGTCGTAGCCGCCGGACGGCATCGCCTCCAGGGCCAGGCCGTCGGCGAGCGACACCGGGAAGCGGAACTCCGAGGGGGCGTCCGGGCCGTGGATCACCGTGAGCAGCCGCACCCCGTTGTCGGTCGTCTGCGCGACGATGTCGGTGTCGACGTCCACGCCCACGAACACCCGCAGGCTGGGCCGCAGCACCTGGGCGACCGTGTCGGCCGCCGCCACGTCGATGCCGAGGTGGATCCGCTGCCCGTCCTTGGTCGGCACCCACACGCCGTCCCGCGCGCGCTGCCCCCAGGCGACGTCGGGGTTCTCCATCTCCTGGGGCTCGTTCTTCCCCCGGGCGACGAGAATCCTCGAGGCCGCGCTCATCGCGGCGGCAGCCCCGTCCCGTGCGTGCCTCATGGCGGGCCCCCTCGCCTTCTTCTTTCATCACATAACGTGACGTCACGCTTGTCCTGGGTTTCACCACGGGTGCGCCCTGCAGGAAGTCCGGCGTGCCTGCCAGTGCCGACGGGCGGGTTCGCGGTGTTCGCCCCGTGCGTCGTTGGACCTTACACCACGCTTATACGTGCCGTACGGGCGCATATTGATCGTTTCTCTCCGTGCCCGTGCCGCCACTTACCGCGCCCGGGTGTGCGCGCGCCCGCCGGCCGCCGTTCGCCGATAAATGCTTTGCGGCCGTGATGGGAAAAAGCGCATCATCGAACATGTCGGACGGAAGCGAAGGGGCGAGCCACCGGATAGGCGGCCGGTCTCCAAAACCGGCGGAAAGTGGGTTCGACTCCTACCGCCCCTGCTGAGCACGCTCGATGGGCCTGTGGTGCAACGGAAGCACGCTTCTCTTGCAAGGAAGCGACCAGGGTTCGACTCCCTGCCGGTCCACGCGGCACGGCCGCCGCCGGGCGCTCCCCCGCCCGCGCGAGGAGGGTTGGCCGAACGGTAAGGCAGCAGTTTCGAAAACTGACGTCGAGGTGAAACTCGAAGGGGTTCGACTCCCTTACCCTCCGCCATTCACGGGGAAAGCGGCGGCGGGATGGCCGAGCCTGGCCATCCCGCCGCCGCGGTCCCGCGCCGGGGTGCCGCGCGGCCCACTCCGGTGCGGCCG
>NZ_WBMR01000320.1:6932-8215 GCF_008923365.1 Actinomadura montaniterrae
CCCACCCCCCCCCCCCATGCCGGCGCCCGGCCGGGGGCGCGCGGCCCCCCCCCCCCCCCCCCCCCGCCGCGTTCCCGCGCCGTGTTCCCGCGCGGCCCTCTCCTTTGCGGCCGCGCCCTTCCCGCGAGGCGGATGTGGAGCGTGTCAGGCGAGCGCGGCCTGCCCGGCCCGCGCGCTCTCCCGCAGATCGGCGAGCACCTCGGAGAGGCGGTCCAGGCCGGCGGCGATCCAGGGCAGCGACGCCGGGTCGGGGGAGGCGAGCGCGGCGAGCCGCTGCTCGTCGGTCTCCCCGTACAGCAGGCTCGGCGCGACCCGCAGGCGCAGCGCCTCGTCCGGCTCGCCGAACGAGCTTCCGGGCAGCACCCCCACGCCGTAGCGCTCCAGCAGCAGCCCGGACAGGTCGGCGGACGTCCGCACCCCGTGCCCGGAGCGCAGCGCGTCCCGGAGCGGGCCGAGGTCGGGGTAGACGTAGAAGGCGCCCTGCGGGGCCGGCACCCGCGCGCCCGCGGCGGCGAACCGGGCCGCGACCGCCCGGGTGACCGCCGCGTGCAGCCGGCGGCTGCGGTCGACGTGCTCGACCAGCTCGGGCGGCTCGGCGAACGCGAACGCGGCGGCGTGCTGCACCGGCGCGGGCGCACTGGACCAGACCTCGCTGGCGATCCCGAGCACGGCGGAGCGCAGCGCGGCGCCGAACGGGCCGTCCGGCAGCCGCGCCACCCCGAGCCGCCAGCCGCCGGCCGCCAGGCTCTTGCTCAGCGCGGTCGTCACCACGGTCCGCTCCGGCGCGAACCGGGCGGGGCTCGGCACCGCGCGGTCCCGGTCGTGCACCAGGTCGCGGTAGATCTCGTCGGAGACGATCACGAGGTCGAGGTCGCGCGCGGCCGCGCAGAGCCGCCGGACGGTCCGCTCGGAGGCGAGCGTGCCGGTCGGGTTGTCCGGCAGCGTCACGACCACGGCCCGGACGGTCCGTCCGGCGGCCCGCGCGCGCACCACCGCGTCGGCGAGCAGCGCGGGGCTCGGCACCCCGCCCTCGCCCGGCGGGGTCGCCACCCGGATCGGCCGCACCCCGGCCAGCGGCGCCTGCGCCGCGTAGCTCACCCAGCTCGGCGTGGGCAGCACCACGTCACCGCCGATCGCCATCAGCAACGCGAACAGCAGCGGCTTGCTGCCGGGGCCGCCCACCACGCCGGACGGGTCGGTGGGCAGCCCCCGCCGCGCCCAGTACCCGGCCGCCGCCGCGCGGAGGGCCGCCGACCCGGCGACCGGGCCGTAGCCGCCGCGCG
>NZ_WBMR01000321.1 GCF_008923365.1 Actinomadura montaniterrae
CGGCGCCTCCCCGCCGCGGGCCGCGGCGGCCCCGGCGGGACCCCTGGACGGTGCGCCCGGCGGACCCGCCGGCGCCTGCTGGACGGCCGTCATAGCGCCTCGTCTCTGGTCAGCGTGATGGTGGTCCAGGCGCCGACGTGGATCCGGTCGCCCGCGGACACGGGGACCTCCTCGTTCAGCGGGATCGGCTCGGTGGAGCCGTTCAGGCACGTCCGGTTCCGGGAACCGGGGTCGACGAGCGTCCAGGAGCCGTCCGGCTTGGCCAGCAGCACGGCGTGTACGTGCGAGACGCCCGGGTCCTCCGGCGGCTCGCGCAGGTCGATCTCCGGCGGGGACGGCTGCGCCGAGCTCCGCCGCCCGATGCGGATCTGCTGCCCGGCGAGCGGGATCCGCCGCTCCGGCGCGTACGGCGGGAACGCCAGCGTCGCCGAGTCCGGTCCCTCCTCGGCGATGACCGCGTTGTAGTACTCGCGGTCGGCGGCGACCACGGCCGTCCAGCCCGTCGCGTTCGGCGCGGGCGGCGCCGGGTCGGGCCGGCGCGGCTCCGGCTGTGGCCCGGGCGGCGGACCCGGCGGCGGACCCGGCTGTGGCCCCGGTGGCGGTCCCGGCGGGGGACCCGGGCGGTCGGGGGTGGGGCGGCCGCCGCCGGTCGCGAAGTCGTAGCCGCAGATCTCGCAGAACCGGTCGGCGCCGGGCTCGCCGCAGTCCGGGCAGACCCGTGCTCCGGACGGGGCGGGCGACGCTCCGGTTCCCCCGCCGGACGGGGACGCGGGGGAGGCCGGAGGTGCGCCGATGAGCTCGCCGCACTCGTCGCAGTAGTCCGCGGACTGGGAGGTGTGTCCGTTGGGGCAGATCGCCATGCTCAGCCCTCGCCCCGCCGCGTCGGCACGGTCTCGTCCTTGCGGGTCGTCGGGGTCTCGGCCCCGCGCGTCCGGACGGTCTTGGTGGAGCGGGTGTCGAGCGTCATCTCGTCGGCCTTGTCGACGTCGCGCTTCAGCCGGACGGTCCCGGTGGCGGGGTCGACGACGTCCACGACACGGCGCAGCAGCGCGGTGATCTCCTCGTTGCCGGCCTGGTCGGCGAGCACGACCGCGCGGCCGAGCCGGGCGGTGGCGGTGTCGACGTCGCCCTTCCCGCGGGCCTCCAGGCCCTCCTGGATGGCCTGCGCCAGCTCCGCCTGCCCGGTGTAGTCCGCGACCCGCGGGTTGATCTTGGTGGAGAGGGCCTCGTCGTCGGTCCACTGCGCGAGCACGTTCCCGGTCGCCAGCACCTGCGCCTCCTCGCCGGGGGCGCCCGGCACGACCAGCTTCACCCAGGCGGCGCGGACCTCCTTGCCGACCTCGCCGGGCGGCACCTCGACGCAGAGGTGGTAGTCGCGGCTCTCGGCGCCCCACGCGCCGAGCGGGTAGTCGCCGGCCTGCGCCGCCGACTCCGTCCGCTTGCCGGTGAGGTCGTCCACCGACGGCATCACCTGCTTGACGAACCTCAGCGTCGCGGTCTTCGGCGTCCACACCCGCAGCGCCACGTCCGCGACGGCCTTGCCCATCGCCGCCTCCGTCATCGCCCGGAAGTCGGCGGCGAGGTCGTTGGTGTCGCGGATGAACTCGACGCTGCCGAGCAGCGCGGACGCGATCCGGCGCAGCTCGGCGACCTCCCAGTCGGTGCCGATGCCGCGGCAGTCGCAGACGAACCGGCCCGCGCAGCGCGCCAGCGCGGCGTTGAGCTGCTCGGGCGTCTCGTGCTGGTTCTTGCCGTCGGTCAGCAGGATCGCCTGCCGGATCGCGCCCGGCCGGGCGTCGAAGATCTGGTCGGCGAGCCGCAGCCACGACCCGATCGCGGTGCCGCCTGACGCCTTCAGCTTCTTCAGCTCCTGCTTGGCGCGCTGGCGGGTGCCGTCGGACGCCTTGACGAGGCCGGGCTGCTGCGGGAACACCATCGACGCGGAGTTGGAGCCGGAGACGATCGCGAACTCGACGCCGTCGCGCAGCGTGTCCACCGCGGTCTGCGCGGCGGCGACCGCGGCGCGCAGCTTGCTGTCCGGGTACGACATCGAGCCCGAGGTGTCGATGATGATCACCACGGCGGCGTCCACCGCGGCCGGCGACGGCAGCGCCGGGCCGGTCGCCTCGACGGACACGATGGCGTGCACCTCGCGGCCGCCCGCGGGCAGGTACTTGTTCTGGTCGACCTTGATCGTGAATTGCGGCTGCTCGCTCATCGGTGCTGCTCCGTGCTCTCGGGGTGCGTGCGCGGGGGGACTGGGGGAGAGGGGAAGGGGATGACCGCGACGGTGATGTTGTCGCGCCCGCCGGCGTCGAGGGCGTGCCGGACGAGCGTCCGCGCGGCGCCGAGCGGGTCGGCGGCCGGGTCGGGCCGCTCGGCGCCCGCCGGTTCGCCCTCCGGTCCTCCTCCGGCGCCGCCCTCGGGGGCTTCGCTCGCCACGACCGCGGGTTCTTGCGCGGGTTCTTCCGCGGGGCCGCCTCCGGGGCCGCCTCCCGGGCCGCCGAGGAGGGACGCCAGGTCGGCGGCGGCCGGGAAGTAGTTCCACAGGCCGTCGCTGCACACCAGCAGCGTGCCGGGGCCGGTCGGGCGGAACGTCGCGACGTGCGGCCGGACCTCGCCCGCGTCGGCGCCCAGCCACGCGGTGATGACGTGCGCGTTCGGGTGCGCCTCCGCCTCCGCCTCGGTCAGCGCGCCCTGCGCCACCATGATCGCGGCCCACGAGTCGTCCTCGGTGAGCTGCCGGGACGCGCCCAGCTCGGCCATGTCGCCGGTGCTCGGCTCGGTGTCGCCCGTGTTGGGCTCGGTGTCGTCCGGTCCGAGGCCGTCGGGCCGCGTCGCGTCCGGCTGGGTCTCCTCCCGGCTGACGTCGGCCGTCCCGCCGCCGTCGGCGGACAGCCAGTAGGCGCGGCTGTCGCCCACCCAGCCGACGGTCAGGGCCCCGCCGCGCGTCACCGCCGACACGTACGTACACGACGGCGCCTCCGACGGCGACGCGGCGAGCGCGGCGACCGCGCCGGCCGCCTTCAGCGCGGCGGAGCGGGTCGCGTCCTCGGGGTCGCGGCCCGCGTCCAGCAGCGCCGCCAGCTCCGCGGCGGCGGTGTCGGCCGCCGTGCGGGACGCCTCGTCCGGACGCTGCGACGAGCCGACCCCGTCCGACACGACCGCCACGACGCCCGCGGCGTGCGCGGCGAGGGCGAGCGCGTCCTCGTTGCGGCTGTAGCGCTTGCCGCGGTCGCTGGCGCCCGCGGCCACCAGCGCGCCGGACCCGTTCGCCTCAGGCCCTCCCGCCGGAAGGCCGATCTCGACATGGTCGCGTTCGGCGGGCTGCCGCAGTCCGCAGCGCTCGCAGTAGCCGTCCGCGTCGATCGCCGCGCCGCCGCACTCCGGGCACGGCCGGGCCCCGGCCGCGGCCCGGCGCCGGGCGAGCGAGGCGGAGCTCTGCCGGATCGTCGCCCCCTCCCGGGGCGCCGCACTCTCCCCGGGCTCCCCGGGCGGCGGATCGCCGAGCTTGTGGCCGCAGTTCTCGCAGAACACGTAGCCCGGGTAGACGATCTCCCTGCACACCGGGCAGGTCGGTTCGGCGGGCTTGGCCGCGGCCGCGCCGTCGGCGGTGCCGTGAGCGGGGTCGGCGGTGGGGTCGTCGGTCACAGCAGCGTCCTCGGGCGTACGGCGTTGGCGGAGTCGATGAGCAGGCGGGACTCGCCGCGGTCGCGGGAGCGGCGGGCCAGCTCCCGGTACGTGCGCTCCAGCCGCCGCCGCAGCGGCGTCTCGGCGAGCGGCGCGCCCATCAGCGCACCGCCCCGCGCGCCGTCGCCGGACCCGGCCGGCAGCCAGTCGAGCGCGGCCTCCAGGATCTCGGCGGCGAGCCGGTCGTGCCGCTCGTCGTCCAGGTCGAGGCCCTCCAGCCGCTCGCCCGCCGCGACCAGCTCGGCCGCCGTCAGGTCCGCGGGCGGGCGGCCGCGCACCGCCGTCGCGACCGCCGCGATCTGCGCGGGCACGTACCGGATGGAGATCTTCGGCACCGCGTCCAGCGCCCGCACCGCCGCCGCGCGGCGGCCCGCCGCCAGATGCACCCGGGCCAGCCCGAACGCCGCCGTGAGATAGCCGTGGTCGGTCCGCCACACCAGCTCGAACAGCCGGACGGCCTCGTCCGGCGCGGAGTGCTCGCGGCAGTACGCGAGGCCGAGCTTCGGCGCCGCCTCGCCCGGCAGCAGCCCGTACAGCCGGTCGAAGCGCGGCTCGGCCTCGGCGACCCTGCCCTCGGCGAGCAGCGCCACGGCGCGGAACCAGTCCACCCGCCAGTCGCCGGGAAGGCTCTGCGCGAGCCCGTCCAGCAGCGCCGACGCCTCGTCCGCCCGGCCCGTCTCGATCTTGACGCGGGCGAGCGCCAGCATCACCTCGGGGGTGCGCTCCGGCGCGCTCTCCAGCACCGGGCCGAGCTGCTCGTCGTCCAGCGCGGTCAGCCCCGCGAGGAACGCGGCGGCCGGGTCGGAGCCGTCCACCAGCGGCACCGGCAGCGCGCCCGCCGCGAGCGGCGGCGGGACGGGCGGCAGCGCGGACTCGGCCGCGAGGTCGCCCGCCATCCACGGGTCGAACCGCTCCGGCCCGAACAGCGCGGACGGCGCGGGACGCGGCGCGCCCTCCTCGGCGGCCAGCACCTCCCGCAGCACGCCGGTGAGCTGCTCCGCCATCTCCGCCGCGTCCTGGAACCGCTCCTTGGGTTCCCGGTGCGTCGCCCGGCGCAGGAACCGGTCGTAGGACTCGAACTCCCGGAGCAGCGGCACCTCGTCCCGCGGCGGCAGGCTCTCGGCGTACGCCCGGGTGTAGCCCTTGAACGGGAAGCTCAGCACCGCCAGCGCCCGCCCGACCGTGTAAAGGTCGGAGCTGACCGACGGGCCGGCGTCGGCGATCTCCGGCGCCTGGTAGCCGATCGTGCCGTAGATGGCGCCGTCCGGGTCGTCCAGCCGGCGGACGCCGCCGAGGTCGATGAGCTTCAGCTCCTCCTCGGACTGGATGACGTTGTCCGGCTTGAAGTCGCAGTAGACCAGCCCGTTGGCGTGCAGGTAGTCGAACGCGCGCAGGACCTCGAGGGCGTAGGCGATCGCCCGGGGCAGCGGCAGGTGCTTCTCGCCCGCGGGCTGCGGCTGCTCCAGCAGGATGTCCTTGAGGGACTGCCCGCCGACGTACTGCATGACGATGTAGTCGTCGCCCTGGTGCTCGACGAAGTTGTAGATCTTGACGATGTTGGGGTGGTCGACGGCGGCGAGGTAGGCGCGCTCGGCCTCCGCCGCGATCCGCGCGTCGGCGTCACCGGTGTCGAGCAGGCCCTTGAGCACCACCCACCGGTTGCTGACCCGCTCGTCCTGCGCCAGGTAGATCCAGCCGAGGCCGCCGTGCGCGATGCAGCCGAGCACCCGGTACTGGTTGGCGACCAGGTCGCCGGGGTTGAGCTTGGGGGTGAAGGAGAACCCGGTCCCGCACTTCGGGCAGAACCCCTCGGTGCGGCCCGGCCGGTCGGGGCGGCCGCGCCCGACGGGCTCGCCGCAGTTGGAGCAGTACCGCTTGCTCTCCGCGACCTGCGGGTCGCTCATCACCGCCGACGACGGGTCCCGGTACGGGACGCGCGGCACCTCGACGAGCCCGGCGCCGAGCATCCCGCGCCGCCCGGACGACCGCGACGAGCCGGTGCGGGTGCTGCCCGTCCGGGTCGTCCCGCTCGTCCCGGTGGAGGCGGACGGCTGGTCCGGGGGCGAGCCGCACTCGTCGCAGTAGCCGTCGACGATCGTCCCGGCGCAGCCGGGCTGGCGGCACTTGTCATCGGGCGGGACGGACGGCCCCTGCGAGGACGGTGCCTGCGCTGCCGGGGCGGCGGCAGCGGAACCGCATTCGTCGCAGTAGCCGTCGACGATCGTGCCGGAGCATCCCGGCTGGGTGCAGGCGTCCGGCGCGCCGGACCCGGACGCGGGCGAACCGGACGTGGGGGACGGGCTCGGCGAGGCGGGCGGCATGCCGCATATGACGCAGTAACCGTCCTCGATGGTTCCGCCGCAGCCCGCCGCGGTGCACTGGCTCAACGTTGCGCTCCCTTCGCCCGCGAGGTGATGGCCTGCTGGTATCCCGACAGCGTCACGGTCGCCTCGCGCAGGTCGCAGGGCGAGGTCCAGAGCAGCTCGCGGGCCCGCTCGTAGATCGCGGCGAGTTCGGCGTCCTCGGCCCCGCCGAGGCGGGCGGCCTTCGCCCGGTAGGCCTCCAGCCGTCCGCGCAGCTCCTCGCGCCGGTCCAGCAGGCCGCGGATCACCTCGGCGTCCCGGCGGGCCTGGTCCAGCGCGGCGGTCATCGCGCGTTCCAGGTCCGCGACCCGGTCGGCGAGGTCGTTCCAGCCGCCGGCGCGCGCCGCCGGCGTGCCGCCCAGCGGGCGCCCGACGGCGGCGAGCCGGTCGGCGAGCGTGGCGGACATGTCCGGCAGGTCGGGCAGGACCGGGGAGGCGATCTTCGCGAGCACCTCGTCGCGGGCGCGGCGCGCCTCCGCCTCGGCGCCGCGCAGCGCATCGAGCACGGTCGCGATCCCGGCGATCCGGTCGGCGAACCCGTCGCGCAGCCGCCGCGCCTCCTCCAGGCCGCGGCGCACGTCCGCGAGCGCGGTGCGCAGCACGTCCAGGCGGCCGGTGTCGGCGCGGCCGCCCTTGGCCAGCGCCAACGGATCGCCGCGCACGATCGCGGCGACGGCCTCCAGCTCGGCGGTCAGCCGCTCCAGGTCGGGGTCCGTCCCGCCCAGCGAGGCCAGGAGACCGGCGGCGGCGCGCTGCTCCTCCTCGACCTCGGCGAGCCGGGACAGCAGCGCCGACCAGACGGCGTCGAGCGCGGCGACGGTCTTGGCGACGTCCTCGTAGAGCGGCGTCATCCGCGCGACGACCGCCTGCAGCGTCAGCTTCTCGCCGGACGGGCCGGCCAGCAGCGTCCGGCGCTCCAGCGGGACCTCCTCGGCCGGCAGCTCGACCGACGGCCCGGCCAGCAGCCGGGTCAGCTCGGCGAGCTGCGCCCGGTCCGGCCGCGAGTGCCGGGCCCGCAGCCGCTCCGCCTCGCCGAGCGTGCGGCCGTAGTGGTCGAACAGCGCCCAGATCTCCGCCATCCGCGCCCGGACCTCGGCCTGCACGCGCCGCGTCCTCCCGTCGAGCGCGGCGCCGTCCAGCAGCTGGTAGCCCTGGTGCCCCTCGAGGTCGAGGAGGGCCGTGCTGATGCGCTCCTTCTCATCGCGCAGGTGTGCCAGCGCCCGGTCCGCCCCGTCCCGGTCCAAGGGGGGACGGGCCGCCCACGCGTCGTTCACCGCCCGTCCACGATCATGTGTTCGCCCCCGATTCCCCCGAATAGAGCACGTTTTGGGCACAGTGTTCACCATGCACCGTGGGCATCTCAAGCGAGCCCGCGATCGGGGCGCGCCGTGCCGCCCGCCCTGCGTCAGGTGACGCTTTCCGGGCGTTCCGGCCACTGCGAAATGTCAGTGTTCGAACGTATGATCGAACCATGGCGAACGTTGCGACGCACCTTCGGACCACCCCCGCGCACGGCGCGGCCGGCACCGTCCTCGATCACACCGTGCTCACCGCCGCCGAGATCGCGGCCCTCGCGCTCTCGCTCGCGCACCTCGGCGCCGGCCCGCAGGCCGCCACCGCCCGCCGCGCCCTGCGCACCCTCCTCGACCCGGCCGGCCACGACGACGTCGTCGCCGCGACCCTGGCCACCCTCACCGCGCCCCTGGACGCCTCCACCGCCGACCGCGCCCGCGTGATCGCCGCGGCCGTCACCGAGCACCGCGTCGTCCGGCTCTGCTACGGCGACGCCGGCGCGAACGTGACGATCCGCGAGGTGGAGCCCGTCACCTGCCTCGTCCACCGCGACCACTGGTACCTCGTCGGCTGGTGCCGCATGCGGCGCGGCGTCCGCGCCTTCCGCTTCGACCGGATCCTCGCCGTCGAGTCCACCGGCCTGCCCTCGCGCCCCCGCCGCGCCGACCGCTACCTGCCGTTCCAGCGCCGGACCGCGCACGCGGCCTGACGCGGGCCCGGGCGGGCGCCGCCGCTAGCCCAGGGCGCGGCGCCCGCCCCGCACGGCCTGCCCGAGCAGGCGGCCG
>NZ_WBMR01000322.1 GCF_008923365.1 Actinomadura montaniterrae
TAACCGACACTTGTGTCGGTTACGTGATGGGGCCCCACTATGCGGAAGCCGCCGCGGGGGCGTCAACCCCCGCGGCGGCCTCTCTTCGCGGATCCGGCCGGTCAGCCCGAATGGCCCAGCCCCGTCCACAGCAGCCGCATCGCGCCCTCGACCAGCAACGACTTCGGCATGTCCGGGTGCCGCTCCCACCACTGCGCGACCCCGTCCAATCCGGTGATGATGAGCTCCACCATCGCCTCGGCGATCGGCTCCCCCGGGTCGATCCCGACCGTCGCGCGCATGTCGTCGCCGAGCAGCGCCGCGACGGCGTGCGTGCGCGACTCGCGGATCCCCTGCCGGACGGTCTGGATCTCCGGGTCGTCCTCGTCCGTCCGGTCGAACAGCAGCTTGCGGGCCTGCGGCTTGGACTCGGCGAAGCTGAAGTAGGCGTCGATCGTCGAGCGCATCCGCTCCTCGGGCGGCCCCGACCCGGTGATGCGCGCGCCGACGTACTCCACCAGGGCCGCGTTCTGCTCCTGCATGACCGCGAGCAGCAGCACCCGCTTGGACGGGAAGTGGTCGTACATCACCGTCCGCGCCACCCCGGCCTCCGCCGCGATGTCGCCGAGCGACACCGCGTGGTACCCGCGGCCCGCGAAGAGCTTCAGCGCCGCCGCGGTGATGAGCGCCCTGCGGGCCGGCCCGCGCATCCGCGGCTTCGGGGCGATTTCCGCCATGGTCTTGACTCCCTCATCGGTTCCGTTCACTCTAACCGACACAAGTGTCGGTAAATTCGGGACGCGCGGCCGGGGCGCCGCCGGCCGCCGCCCGCCGCGACAGCAGGGAGCCGCGCATGCCACGCACACGACCGTCGATCGCCGTCGTCGGAAGCGGGTTCAGCGGGATCGGCCTCGCCATCGGCCTGCGCCGCGCCGGCTTCACCGACATCACGATCTTCGAGAGGGCGGACGGCCCCGGCGGCGTCTGGCGCGACAACACCTACCCCGGCGCCGCCTGCGACGCCCCGTCCCACCTGTACTCCTACTCCTTCGAACCCAAGCCGGACTGGACGCGCCGGTTCGCCGAGCAGCCCGAGATCCTCGGCTACCTCCGGCACTGCGCCGCCAATTACGGCCTCACCCCGCACTTCCGGTTCCGCACCGAGGTCACGCAGGCCGAGTACCAGCCCGCCGCCGGACGCTGGCGCGTCCACACCCGCGACGGCGCCTTCCACGACTTCGACCTCCTCGTCGCCGCCTGCGGGCAGCTCAGCAACCCCGCCGTCCCGAACCTGCCCGGCCTCGACCGCTTCACCGGCGCGATCTTCCACTCCGCCCGCTGGGACCACCGGCACGACCTCGAAGGCGAGCGCGTCGCCGTCGTCGGCAACGGCGCGAGCGCCATCCAGTTCGTCCCGCTCATCGCGCCCGGCGCCGCCGAGCTCACCGTCTTCCAGCTCGAGACGCACTGGATCAGCCGCAAGCCCGACCGCGTCTACCCGCGCTGGCGGCACGCCCTCAACCGGCGCGTCCCCGCCGTGCAGAAACTGTCCCGGCTCGGCATCTTCCTGTGGTTCGAGCTGCTGCTCAACCCCGCCCTGATCGCCCCGCGCGGCCGCCGCGCCCTGTCCCTGCACATCCGCGCCCTGTGCCGGTTCGCGCTCCGCTCCGTCCGCGACCCCCGCCTGCGCGACCGGCTGACGCCCCGCTACGAGCCCGGCTGCAAGCGCATCCTCACCTCCAGCGAGTACTACGCGACGCTGAACCGGCCGAACGTCCACGTCGTCGACGAGCCGATCACCGAGGTCGTCCCCGACGGCGTCCGCACCCGGGACGGCCGCCACCACCGCGCCGGCACCATCATCTGGGCCACCGGCTTCCGCTCCCAGGACTTCGTCGCCCCGATGCGCGTCATCGGCCTGCACGGCCAGGAGCTCAACGCCGCCTGGAAGGACGGCGCCCGCGCCCACCTCGGCCTCGCCGTCCCCGGCTTCCCGAACTTCTTCCTCATGTACGGGCCGAACACCAACGTCGGGTCCGGCTCCATCGTCCACATGCTCGAAAGCCAGATCCGCTACATCGTCCAGGCGGCCCGCCTCCTCGCCGGCGGCGTCACCTCCCTGGAGGTCCGCGCCGACGTCCTCGACGCCTCCGACGCCGACGCGCAGCGCCGCCTGTCGACGTCCGTCTGGAACCAGGGCGGCTGCGACAGCTGGTACCTCGACGCCGAGCACCGCAACACCAACAACTGGCCCGGCTCCATGACCGGCTACCGCCGCCGCACCCGCCGCCTCGACCCGTCCGACTACCACCTCGAACGCTGACGGCGCCTCGAACACCGAAGGAAGGACACCCCATGGCCGGCCTCGGCACCCCCGAGATCCTCATCATTCTCGCCGTCGTCCTGCTCCTGTTCGGCTCGGCGAAGCTCCCGCAGCTGGCCCGCTCCATCGGCCGCTCTGCCCGCATCCTGAAGACCGAGACCAAAGGCCTTCACGACGACGACGCCCCGCCCGCCCCGCCGCTCCCGCCCGGCCCCCGCGAGCAGGCCGCCCTCCTCCGCCAGGAGGCCGCCCGCCTGGAACACGAAGCCCAGCGCACCCGGGACATTTGAGCACCGGCGCCCTCCCGTCCGTTGATGGAATTCGCCGGCGATAACACGGGCGGGGAATGGGACCGCGGGCCGGAGGCGGCCCGCGGTCACGGCATCATTCCCAGTTGTTGCCGTCGGGGTGGTAGGCGGACGCGGCGGACGCCGCGTGCGACGCGGAGGCGGAGGCGGGAGCGGCGCCGAGCAGGGCCAGGAGCGAGG
Organism: Actinomadura montaniterrae; assembly: GCF_008923365.1. GTDB lineage: Bacteria > Actinomycetota > Actinomycetes > Streptosporangiales > Streptosporangiaceae > Spirillospora > Spirillospora montaniterrae. The sequence continues at coordinate 2,791 of NZ_WBMR01000322.1, forward strand.
CGGCCACGGCGGCGATGACGATGCGCGCGATGGTTGGACGCTTCATGGCCCCAGTGTCCGGCCGCCCCCGGCTCGGTTCAATGGGGCCGGGCTTCGGCGCCGCCGGGCAGCGGGGCCCGGGACGCGCCGGACGAGGGCGCGGACGCGCGGGCGCCGGCCCGAGTGAGCAGGCAGAACGCGACGGTGGCGGCGCTGACCACGGCGAGGAACGTCCAGGCGGCGGTGTAGCCGGGGCCGTCGGTGATGAGGCCGAACGCCCACGGCAGGACGAACCCGCCGACGGCGGAGATGGTGAGCATGAGCCCGACCGCGGTGCCGATGTTCTCCGGCGCGAGGCCGCGCATGCCCCCGGGGACGGTCTGCCAGATCGCGAACACGAAGTTGAACATGAACCCGACGCCGAACGCCGGGATCCAGAAGGTGTGCGGGCCGGACAGCGGGACGCAGGCGAGCGACACCGCCTCCAGGACCGCGCCGGCGGCGAACAGCAGGCGCGGGCTGAGGTAGCGGTCGGCGAGCCAGCCCGCGGCGATGCTGCCGGGGACGCCGGCGACGCCGATGAGGAACGCGGCGGCGCCGACCTGGCCGCCGGGCAGGTGCCGGTCCTCGCCGTAGCCGGAGATCAGCTGCGAGGCGCCGAGGTAGGAGCCGTACGCGCCGAAGAACGCGAGGCCGTACAGCCAGATGTCCTTGTTGAACAGGGCCTGGCGGAGGCCGTCGCGGGTGATCTGGACGCCCGCGAGGGACCCGGCGCCGCGCGGCACCCGGAAGAACAGGGCGCTGGCGGCGGCGACGGCGAGGCACAGGACGCCGCCGGCGACGACGGACGTCCGCCAGCCGGCGGCGTCGGTGAGGTCGGCGAACGCGTAGAGGCCGAGGGCGGTGCCGACGCTGAACGCCGCCGACGAGACGCCGAGGGCGAGCGCGTGCGCGTGGTCGCGGAACCAGATGCTGACGGCGGCGATCCCGACGGCGGCGAACACGGACGCGCCGGCGCCCGCGACGGCGCGCCACAGCACGAGCTGCGCGAACGAGGCGGACGTCGCCGACATCAGGGCGCCGGCCGCCTCGATCGCGAGGCCGAGCGCGAGCGTGCGGCGCAGCCCCCACTTGGTGGCGAGGAGGCCGCCGGGGATGTGCAGGATCCCGTACGCCGCGACGAAGACGGAGATGAGGAACGCGACGTCGGGGATGGCCTTGCCGTACTCCTCGCCGATGGCGTCGAAGCCGGTGGAGATGTCGAACCAGTTGACGGTCATCGCGACGAATCCGGCGGAGACGATCGCGAGCATGCCCCATTTCCGGGCGGGCGGGTCGTTTCCGGGCATGACGGGACCTGGATCGCGCATGGCGAACTCCTTGCAGGGGGTGGGTTCTGCGTTGTGCGGGCGTCCGCCGTGCGCGGCGCTGCGTCCGGGCGGCGTCTGCGGCTGGGCCGGGGCGTCCGGTCAGCCGAGGTATTCGCGGATCTCGGCGGCGACCTTGTCGGGCGAGTCGAGGGTGGGGAAGTGGGTGGGGCCGCCGAGCGTCCGGTAGCCGAACCAGGGGTGCGCGGCGTGGAAGTCGATCTGGGCCTGCTCGTAGGCGGGGTCGGTGGGCTGGGAGAACAGGTGCTTGACGGGCCGGGGCTCGGTGAGCGCGGCCATCCGGTCGAGGGGGGAGCGGAACTCGGCGTACGCCTCGGCGATCACGCGGCAGGACCGCGCCCACATCTCGAACCCGAAGCCGGACATCTCCTCGTCGAGGTGGCGGCGCACGCGCTCGTGGTCGTGGCCGTTCATCCACACGTCGTAGAGGCCCTGCCGGCCCTCGATCCAGGTCTCCGGGTCCTGGACGGCGGCGAGCCCGGCGGCGAAGTCCGGAGCGGGCGGGGTCATCAGCCAGTCGACGACGATGAGCCGCGGCGCGCGGGCCGTCCCGACCCGTTCGGCGATCTCCAGGTTGGCCCAGCCGCCGTGCGAGTGCGACAGCGGCAGGAACCGGCCGACGCCGAGCGCGTCCAGGACGGCGATGGTGTCGGACGCCTGCTCGCGGTAGCCGAAGTCGGCGACGGGTGTGCGGTCCTCGCCGTGCCCGCGCCAGTCGACGCACAGCACGCGCAGGTCGTCGGCGAGGTACGGGACGAGCCGGTCGAACAGCCGGTGGTCGTGGCACCAGCCGCTCATCAGCAGCACGGCGGGCGCGTCCCGCGGCCCGAGGTCCTGGTAGGTGATCGGATGGCCGTCGATCTCGATCGTCTGCAGGTCGCTCATGTCTTCCTTTCCGTGGCCCGCGGTTCAGTGGCCCGCGGCGGCGCCGGCGAACCGTCCGGAGCCGGTCGGGGTGGTCAGGGCGGCGCGCAGCCGGGACGCGCCGAGGCGGTGTACCCGCCCGCAGCCCCTGAGCAGCGACGCGCGGGCGGCGTCGGGCACGTAGTTGAGCCGCCCGAGCCGGTGCGACCAGCGCTGGGTGTGCTCGATCGTGGGCCGCTCGGCGTACTCCCAGTCGCGCAGCCGCTGGTCGACGGGGGCGCCGGAGCCGCTGAGCGCGTCGGCGAGGCCGAGGGCGCTCATCATCGCGCAGCCGCCGCCCTGGCCGAGGTAGGGCGGCTGGGCGTGCGCGGCGTCGCCGAGGAACGCGAGCCGGCCCAGGGACCAGCGGGTGAGGGTGAGGAACTGGAAGGTGTCCCAGCGTCCGGGGACGCCGGCGCACGCGCCGAGCAGGTCCTCCAGATGCGGGAACGAGCGGATCCACGCGGCGGTGTCGACCGGGATGCGGCTCGCGGGCCGGTCGTCCTCGTCGGCGACCAGCGCGACGTAGAGGCTCGTCTCGCTGCTCGGGGTGTACAGGACGCGGCGCCGGCCGCTGAAGTACTCGATGTACTTGCCCTGGTCCTGCGGCGGGACGAAGCCGGGCGAGCGGGGGACGGTGAGCCGGGTGGCGCCCTGCCGGGCGGGCGCGCGGTGCGCGACGATGTCGTACTGGTGGCGGATCCGGGAGTTCACGCCGTCCGCGGCGAGCACGACGTCGGCGCGGGACGTCGCGCCGGACCGCAGGACGATCCGCCCGTCGGGGCCCGCCTCGGTCACCTCCGAGCCGGTGCGGATGTCCACGCCGGCCTTCTCGGCGCCGCGGATCAGCGTGGTGATCAGGTGGTCGCGCATGATGGTGAGCACCCGCGCCTGGCCGGGGCCGTTGATCGGCACCTCCTCGACGACGCGGTTGCGGTGGTCGCGGGTCTCCAGGACCGGCCCGACGTGGGCGCCGCGCGCGGCCTCCTCGTAGAGGCCGAGCGCCTCGAGGGTCGCGAGGCCGTTGCCCCACACGTAGATCCCGGCGCCGATCGCGCGGATGTCGGAATCGCGCTCGTGCAGGCGGACCGTCCAGCCCCGCTGGGCCAGTGCGGTGGCGGCGGTGAGCCCGGCCAGCCCGGCCCCGATCACCTCCGCGGTCTTGCTCGGCGCCACGGTCGTTCCTCTCGGTCGCGTCGGGTGGGTGCGTCTGTCGGCGTCGGTGCCGTGCGACCATCTTGTGACCTGCGCCCATACCTGGCTAATGCTTGTTCGGGTGAGTGCGATAACCGGTTGGTTATAGCCCGCGCTCGCGGCGGCCGAGGGCGGCGGCGCCCGCGGCGGGTTCGAGGCCGACCAGGACGGCGAGGCCGAGGCCCGCGGCGTGTCGTCGCTGGTCGCGCACGGTTTCGGGGGCGCGCCGGTGCCCCGGCTGGCGCCGGTGCCGGCGGGGGACCGGGTGGTCCGGGTCCCGCTGCGCGGCGGCGCGGTGCCGAAGCGCCGTCTCATCGCCTTCGTCCGGCGCGGCGCCGAGCGGCAGCCGCCGATCGCCCGCGGCCTGGACGCGCTCGGCCGGGCCGTCGGCCAACAGGGACGCAGTGGGAGGTTTACGGCAATGGCGACAAAAGGTGAATAGAGCCTTTTAGTGGCCATAAGGGTTATGTAACCGGAATGGATTGATCGACGACGGTGCGTGTGCCAGTCTTTCCCGGTGCCCCTCCCGGCAGGGGGCCGTCTGCCGGCGTCCCGAGCGCCCGCGGCCCGCTGCCGTGTCGCACGGTGCCGAGGCTTAGGTGAAGAAGGCTGCTTTGACGAAACGCCGGATGACCTGCGGCGCGCACCTGCCGGCAGCGGACGCCGGAGCGCGCCGGTGAAGTGGCGGAGGCGCACCCGGCAGGCCGTCCCGCCGCAGCGGACCGTTCCACAGGCGTCGCCGCAGGCCTTCGCGCCGCCGCACGCGCAGGCGCAGGGCGCCCCGCAGGGGCAGCCGCAAGGTGTCCCGCAGGCGCAGGGGCAGGCCCAGGGCGTCTCGCAGGCGCAGCCGCAGGGGTTTTCGCAGCCGCAGGCGCAAGGCATCCCGCAGGCGCAGGCCCAGGGGGTTCCGCAGGCGCAGGCGCAGGGTTTCTCGCAGGCGCAGGCGATGGGGGTTCCGCAGGCGGCCGCGGCCCCGCAGTCGCAGATGCAGGCGCAGCCGCCGATGCGGCCGCCCGCGCAGCCGCAGATGGGGATGCCCATGGCCGCGCAGCCGCAGGCGCCGGCGCGGGCTCCAGCGCGCGTCCCCGCCGATCCGGACGTGTGGCCGGACCTGTGCGAACGCTTCTGCCTGCAGTTCCTCGTCCTCGCGGAGAAGATGCGTCCGGCCATGGACCTGCTGGAACGGCAGGAGGAGGACCCGGACCGGCTCGAGGCCCTCTACGAGATCGACCACGGCGTGACCCGCATGCGGCGCGCGGCGCGCGACCTGCGGGTCCTCGCCGGCCGGGACGCCGAGGAGGCGTCCGGGGCCGACACGTCGCTGCTGGACGTGATCCGGATGGCGGAGTCGTCCATCGAGCAGTACCAGCACGTGTCGATCCTGCGCGTGGTGGAGCTCGCCGTGCCCGCGTACGCGGCGGAGGACCTCGCGTCCCTGGTCGCGGCGCTGCTGGACAACGCGACCCGCTACTCGCCCTCGCGGGTGACGGTGAGCGCGCACCTGCTCGCCGACGGCGACGTGATGCTGCGCATCGAGGACTCCGGCATCGGCATGTCGCCCACCCAGCTCGACGGCCTGAACAAGGCGCTGGCCGGGCCGGTCCCGCCGATGACGGACGAGACGTCGCGGCAGACGGGCTTCCCCGTGGTACACCGGCTGGCCCGCAGGCACGGCATCACCGTGCGGCTCGCCGGGCGGACGGGCGGGACGGTCGCGATGGTGACGATCCCCCCGTCGCTGCTCTGCGAGATCCCCGCGGACGAGCCGCGCACCGCCGGCACCGCCGGGACCGGCGAGATGCCGCCGGGGATGGCGCACCTGGCGAT
>NZ_WBMR01000323.1 GCF_008923365.1 Actinomadura montaniterrae
GGCCGGGAAGGGCGCCGCGGCGGGCGCGAAGGGGGCCGCCGGCGGGCTGAAGGGAGCGGGCGGGATCGCGGCGGTCGCGGCCGGGACGGCGGCGGTCGTTGCCGCCGGCGCCGTCGTCGTCGCGACCACGGCCCGGCACGGATCGGGCGGGAAGCACGACACCGGCGCGCCGCCCGCCGTCACCGTCGCCGCCGTCCGGGACTGCACGACCACCACCTACGCCGGCCCGACGGTGACGACGATGACGCCGTCCGCCGGACCCGCGAAGGTGCGGCTGCCCGAGCAGGTGAGACCGCCGAAGGGCGCGGCCGTCTTCCGCACCCAGATCGGGCAGTACCTGATCGCTCCCGCCGCCGAGCGGTGCGCGGGGTCCATGGGCGTGGACGGCGGCGGGGAGACCGACGTCCCGCCCCGCAACGGAACCGGGGGCGCGGGCCTGACCGGGACGATCACCCAGGTGCTGCCGGGAGGGGTCAGCGCGAAATACCAGATGGACTGCGACTACTTCCCCGACTCGCCGCAGGCGCGGCAGCAGGAGGGCGGCTGCCGGCCGCCGCTGCCCGTGCAGGCCATCCCGACCGGGGTGCGCACCATGCGGGCGTCCATCCGGAAGGACGAGCTGACGAACGGCGGCCCGCCGAGCCCGTACGTGGCCGTGTCGTTCGCGACGATGGACGCGAACGGGTGGCCGACGGTGGTCGGCTGCACCAAGCCGTGGTCGCAGGCCGACCTCTGCACGGCCGCCCTCACCTACGCGTTCGTGCAGGCCGCCGAAAAGGCGCACGCGCCCAAGGCCGACCTCGACCGGGCGGCCCAGCGCATCAAGGCGTTCGTGGCGTCCGCCAAGCAGTGACGCCGCGCCGGGTCACTGGACCGGGACGTTGAGGACCTTGCCGAAGGGGCCGCCGTCGAAGACCACGGACGAGATGTTGCCGGGCGGGGCCGGGACGTAGACGAACCCGCGCTGCGGCTGGTTCACGGCGGTGAGGAAGGTGGCGCGGCCCGGGTCGACGTAGACGGCGGGCTTGCCGGGGTCGCCGGGGCCGACGCGGACGGCCCGGTACACGTCCTTGCCGCCCTGCGCGAGGACGGAGAACGACGTGAACGCGCCGCCCGGGTAGTCCTTGTGCGCGTAGTTCGCGTCGGGCGGGGTGGTGCCGGGGCCTTCGTCGGTGATGGTGAAGACGCAGACGATGTAGGCGCCGTCCCGGTAGAACGGCTTGACGTCCAGGCGGCGCTTGTCGGCGCCGAAGCGGCCGTACCGGCTGGCGACGGTGGTGCCGTCCTGGCCGTGGAATGCGGCGGGCGCGACGGTGCCGCCGCGGCCGTCCGCGGCGGCGGTGCTGGAGCCGGTGGTGCCGTCGGCCTGCTGCCGGACGACATAGGAGATCTCGACGCGGCGGTTGCGGGCGCGGGCCTGCGCGTCGTCCTTGCCGCCCTCCTTGGCGACCGGCTCGGCCTCGCCCTTGCCGTGCGCGGAGTACTTGAAGGAGCCGCCGAGCCGCTTCTTCATCTCGTTCATGACGGCTTCGGCGCGCTGGCGGGACAGCTTGAGGTTGTAGGAGTCGCTGCCCTTGCTGTCGGTGTGGCCGTCGAAGGTCAGCGGCCGCTTGTCCGGGTCGGCCTTCGCCTTGATCTCCTGCGCGGCCTCGTCCAGGACGGACTTGGCGCGGCCGGAGAGCTTGGCGGAGTTGAACGCGAACAGCACGTCGGTGCGCAGGTTCATGGTGACGTCGGTGCCGCTGGACGTCACGTCCTTGATCTCGCCCTCGGTGATGTCGTACAGCTCGGCGGGGTTCCCGCCGGACGTCGCGGCCCCCGCCGCGGGCGCGTCCCCGATGCCCGTCACGGGGATGCCGGTGTACTCGCCCGCGGTGCCGGGGGTGATCGCGGTGAGCTTCTGGACGTTCTGCGGGACGGCCGGGTACTCGGCCTGCATCTGCCGGGTGGCGTTCGGCGCGAGCTGCGCGGCGCTGGTGGTCGCGGTCGGCTTGTACAGCTTCCCGGCCACGGGGTCGAGCAGCGCGATCTCGACCGGCACCGACTTCGGCGCCTGGTCGAGCGAGGTCAGGCTGTACTTCAGGACGGACTTGGCGCCCTGCCGCTCGACGCCGGTGATCTGGAGCCGGGCGTGCAGGCCGTCGGCGCCGCCGAACCAGCCCTCCTTGGTGAACCCGGCCGCCGCGGTGGTCGCCGTGGGCGTGGTGGAGCCGCCCGCCTTGGCGGTCGGCGGGTCGCTCTTGCCCGCCTTGCCGGAGTCGGAGCAGCCCGCGGCGACCAGCACCCCGGCGAGGGACACGGCCAGGGGGAGACGCAAAGAGACGCGGTGTCGGATGTCCGGCATCGGGTTCTCCGGTTCGGTTTCGGGGGGCGGGGGGAGACGCGCCCACACTAGTGACCCCGGCGCGGGAAGCGCAGCGGCCCCTGCCGCACAAGGGTGGCAGGGGCCGCGCGTTCCCGGTCCGCGGGAGGGCGGTGGGTTCGGTGATGCGGGTGGGTCAGAACGCCTCTTCGGGCAGCTCCATCACGTCGAGGGTGGTGGCCTCGGTGACGGCCCGGTCGGACGCCAGCCGCGGCAGCACCGTCTGGCAGAAGAACTGCGCCGCGGCGACCTTGCCGGTGTAGAAGGCCTTGTCGGAGTCGGAGACGTCGCCGCCGAGGGCGGTGAGGGCGACCTCGGCCTGCCGGCACAGCAGCCACGCGACGATCAGGTCGCCGAGGGCGAGCAGCAGCCGGGAGGTGTTGAGGCCGACCCGGTACAGCTCCTTCGGGTTCTCCATCGAGCCGAGCGCCCACCCGATCATCGGGTTCAGGATGCCCTGCACGTCGTCGAGGGCCTTGCCGAGCAGGGCCCGCTCGTTCTTCAGCCGGCCGTTGCCCGCCTCGGACTCGGCGAACGCCTTGATCTCGCCGGCGAGCACCTTCAGGGCCTCGCCGTTGTCCCGCAGGATCTTGCGGAAGAACAGGTCCTGCCCCTGGATCGCGGTGGTGCCCTCGTACAGGGTGTCGATCTTGGAGTCGCGGATGTACTGCTCGACCGGGTACTCCTGCAGGAAGCCGGAGCCCCCGAAGGTCTGCAGCGACTCGGCGCCGAGCAGCGCGTAGGCGCGCTCGGAGCCGAAGCCCTTGACGATCGGCAGCAGCAGGTCGTTGATCTTCTCGGCCTGCTCGTCCTTGCGGCCCTCGTGCTCGGCGACCTGCACGGCGTCCTGGTAGGACGCGGTGAGCAGCACCAGCGCCCGCATGCCCTCGGCGTAGGCCTTCTGGGTCATGAGGCTGCGGCGGACGTCCGGGTGGTGGGTGATCGTGACGCGCGGGGCGGCCTTGTCGGTCATCTGCGTCATGTCGGCGCCCTGGACGCGCTCCTTGGCGTACTCCAGCGCGTTCAGGTAGCCGGTGGACAGGGTGGCGATCGCCTTGGTGCCGACCATCATCCGGGCGTACTCGATGACGAGGAACATCTGCTTGATGCCCTGGTGCACGTCGCCGACGAGGTAGCCGACGGCGGGGTGCTTCTCGCCGAGGGTGAGCTCGCAGGTCGTGGAGACCTTGAGGCCCATCTTCTTCTCGACGTTGGTGACGTAGGCGCCGTTGCGCTCGCCGAGCTCGCCGGTCTCGACGTCCACGAGGTACTTGGGGACGAGGAACATCGACAGGCCCTTGGTGCCGGGGCCGGCGCCCTCGGGGCGGGCGAGCACCAGGTGGAAGATGTTCTCGGCCATGTCGTGCTCGGCCGAGGTGATGAAGCGCTTGACGCCCTCGATGTGCCAGGTGCCGTCGGGCTGCTGGACGGCCTTGGTACGGCCGGCGCCGACGTCGGAGCCGGCGTCCGGCTCGGTCAGCACCATGGTGGCGCCCCACTGCCGCTCGAGCGCCAGCTCGGCGAACTTCTTCTGCTCCGGGGTGCCGATGTGCCACAGGATCTGGGCGAACCCGGGGCCGGAGGCGAACATGTAGACCGCGGGGTTGGCGCCCAGCACCTGCTCGGCGACGGCCCAGGTCAGCGAGCGGGGGGCGCCGCTGCCGCCGAACTCGGGGGCGAGGTCGAGGCGGTACCACTCGGCGTCCATCCACGCCTTGAACGACTTCTTGAAGCTCTCCGGCATCTCGACGGTGCCGGTCGCGGGGTCGAACGCCGGCGGGTGGCGGTCGGCGTCCTCGAAGGAGTCGGCCAGCGGGCCCTCGGCGAGCCGGTTCACCTCGTCGAGGATGCTGCGCACCGTGTCCTCGTCCAGGTCGGCGTACGGTCCGCTGCCGAGGAGGTCCTGGCGCTTGAACACCTCGAAGAGGTTGAACTCCAGGTCCCGGAGGTTGCTCTTGTAGTGCCCCATTCGAGACTCCGTCTGGTCCGGCGGCGCCGGCCGGCCCCGCACGTTCTACTGGTCAGTAACTCGACATCATGCTACCCGCTGGTAACCAGTGGCAACCACCCAAAACCGGGCGGCTTGCGGGACGCAGGCCACAGAGACGTTCCCGGTGGCGACTAAACGTGACACGAATCACACCACGCCTACTGGCGCGTAGCTAAAAGCCGACAAATAGCAATCAATCGGACTTCCAGCCCTCTACACGGCAGCTAACTACCGGTTGGGTGTTTCCGAAGCATGGCGTCCGTGCGTCCGGATGCTTACCGACGCGTCGATCGACGAACGATCTCCGGCAATCCCTTGACAGTTGATCATGCGGCACGATAAAGAGCCCCGCCAATAGGGCAAGTGTGGCCGCATCTGGCAAAGATGAACCAATTGCTGGTCTGCTCACTCTTACTTGAGGTGGCACGGGGTCGCAAGAGTCGGCGGAGCTCCCGATGCCACGGGAGAGAGAGGACCTGTTTTGTCGTCTGTCACGGGGTGGCTGAGTGACGCCTGGAGTTCGGTCGCGGGGGCGACGGCCGGAGGCGACTGGCGGAAGTTCGTCCCGCTGGGCTTCGCCGGGCTGCTCGTCTGGGGGCTCTGGCTCTACCGGGTGATCCTGTCCCGCATGGACAAGCCGGTGGTCAACAACTTCCGGACGACCGTCTCGGTCGTGGTCCCCTCCTACCGCGAGGACCCCGAGATCCTCATCCGCTGCCTGGAGAGCTGGCTCGCCCAGAACCCCAGCGAGGTCATCATCGTGATCGACGTCGCCGACACCGAGGGGCACCGGCGGCTCGCCCAGGTCACCGACCCGCGGCTGCACGTGCTCGTCTACGAGCACTCCGGCAAGCGCTCCGCGCTCGGCGTCGGCATCCGCGCCGCCCGCGGCGAGGTCATCGTGTTCGCCGACTCCGACACCTGGTGGCAGCCCGGCCTGCTCGACGCCGTCCAGATGCCGTTCGAGGACCCGCAGGTCGGCGGCGTCGGCACCCAGCAGAACGTCTACCAGCGCACCACCAGCGTCTGGCGCCGCATCGCCGACTGGCTGGTCAACCTGCGCTACTACGACTACGTCCCGGCGATGGGCTCCAAGGGCGGCGTCGCCTGCCTGTCCGGCCGCACCGCCGCCTACCGCCGCTCGGTCATCCTGCCGGTGGTGGAGAACCTGGAGAACGAGTTCTTCCTCGGCCGCCGCTGCATCGCCGGCGACGACGGCCGCCTCACCTGGCTCACCCTGTCGCAGGGCTACAAGACCGTGCACCAGTCGTCGGCGCGCGCGATCTCGATGTTCCCCGACTCGTTCCGGGCCTTCTTCAAGCAGCGCATCCGGTGGAGCCGCAACTCCTACCGCTGCTACCTCACCGCCCTGTGGAAGGGCTGGCTGTGGAAGACGCCGTTCGTCACCAAGGTCACCGTGCTGCAGATCCTGCTGACCCCCGTCACCATGGCGGTCACCCTCGGCTACCTGATCTTCAGCCGGATCGCCGACAACTTCAACCCGATCGGCATCACGCTGGCGCTCGGCTGGGTGCTGCTCGGCCGCGGCATCCGCGGCTGGTCGCACCTCAAGCGGCACCCCGGCGAGATCCTGCTGCTGCCGCTGACCGTGTTCGTCGTCATCGGCATCTCGCTGCCGATCAAGCTGTACGCGTTCATCACCATGAACAAGCAGGGCTGGCTGACCCGCACCTCCGACCAGGTCGGCGGCGCCGGGCAGAGCGCCAGCTCGCTCCAGGGAGTGGGCTGAGGTGACGCACCCGAACCACCGCCCGCGCCTTCCCGGCGCCGCGGGGCGGGGTCTCGCCACGGCCGCCGCCGCGCTCGGCCTCGGGCTCGTCCCGCTCGGGGTGCTGCCCGGGACGCCGGCGCCGCGCGCGCACGCCGACCCCGTCGCCGACGCCAACCGGCAGGCCGCGCTGGTCGACCAGGAAGACCAGCGGATCATGCAGACCCGGTCCGTGCTCTCGGCGATCCTGATGATCGGCGGGCAGGCGACCGCGCAGTGGAAGCGGCCGCAGATCTTCGGCTCCGCGCAGGGCAAGACGCTCGTCCTGCCGCCGACGACCAACGGCCGCCCCTACACCATCGCCGACCTCGCCAAGTTCGGCGGCCAGTACTTCCGCCGCCAGACCGACGGCTCGTACCTGCTCGGCATCCACGTGTTCGTCGCCGACGGCGCGAAGCTGCTGCTCGCCAGCGGCACGAGCCCGCTCGTGCTGCGGATGGGCAGCCTGCCGGGCGCGTTCAGCTCCATCGTCAGCTTCGGCGGCACCGTCCAGATCAAGGGCACCCAGCGCGCCCCGGTGCAGATCACCAGCTGGAACCCGCGCGCCAACGCCCCGGACCGGCAGGTCGCCGACGGCCGCGCCTACATCCGCGCCGTCGGCGGCGAGTTCAAGATGGACTACACCAAGGTCTCCGACCTCGGCTTCTGGAGCGGCCGGACCGGCGGCATCGCACTGACCGGCACCGACCGCCCGTCCAGCGCGAGCAAGCACCTCAACAAGGAGCAGCGGCACGCCGCCAAGAAGAAGCGCCAGGAGCAGCAGCAGAACGGCGGCAACACCGGCGGCGGCCCCGGCGACATCGAGACCGAGACGCCCGGCGGCACCGCCACGCACGTCCCGGCCGCCGACCTCGTCACCGGGTCGATCACCAACAGCACCGTCACCGGCGACGCGTTCGGGCTGTTCGTCTCCGGCTCCAACCAGACCCAGATCACCAACAACGAGATCCTGAACAGCCAGGTGAACGGGCTGGTCATGCACCGGTTCGCGAAGAACGCCAACATCGCGAACACGACCGTGCGGGGCAGCAGGGGCGACGGGTTCGTGCTGTCGCGGGCCACCGAGAAGATCCGCGTCACCAACTGCACCGCGGAGAAGAACGGCCACGACGGCTTCACGCTGAACGGCAAGGCGCTCGCCGACGGGCCGTCCGCGTCCGGCGAGTCGCTGGAGAGCTTCGGCGACAGCTCGATCAACAACAGCCTCGCCAAGGACAACGGCCACTACGGCATCGAGCTGCTCGGCGGCGACAAGCTGTCGGTGCAGAACAGCAAGGTCATCGGCGGCGACATGGGCATCGTCGTGCGGGACGCCGCCACCAACGTGCAGATCTCCGGCAACCAGCTCACCGGGCAGGTCCGGCAGGGCATCTCGCTGCGCGACGGGGTGCGGGACGCCAACCTCGCCGGCAACACCGTGGACGGCGCCCGCACCGGCATCTACATGCGCGGCTCGTCGGCGACGCTGCTCGGCAACACGATCAAGGGCGCGAAGGCGCACGGCATCTCGGTGATCGGCTCCGCGGGCGGCTCGGAGATCCGCGACAACACGCTCAGCGGATCCGGCACCAGCGCGGTCAGCACGTCCCGGTCGCACGGGAAGGTCGTCAAGGAGGACAACAACGACGACGGCTGGCACGACACCGCGTCGCTGTGGATGAAGATCCAGCGGTACCTGACGCCGCTGAACGTCATCTGGACGTGCGTGTTCGCGGTCGTCATCTTCTCGATGATCCGCGCCCGCAACGACCGGCAGCGCATCGGCCGGCTCGGCCTGCACCCGTACACGCTGCAGCAGCCGCTGGAGAAGCGGCAGGTGTGGAGCCTGCCGCGGCGGTCGGCGCAGCCGCAGCCGCGGCCGATGCCCGCGCGGCCCGGCCCCATGCCGGGCCCGATGCCGGGCGCGCC
>NZ_WBMR01000324.1 GCF_008923365.1 Actinomadura montaniterrae
CGGCGCGTTCGCCCGCACCGCCCGCGACCTTGCCGTCCGCGCCGCCGCGCAGGCCGCCACCGCCGCGATCGAGGTCGTCATGGCCGACCTGCTCCGCGAGGCCCTGAAGATCGCGATGAAGGACGTGCTGCGCGACCTGGTCCTGGACGTCGCCCGCGACGTCGTCGTGGACGTGGCCCGCACCACCTGGGTCACCGCGACCCGCCCCGCGCCCGGGCCCGTCGTCGTCCGCGCCACCGCCCGCACCGTCACCACCGAGAACCTCCGGACCGAGAACCTCACCGCGGACCCTCCGGCGGAGGCTCCCACGGCCCCTCGCGCCCACCGCGACGGGCCGCGCCGGGACCCGTGGGCCGGCGCGACCGACGACCCCGGCGGCGCCCCGCCCCGCTGAAGCCGCGCTCAGAACTTCCTGAAAGATCCATGAGAAACGCCCGCCCGCGGCCGGACCCCTCACCGGCGGTGTTTACGGTGAGTGCATGGAGCCCGGCACCCCGCAGGCGGCGCCCGCCGCCCGGATACTGATCGTCGACGACGAGCCCGCCGTCCGCGAGTCGCTGTCCAGCAGCCTGGAGTTCGAGGGCTACCGGGTCGCCGAGGCCGCCGACGGCGTCATGGCCCTGGAACGCGTCGAGGCCGAACGCCCCGACCTGGTCGTGCTGGACGTGCTCATGCCCCGGATGGACGGCCTGACCACCTGCCGGCGGCTGCGCGCCGCCGGCGCCACCATGCCGGTGCTGATGCTCACCGCCCGCGACATGGTCGGCGACCGCGTCACCGGCCTGGACGCCGGCGCCGACGACTACCTCGCCAAACCGTTCGAGCTGGACGAGCTGCTCGCGCGGGTCCGGGCCCTGCTGCGGCGCAGCGCGATGAACGCCGACCCCGGCGGCGACGCCCGCCGCGACGACGTCCTGGCCTTCGACGACCTGCGGATGGACACCCTCACCCGCGAGGTCACCCGCGCCGGCCGGCCCCTCGCCCTCACCCGCACCGAGTACATGCTGCTGGAGATGTTCCTGACCCACCCCCGCCAGGTCCTCACCCGCGAGCAGATCCTCGAGACCGTCTGGGGCTTCGACTTCGAACCCGCCTCCAACTCCCTCGACGTGTACGTGATGTACCTGCGGCGCAAGACCGAGGCCGGCGGGATGCCGCGGCTGGTGCACACCGTCCGCGGCGTCGGCTACGTGCTGCGGACGGCGGCGTCCCCGTGACCGCCGGGCGGCGCCCCGGCGCGGCACGCGCCCCCAGGCGCCCGCCGGTGACGCGGCGGCTGACGCTGCGGGCCCGGATGGCGCTGCTCACCGCCGCCGCCGTCGCGCTCGCCGTCGCCGTCTGCGCCGCCGCCGGCTGGTACCTCACCCGCAACCAGCTCTACCACGAGCTGGACCGCCGCCTCGGCGCGTTCTCCGCCGGTCCGCCCGGCCCCGGCGGGCCCGGCGGACCCGGCGGCGGACCGGGCCGCATGGCGCGGATGCTGCCCGAACTGCAGGAGGCGCTGCGCGACTGCCGGTCCGTCGCGACCAGCAGCGGCACCGACGGGCGCCTGCCCGGCCCCTACGAGATCACCCAGGTCGTCGACGCGCGCGGGCGGGGCTGCACCGTCCCCGACGCCGGGTCGCTGAAGGTCACCGCCGCCGACGCCGCCGTCGCCCGCGGCGACAGCGACCGCGCCCTGCACGACGGGACCGGCGTCAACTCCAGCGGCAAGTCCGAGGACGTGCGGATCCTCACCTACCCCGCGCAGGCCTCCGACGGCACCCCGTTCGCGGTGTCGGTCGCGATCTCCCTGGACGAGGTGGAGGGGCCGCTGGACAACCTCGCGCTGCTGCTGGTCGCCGTCACCGCCCTCGGCGTGCTGGTGTCGGCCGCCGCCGGCCTGATGATCGCCCGCGCGTCGCTGCGTCCCGTCGACGAGCTGACCGGCGTCGTCGAGCACATCGCCCGCACCGAGGACCTCGGCACCCGCATCCCCGCCGAGGGCACCGACGAGATCGCCCGGCTCAGCCGCTCCTTCAACGCCATGACCAGCGCGCTGGCCGCCTCCCGGGACCGCCAGCAGCAGCTCATCGCCGACGCCGGGCACGAGCTGCGCACCCCCCTCACCAGCCTGCGCACCAACATCGACCTGCTGCTGCGCGCCGAGGCCACCGGCCGCGACCTGCCCGCCGCCGCCCGCCACAACCTGATGGTCAGCGTCAAGGCGCAGATGCAGGAGCTGTCCAGCCTGGTCGGCGACCTCCTCGAACTCGCCCGGCCCGACGAGGCCGAACCGGTCCTGGAGACCGTCGCGCTGCACGACGTGGTGGACCGCGCCGTCGAACGCGCCCGGCTGCGCGGCCCCGGCCTGACCGTCCGCGCCGACACCGAGCCCTGGTACGTGCGCGGCGACCCCGCCTCGCTGGAACGCGCCGTGGTGAACCTGCTGGACAACGCCGTGAAGTTCTCCCCGCCCGCCGGGACCGTCACCGTCCGGCTCGCCGGCGGCGAGCTCACCGTCCGCGACCACGGCCCCGGCATCCCCGCCGCCGACCTGCCGCACGTGTTCGAGCGGTTCTGGCGGTCGCCGTCGGCGCGGAGCCTGCCCGGCTCCGGGCTCGGCCTGTCGATCGTCGCCCGCGTCGTCGGCGAGATGGGCGGCCGCGTCGCCCTCGAACCCGCCGAGGGCGGCGGCGCCCTCGCCCGCGTCCGCCTCCCCGGCACCGGCGAGCCCCGCGACTGAGACACCGCCCGCACCGGGGCCCCGCGGGTTTTCTCATACCGCGTTAATCAACGGCTCAGGGGCTTCCCACACCCGGACCCGAACCTCGGTCCCATGAGTCACCTTGTCACCGAACGGGGCACGCCCGCCGGGCCGCCCCCGCCCGTGCACGACCACGGCGGGCGGGGCAGGCTGGTCGAGGTGGTCATCCCCGTCTACAACGAGGAACGCGTCCTGGCCGCCAGCGTGCGCAGGCTGCACGCCTACCTGGCCGACACCTTCCCCTACCCGTTCCGGATCACCATCGCCGACAACGCCAGCACCGACGGCACCTGGCGCGTCGCCCAGGAGCTGACCGGACGGCTGGACCGCGTCGACGCCGTCCACCTGAGCCTCAAGGGACGCGGACGGGCCCTGCGGCACGTGTGGGGCACCAGCGACGCCGACGTCGTCGCCTACATGGACGTGGACCTGTCCACCGACCTGGACGCGTTCCTGCCGCTGGTCGCGCCGCTGATCTCCGGGCACAGCGACCTGGCGATCGGGTCCCGGCTCACCCGCGGGTCCGCCGTCGTGCGCGGCCCCCGCCGCGAGGTCATCTCCCGCTGCTACAACCTGCTGCTGCGCACCACCCTCGCCGCCCGCTTCTCCGACGCCCAGTGCGGCTTCAAGGCCGCCCGCACCGAGATCGTGCAGGCACTGCTGCCGTCGGTGGAGGACGAGGAGTGGTTCTTCGACACCGAGCTGCTGCTGCTCGCCGAACGCAACGGGCTGCGCATCCACGAGGTCCCCGTCGACTGGGTCGACGACCCCGACTCCCGCGTCGACGTCGTCCGCACCGCCCGCGACGACCTGCGCGGCATGGCCCGCGTCGCCCGCCGCATGCTCACCGGCGCGTTCCGCGCCCCCGTCGGCGGCCGCCGCACCCCAGCCGCCGGCGGCCCCGGAGCCGCAGCGGGCCTGCCCGCCGGGATGGCGCGGCAGCTGCCCGCCTTCGCCGTCATCGGCGCCATCAGCACCCTCGCGCAGCTGGTCCTGTTCGTGCTGCTGCGGCTGGTCATGGGGCCGCTGTGGGCGAACGCGCTGTCGCTGGTCGTCACCACCATCGGCAACACCGCCGCCAACCGGCGCTTCACCTTCGGCGTCACCGGCACCCGCCGCGCCCTGCGCCAGCAGCTCGAAGGCGGCGCGACGTTCCTGCTCGGCCTGGCGCTGTCCACCGGCGGGCTCGCCCTGCTGCACGCCGCCGCGCCCGGCGCGTCCCGCGCCGTCGAGGTCATCGCGCTCATCGCCGCCAACGGCGTCGCGACCCTCGTGCGGTTCCTGCTGATGCGCGCCTGGATCTTCCACCCCCGCCGCCTCGGGGACCGCGACGAGGGCGCCGGCTCCCCGCACGCCGGCGCCCCCGGCACCGGCCCCCGCACCGACGTCGCGATCTCCGGGGACGGCCGCGCGCCGGCCGCCGAGGAGACCGGAGGAACCCTCTGATGGCACAGACGATCCCCGCGCCCGCCGCACCGGCCGCGGCCCCCGAGCACGGCGGCCGGATCCGCCGGCTGCTGCTCGGCGCCCCCGGCGACCCGCGCTGGGCGCGCCCGGCGCTGTGGGCGGTCCTGGCCGTCGCCGCCGCCCTGTACGCCTGGAACCTCACCTCCGGCGGCTACGCCAACGACTTCTACGCCGCCGCCGTCAAGAGCGGCACCCAGAGCTGGAAGGCGTTCTTCTTCGGCTCCCTGGACGCCGGCAACTACATCACCGTCGACAAGCCGCCCATGGCGCTGTGGGTGATGGAACTGTTCGCCCGTGTCATCGGCTTCGGCACGTGGGCGCTGCTGCTCCCGCAGGTCATCGAGGGCGTCGCCGCGGTCGCGCTGCTGTACGCCACCGTCCGCCGCGCGTTCGGGCACCCCGCCGCGCTCATCGCCGCCGCCGTGCTGGCCCTCACCCCCATCACCGTCGCGATCAACCGCGACAACAACCCCGACACGCTGCTGGTGCTGCTGCTGGTCGCCGCCGCGTGGGCGTGCCAGCGCGCCGTCGAGACCGGGCGGCTGCGGCCGCTGCTGCTGTCGGCGTTCTTCGTCGGCTGCGGCTTCAACACCAAGATGCTGCAGGCGTTCCTGGTCGTCCCCGCGCTCGCGCTGGTCTACCTGATCGCCGGACGCCCCGGGATCGTGCGGCGCCTCGGGCACCTGGTCGCCGCCGGCGCCGTGCTCGCGGTGTCGTCGTTCTGGTGGATGCTGATCGTCGACGCGATCCCCGCCGCGAGCCGGCCCTACATCGGCGGCAGCACCGACGGGACCGTCTGGGACCTGGTCATCGGCTACAACGGCCTCGGCCGCGTGTTCGGCGAGAACAACGGCCCCGGCGGCGGACGCGGCGGACCCGGCGGCGGCGCCTCCTTCGGCGGGCAGCCCGGCGCGGGGCGGCTGTTCAACGACATCGTCGGCGGCCAGATCTCCTGGCTGATCCCGTTCGCCGTCATCGCGCTGGCCGCGTGCCTGGTGCTGCTGTGGAAGCGGCCCCGCACCGACCTCGCCCGCGCCGCGCTGCTGCTGTGGGGCGGATGGCTCGCCGTCCACTACGTCATCTTCAGCTTCGCCGAAGGCACCTTCCACCCCTACTACACCACCGCCCTGGCACCCGCGATCGCCGCGCTCACCGGCGCCGGCGCCGTCCTGCTGTTCCGCGCCGGCCGCGGCGAGACCCGCTGGGACCGGCTGCGGCCCCTCGCGGGCGCGGCCGCGATCGCCGCGACCGGAGCGTGGGCGTTCGTCCTGCTGGACCGCACCCCGTCCTGGCATCCCTGGCTGCGCTGGACGATCCTCGCCGCGACCGCGGCGTCCATCGCCGCGCTGCTGCTCGCCCGCCTCACCCGCCGCGCCGGCGCCCGCGCGCTCGTGGCCGGGACCGCGCTGGCCGCCGTCGCGACACTGGCCGGGCCGGGCGCCTACGCGGTGTCGGCTGCCTCGACCGCCTCGGGCGGCTCCAACCCGCAGGCCGGGCCGTCCACCGGATTCGGACCGGGCGGCATGCGCGGCGGACCCGGCGGCATGCCGGGCGGATCCCGAGGCGGCTTCCCAGGCGGCTTCCCGGGCGGTCTCCCGGGCGGCCAGGCGCGCGGCGGCGCGCCGCAGGGCACACCGAACGGCACCGCCCCCGGCGCGCAGAACCCCGGGCAGAACCCCGGGCAGAACCCCGGGCAGGGACCCACCGCGCAGCAGGGACGCACCGCACAGCAAGGAGACCGGATGCCCTGGAACGGCGGCGCGGGCCGCGGCGGCTTCGGCGGCGGCCCCGACGGAGGCGAGGTCAGCAGCCAGATGATCTCCTACCTGGAGAAGAACCAGGGCGGCGCCACCTGGCTGCTGGCGGTGTCCAGCTCCCGGACCGCCGACCCGATCATCCTCAGCACCGGACGGCCCGTCATGGCGATGGGCGGCTTCACCGGCAGCGACCCGGCGATGACCGTCGCCAAGATGCAGAAGTACGTCAAGGAGGGCAAGCTCCGCTACGTCCTGCTCGGCGGCGGCATGGGCCCCGGCGGCGGGGACTCCTCGGTCACCGCGTGGGTGCAGAAGAACGGCACCCTGGTCGACCCTTCCGAGTACGGCGGCACCTCGACGTCCACCTCGCAGCCCGGCACCTCGCAGTCCGGCACCGCATCGTCGTCCGGCTCCACCGGCGCCCAGCTGTACAAGCTCGGCTGACCCCTGGGATATCCACCGATGACCTCCACGATCCAGGCCTCCCCGCCCGCCCACCGCACCCCGGGCGGGTGGGGAGGCCGTCCCCACCGGCTCCTGCGCCGCCTGTGGCGCGGGCCCGGCACCGACCCCGCGTGGGCGCGGCCCGCGCTGCTCGCCCTGCTCGCCGCGACCGCCGTGCTGTACCTGTGGGGCCTCGGCGCGTCCGGCTGGGCCAACGCGTTCTACTCCGCCGCCGTCCAGGCCGGCGCCACCAGCTGGAAGGCGTTCTTCTTCGGCTCCTCCGACGCCGCCAACGCCATCACCGTCGACAAGACGCCCGCCGCGCTGTGGCCGATGGAGATCGCCGCGCGGATCTTCGGGGTGAACTCCTGGAGCATCCTGGTCCCGCAGGCGCTGATGGGCGTCGCGACCGTCGCGACGCTGTACGCGGCGGTCCGGCGCCGGTTCCCCGCCTGGGCGGGGCTGCTGGCCGGGGCGGCGCTCGCGCTCACCCCGGTCGCCGCGCTGATGTTCCGGTTCAACAACCCCGACGCGCTGCTGGTGCTGCTGCTGACCGCCGGCGCCTACGCCGCGATCCGCGCCCAGGAGAACGCCAGCACCCGCTGGCTGCTGGTCGCGGGCGCGTGCGTCGGCACCGGGTTCCTGGCCAAGATGCTGCAGGCGTTCCTGGTCGTGCCGGTGTTCGCGCTGGTGTACCTGGTGACCGCGCCGACCCCGATCCGGCGGCGGCTGTGGCAGCTCGTCCTCGCCGGCGCCGCGCTCGTCGCGGCCGCGGGCTGGTGGGTGCTGGCCGTCGCGCTGGTGCCCGCCTCGGCCCGCCCCTACATCGGCGGGTCCCAGCACAACTCCGTCCTGGAGCTGGCGCTCGGCTACAACGGGATCGGCCGCCTCAACGGCGACGAGACCGGCGGGCTCGGCAACCTCAACCAGGACGCCGGCGTCGGCCGGATGTTCGGCGCCGCGATCGGCGGCCAGATCTCCTGGCTGCTGCCCGCCGCGCTGGTGCTGCTGGCCGCCGGGCTGTGGGTGACCCGCCGCGCGCCCCGCACCGACCCGGCCCGCGCCGCGCTGCTGGTGTGGGGCGGATGGCTGCTGCTCACCGGCGCGGTGTTCAGCGAGATGCAGGGCATCTTCCACGAGTACTACACCGTCGCGCTCGCCCCCGCCGTCGCCGCCCTGGCCGGGATCGGTGCCGCGCTGCTGTGGGAGCGGCGCCGCACCACCGAGGGCGCCGCGTTCCTGTCGGTGACGGTCGCCGTCACCGCCGTGTGGGCGTACGTGCTGCTGGGCCGCAATCCCGGCTGGCACCCCTGGCTCGGCCCGGCGATCGTCGTGGCCGGGCTGGTGGCGGCCGCCGCGCTCGCCGGTGTCCGGCTGCTGCGCGGGCCGCTGCTGGCCGCCGTCCTGGTGCTGGCGGCCGCCGCGTCCCTCGCGGGGCCGGCCGCGTACGCGGTGGAGACGGCCGGCACCCCGCACTCCGGGTCGATCATCACCGCCGGGCCCCGCACGTCGGGCGGCGGGTTCGGGCCGGGACGCGGCGGCCCGGGCGGCGGGCCCGGCCGGGCCGGCGGCGGCTGGAACCGCGGCCAGGGATTCGCGCCACCGCAAGGCGGCGCGCAGGCCG
>NZ_WBMR01000325.1 GCF_008923365.1 Actinomadura montaniterrae
CCTCGGAGCGGTAGGCCTCGGACCGGTACGCGTCGTCGCGTCCGTCGCCGATGGACCGGCGGCCCTGGTAGGACCGTCCGGCCGGAAGCTCCGGCATCGGCGTCCCGGGGCCGCCGAGCGCCCCGGCGGGGGCGCCGCCCGGCATCCCGCCCATCGCGGGCGCCGGCGCGGCCTGCGCCTGGCCGCGGGGCCGGGAGGACGCGCGCAGGAACGACACGATGCAGGCCAGGATCGCGCCGATCGCGAAGCCGATCGCGCCGTTCTGCGGCAGCTTGCTGGGCGTCGGCGCGGTCGGGTCGGCGGTGTCGGTGAACTGGACCCCGTCGTTGTTCTTCGACCGGGCCGACAGCAGGCCGCTCTCGTCCGACTGCATCTTCGCGAGCTGGCTCTGCAGCACCTTGTACGGCCGCGTGCCCGCCTGCGTCGACTGCATCTGCTCGGTGATCTTCGTCTCCTGCTCCTTCAGCCCCTTGATCTGCTCGTCGAGGTTGCTGTTGTTGGTGGAGACGGTGACGTCCTGGTAGGCCTGCAGCACCGCGTTGGCGATGACGGCGGCCTCGGGCATGGTGGAGCCGTTGGCGGTGACGACCACGACGCCGCCGTCCGGCTTGCTCGAGGTCTTCACCCGGCCGCGCAGCTGCTCGCCGGTGAGGTTCGGGCCGTGCTTGCTCTTGACGATCTCGGCGGCGCGGGCCATCACGGGCGTGGAGCCGGCGAACGCCGCGCGCTGCGCGGTGTACGCGGCGTACCCCTGCCCGGACACGACGCCCATGCGCAGCGCGTTGTTGTTGTTCGTCGGGTCGGTGACGGCGAACCTCGCGGTGGCGGTCGCGCCGCTGAACAGGATCTGGGTGGCGGCGACCGAGGCGAGGACGCTGGCCAGCACGATGATGAGAGACATCAGCCGGTAGCGCCAGACCGCCTCGACGAGGCTGATCTCCGGTGTGACGGGGGTCTGTGCTGTCATCGGATGCTCTTGGAGTCCTCAGGAGGCCGTGGGCGGGATGGGGTCGGCGTCGGGTCCGGCGAGACGGCGGACGGCGTCCCGCAGCTCGTGGTGGTAACGGTCCTTGCCGAACCGCCGGGCGGCGTCGGCGCCGGCCCGCTTGGCCATCGCCTGGGCGCCGTCCCAGTCGTCCAGCAGCCGGGCGATCCCGGCCGCCAGCGCGTCCGGGTCGTCCGGGGCGACCAGCACGCCGTTGTCGCCGTCGGCGACGATCTCGACCAGCCCCTGGGTGGCGCTGGCGACGACCGGCCGGCCGGCGAGCATCGCCTCGACGGCGACGTTACCGAAGGGTTCGACGCGCGAGGGGACGATCGCGATGTCCGCGCCGGCGAACGAGTTCCACACCGACGGGCGGAATCCCGCGAAGGCCACCGCGCCGTCGTCGCCGGCGAGGCCGCGCAGTTCCTCCTCGAACCACTCATATCCGGGGAAGACGCTCCCGACCAGGGTCAGGTTCGCATCGTATCCGCGATCGCGGAGTGATCGGACGGCGCGGACCGCGACGTCGGAGCCCTTGCGCGGGGACAGCCGCCCGACGAGGACGATCCGCGCGGGCCCGTCCAGGACGGCGCGCGGCGGCGCGACCGGCTCGGGCGGTTCCTCCACCCCGTTGTAGATGATCTGGGCGCCGCGTCCGGCGGAGCCGAGGGCGGCGGCGCTGGCGCGGCTGTTGACGACGACGGAGCGGGCGAGCCGCAGCGGCATCGACAGCGCGGCGCGCACCGGGCCGGGCACGTCGTCCTCGGCCTCGTGCACGTGGCAGAGGGAGGGCACGCGGGCGAGCCGCCCGGCGAGCAGCCACAGCGGGATCGTGACGGTGTTGACGTAGAGGGCGGCGGCGCGTTCGCGGCGCAGCAGCCGCCACGCCTTCGGCAGCGCCCGGGTCGCGGCGAACGCCAGCCGGACGAGGCCGAGCGGCGTCATGTACGACTTGCGCAGCACCGGGACGGGCAGCACCACGACCTCGGCGCCCGCGTCCCGCAGCACCGGTGAGAGCGGCCCGTCCGCCGGCAGCGTCACGATGACGCGGTGGCCGGGGACCAGCGCGCGCACCGACTCCACGAGCATCCGGTCGGAGCCGTAGAGGTCGGGCGACGGGTGCGCCAGCACCACCGCGGACCTCGCGTCCCGTTCGGCCACTTGCCCCTCCTTCTGGTGATCCAGCCCCCTGGATACCAGTCTCCCGCAACCTTCAGATTAACTGTCGTTTACCGCAGGGACGCGCAACCCCCCTTCCGCATAATCTGGGCGGATCAATCACAAAGTGACGGTAATGGCTGGGGGTCAGGGTGCGCATCGCCATGGTAGGGACGCGCGGGGTGCCGGCGCGGTACGGCGGCTTCGAGACGGCGGTCGAGGAGATCGGCAAGCGGCTGGCGGCGGGCGGGCACGAGGTCACCGTCTACTGCCGGGGCGAGCGCCACCCGGAGCCGGAGTACCTGGGCATGCGGCTGGTGTACCTGCCGGCGATCGAGAAGAAGGTCGCCGAGACGCTCAGCCATACCGGGCTGTCGGTGCTGCACGCCTTCCGCAGCAAGATCGGTAAGGAGGGCGCGGACGTCGCGCTGCTGTTCAACGCGGCGAACGCGCCGATGCTGCCGATCCTGCGGACGCTGCGGATCCCGGTGGCGACGCACGTCGACGGCCTGGAGTGGAAGCGCACCAAGTGGAGCGGCACCGGCCAGAAGTACTACCGGGCCGCCGAGGCGATGGCGGTGCGCTGGTCGGACGCGCTGATCGCGGACGCCGTCGGGATCCAGGACTACTACCGCGAGCGGTTCGACGCCGACACGGTGTTCATCCCGTACGGGGCGCCCATCCTGACCAGTACCGACACCGGGAAGCTGGCGGACGCCGGGTACGAGCCGGGCGGGTTCCACCTGGTCGTGGCCCGGTTCGAGCCGGAGAACCACGTACACGTGGCGGTGGACGGCTACCGGCGCAGCAAGGCGGAGAAGCCGCTCGTCGTCGTCGGCTCGGCGCCCTACGCCGACGAGTACACCGCGCAGGTGAAGGAACTGGCGGGCGACGACCCGCGCATCACCTTCATGGGCGGCGTGTGGGACCAGGACCTGCTGGACGCCCTGTACGCGGGCGCGCTCACCTACATCCACGGGCACTCGGTCGGCGGGACGAACCCGTCGCTGCTGCGCGCGATGGGCGCCGGGGCGTCCGTGCTGGCCTTCGACGTGAACTTCAACCGCGAGGTGCTGGGCGAGGAGGCGGGCCGGTTCTTCGGCGACGCGGCGGAGCTGGCGGCGCAGGTGGAGGCGGCGGAGGCCGACCCGGGCGCGGCGGGCGACCGGGGCGCCGCGGCGCGCAAGCGGGCGGCGGAGCGGTACGTGTGGGACGACGTCGCGGCGGCCTACGAGCGGCTGTGCGAGGACCTGCTGGCCGGTCGCCGTACGCGCAAGACCATTCGCGGTAAGTGACGACATGAACGAGCAGATGACCACATCTGGTCATGAATTCGTCCGCCCCCGCATCGGGACCGGAAATGTCCTGGTACCTGCGGGTTCGCGGCGCGGCGCCCGCGCCGGCGTCGCGCTGTTCACCCGCTCGAAGCTGCCCGCGCTGGCCGCCCAGTGGGCGCTGTACGGCGCGGTGGCGGTCGCCGGGCCGCGCGTCCTGCCGGGCCCGCGCGTCCGCTGGGAGCCGCCCGGCGGGCCCGAGCGGTGGCGGACGCTCGCCGACCGGATCGGCACGTTCGACGGCCTCGCCCTCTACGAGCGCCCGCAGGCGTCCCGGACGGGCCTGGCCGCGGTTCTGCTTCGCGACGGGCGCCCCACCGGGTTCCTCAAGCTCCGCGACGACCCCGGCGAGCTCGACCGCGAGGAGCGCGCGCTGTCGGCGTTCCCCGAGGGCCGCGCGGACGGCTTCCGCGTCCCGCGCGTCCTGGACCGCGACGAGACCGCCGGCTGGCACTGGATGGTGATCGAGGCGATGCCGCCGCGCCCGGCCCGCCCGGTGCGCGGGATCGCGCTCGCGCCGCTGCTGGCGGACCTGCAGCGGCGGCTCGCGGCGGTGGTGCCCCGCCCGTCCGGGACCCCGGACCACTGGACGCCGATGCACGGCGACCTGACGGCCTGGAACCTGCGGCACTGCGGCCGGGGCCTGCCCTGGCTGATCGACTGGGAGGACGCCGCGTGGGCGCCGCCGGGCGCCGACCTCGTCTACTACGAGGCGACGCACGCCACCGTGTTCGGCAAGCCGTCCGGCCGCGACGACCTGACCGGCTGCGCGGAGGCGGCGGAGTTCTGGCTGAAGCGGGTCGCGCAGCGCTCCACCGGCGACCACGACGCCGCCTTCAACACCCGCCTCAGCGAGATCCTGCGGGGCATCGGCCGGGCCTGAGCCTCCCGGACCCGCGGCCTCGCCGACCCGCGGCCTCGCGGACCCGCGGCCTCGCGCACACGAAGAACGCGCCCCGGTGGACGTCCACCGGGGCGCGTTCCCGTGTCAGAGGTCAGCCCACGCGGGTCACCAGGTGACGGCCGCGGACGCCGGGCCGGTGATGGTGTTGCCCAGCGGGTCGTGCACGCGGAGCCGGTAGGTGTGCTTGCCCCGCGCCATCTTGGTGTCGGTGAAGGACATCGACGGCTCGTTCCAGAAGGCCGACCACTGCTTGATGGTCGTCAGCGCGGTGGTGGAGTTGTCACGCAGCACCTCGTAGTGCAGCCAGGCGTTGTCCATGTCCCAGGTGCCCTTCCAGGCCAGCTTGAGGCCGGTGGAGGTCTTGGTCACGGTCGGCGCCTTCAGGGCGGAGGCCTCCGGGCCCACCTTGTTCGGCGCGTCCGCCTTGACCGCGAACCGCACCAGGCCCTGCTGCGCCTTGCCGTTCACCTTCGGGAACTCGCCGCCCATCACGACGTAGCCGCCGTTGCCCGTGACGGACCAGGCCGCCTGGAACTGCTGGGTGAAGGAGCCGACGGCCAGCGTCGGGAACCAGGTCAGCAGCTCGGGGACCGGCTGCCCGTGGTAGTTGCTGTCGGCGCCCGGGTGGTCCGACTTGTCGGTGCCCATGGCGGCCTTGGTCTCCGCCAGCGCCCGGTGCCACGTCTTCGGGGTGGTCTCCGGGAACGCGTTGAGGGAGGAGCAGTCGTGCGCGTGCGAGACGCTGTAGACCGCGCCGCCCGCCGGGTAGATGCCGTACGTGGCGCCGTAGCAGTTGTCCAGCCACACCAGGTCGCCCGTGTCGGCCTTGGCGGCGAACCGGCCGTCGAACCAGTACCAGCCCTCGCCGTCGGCCGAGGCGTAGACCACCCCGTCGTCGACGCGCAGGTCCGTCACGTACGAGAAGTGGTCGGCGTCCACCTTGGTCGGGATCGGCTTGCTGCTCCACGGCAGCGTCCCGCCATTGGTCGCGCTGACCGCGCCGATGCCGACGTGCTTCTCGCCGTTGAGCTGCTGGAACCGGCCGCCGACGATGACGCGGTCGCCGGCCACCGCGAGCGCGTACACCTCGTCGTCGTTGGCGACGGGCTTCCAGGTGTCGACGTTGGAGCCGTCGGACGCCTTCACCGCGGCCAGCCGCGTCCGCGACTTGCCGTTCACGTTGAAGAAGTTGCCGCCGACGTACACGGTCGAGTCCGTCGCGGCGATCGCTCGCACGCGGTTGTGCACGTTCGGCGCGAACGAGTCGATCAGCGCGCCGGTCGCGGTGTCGAACGCCGCCAGATGGTTGTGCGCCTTGCCGTCGACCGTCGTGAAGTCGCCGCCGACGTACACCCGCTTGCCGTCCGGCGAGGCGATGATCCGCAGGCCCTGGCCGTCCAGCGAGTGCACGAAGGACGTGCTCAGCTTCCCCGTGGTCAGGTCGAACGCCATGATGTTGCCGCGCGCGACCTCGCCGGCGCCGCCCGCGGCGACGCCCGCCGGGCGCGCCTTGGTGAAGCTGCCGGTCGCGTAGACGGTGTTGCCGACCGTCGCCATGCTCCACACGACGCCGTTCACCTGCGCGGTCGGCAGCGGGTCGGCGCTGACGGTGGCGGGCAGGTACTTGGGCGGCATGGTGTCCGCCGCGGCCGTCCCGGCGGGCATCAGGGCCGCGCCCACGAGCGAGAGGGCGGCGGCGGACGCAACGCCCGCGCGCACGCCTGCACGGCGCTGTCGCAAAAAGGCTCTCACGAGTCGGATCCCCTAAAGCACTTCAACCCCCGGTGGCCCCCTCGGCCACTCCGGTCTCGTGATCTTAGTGCGCCGAACGGACCACCACTCCGCACTCTTATGAAATCGTGACGGAAATCGCTTACGCAGCGCTTGAAGACGGCTGCTCAGCGCAGTATGGCCAATTCCGGAAATAGAAAAGTGCCCCGAGGTGTAAACCTCGGGGCACTTTCGCGCGTCGGCGGTCCCGGGCTACCGGGACGGCGTCACCGCCGGACGGAGTTGGACGCCGCGCTCGTCACGGCGTTCCCGCTCGCGTCGACCGCGCGGATCTTGTAGGTGTGGGTGCCCCTCGGGGCGCTGGTGTCGGTGTAGGTGAGGGTCGCCGGGTTCCAGAACGCGGCCGTCTTGTCGAACGTCGCGATCGGGGTCGTGCCGCCGTCGCGGAGCACCTGGTACTTCAGCGACGCGTTGTCCATGTCCCAGGTCGTCCGCCACGTCACGCGGATGCCGGTGGTGCGCAGGCTCGCAGACGGAACCTTCAGGTCGGCGGCCTCGGGGCCGACCTTGTTCGGCGCGTCCGCCTTGATCGCGAACCGGACGAGCCCGGCCTGCGCCTTGCCGTTCACCTTCGGGAACTCGCCGCCCATCGCGACGTAGCCGCCGTTGCCCGTGACGGCCCACGCCGCCTGGTACTGCTTGGTGAACGAGCCGATCGCCAGCTTCGGGAACCAGTGCAGCAGGGTCGGGATCGGCTGGTTGCGGTAGTTGCTGTTGGAGCCGGGCGCGGTGCGGTCGGTCCCGGTCGCGGCCTTGGTCTCCGACAGCGCCCGGTGGTTGGTCTGCGGGCTGGTGTCGGGGAACGCGCCGAGCGAGGTGCAGTCGTGCGCGTGCGAGACGCTGTAGACCTCGTTGGCCACGGGGTACATGCCGTAGGTGGCGCCGTAGCAGTTGTCCAGCCACACCAGGTCGCCGGTGTCGGCCTTGGCGGCGAAGCGGCCGTCGAACCAGTGCCCGCCCTCGCCGTCGGCGCCGCCGTAGACGACGCCGTCGTCGACGCGCAGGTCCGTCACGTAGGAGAAGTGCGTGCTGTCCTGCTTGGTGGGGATGGGCCGGCTGCTCCACGGCAGCGTCCCGCCGTTGGTCGTGCTGACCGCGGCGACGCCGACGTGGGTCTCGCCGTTGAGCTTCTGGAACTTGCCGCCGACGATGACGCGGTCGCCGTACAGCGCGAGGGCGTAGACCTCGTCGTCGTCGGCGGTCGGCCGCCAGGTGCCGATGTTGGACCCGTCGGTCGCCTTCACCGCGGCCAGCCGCGTCCGGCCGCTGCCGTTGACGTTGAAGAAGTTGCCGCCGACGTACACGGTCGAGTCGGTCGCGGCGATCGCGCGCACGCGGTTGTGCACGTTCGGCGCGAACGAGTCGATGAGCGCGCCCGTCGAGGTGTCGAACGCCGCCAGGTGGGGGTGCGCCTTGCCGTCGACGGTCGTGAAGTCGCCGCCGACGTAGACGCGGCTGCCGTCGGGGGACGCGACGATCCGCAGGCCCTGCCCGTCGAGCGTGTGCACGAACGTGGTGCTGAGCTTCCCGGTCGTCAGGTCGAACGCCATGATGTTGCCGCGCGCGACCTCGCCGGTCCCGCCCGCGGCGACGCCCGCCGGGCGCGCCTTGGTGAAGCTCCCCGTCGCGTAGACGGTGTTCCCGACCGTCGCCATGCTCCACACGACGCCGTCGACCTGCGCGGTCGGCAGCGGGTCGGCGCTGACGGTCGCCGGCGTCCCGGACGGCGGGTCGGTGTCGGCGGCGGCCGGACCGGCCGCCGCGAGCGCCGCGCCCGCCAGCGAGAGGGCGGCGGC
>NZ_WBMR01000326.1 GCF_008923365.1 Actinomadura montaniterrae
CTCTCCGGCCTCGGGGCGGACGCTCACGTCGCGTCGTCGCGGAGGTCGTGCGCGCGGTGCGCGAGCTGCTCGGCGAGGCGGGTCGCGACGTCCGCGGGCAGGCCCGCCACCTCCGACGAGCCGGTGTGCGACGCGGTGTTGACCTTGATGGTGGCGAGGCCGAGCAGCCGCTCGATCCAGCCCTGCTCGGTGTCGACGGTCTGGATCCGGCTGACCGGCACCAGCAGCCACTCGCGGCTGAACCAGCCGGTGCGGGTGTAGACGACGTCGGCGCTGACCTCCCAGCGGTGCACCCGGTACCGCCACACGGGCGCCGCGGTGACCATGAGGACCCCGGCCGTCCCGACGATGTACGGCAGCCAGCCGACGCGCCCGGACAGCCAGCCGGGCATGCCGCTCCACCCCGCGTCGCCGAGCCAGGCGGCGACGCCGAGCGCGAGCCCGAACGCCAGCCCCCACAGCAGGAGGTACTCGATCGCCCAGTGCGCGATGGCGCGCGGCGACACCCGGTGTTCGGGCGGCCGCAGCCGCGGCGGGTGCGGCCCCCCGCCGTCCTTGTGGTGACTGCGCCGCACCGACGTCACACCGCGAGTCTAGAACGTCCGGAGAAAACCGGGCGCTGCCAGCGTTTTGTCAGTACCGGCTGCGAAGGTGGCGGGACGTGCCCGGGGAGCCGCCGGGGGCGGCGGAAAAGTGGATGCGGACGGACCTGGGGCACGCATAGGTTGGCGGGTCCGTCCCCGTCGGGCGGGAATGTCCGGCAGACCGAGTCCTAGGAGATCACATGTCCTACGCGATCCAGGCCGACGGCCTGGTGAAGCGGTTCGGTGAGACCAGGGCGCTGGCCGGCGTCTCGCTCACCGCCGAGCCCGGCACGGTGCTGGGCGTCCTCGGCCCGAACGGCGCCGGGAAGACGACGGCGACGCGGATCCTCGCCACGCTGATCGAGCCGACCGAGGGCAGCGCCCAGGTCGGCGGGTTCGACGTGGTGAAGGACGCGCACAAGGTGCGGCAGCTGATCGGCCTGACCGGGCAGTACGCCGGGGTCGACGAGATGCTCACCGGCACCGAGAACCTCATCCTGATCGGGCGGCTGCTCGGCATCTCGCGGCGGGCGTCCCGGGCGCGCGCGGCGGAGCTGCTGGAGCGGTTTCAGCTCACCGAGGCGGCCGAGCGCGCCGCCAAGACCTACTCGGGCGGGATGCGCCGCCGCCTGGACCTCGCGGCGAGCCTCGTCGGTCGGCCGCAGTTCCTGTTCCTGGACGAGCCGACCACCGGCCTCGACCCGCGCAGCCGCGGCGGCCTCTGGGACATCGTCCGGGGCCTGACCGACGACGGCGTCACCGTGCTGCTCACCACGCAGTACCTGGAGGAGGCCGACCAGCTCGCCGACGACATCGTGGTGATCGACCGCGGCCAGGTGATCGCGCAGGGCACGTCCGACCGGCTGAAGGCGCAGGTCGGCGGGCAGGTGCTGGAGCTGCGGCCGATCCGGGAGGCGGACGGTGAGGCCGCCGCGCGGATCGTCGCCGACCTCACCGGCGCCGAGCCGGAGACGCGGGACGGGCTGGTGTCCGCGCCGATCACCGACCCGGCGCTGATGCCCGCCGTCGTCCGGCGGCTCGACGACGCGGGCGTGGCGGTCGGCGAGCTGTCGCTGCGCAAGTCCAGCCTGGACGAGGTGTTCTTCGCCCTCACCGGCCACCACACCGACGACATCGACGCGGAGGCCGGCGCGCTGGAGCAGGCCGCCGACCGGGAAGGGGCGTCGGCATGACCGCCACGACGTTCGCGCCGCAGGACCTCGCCAAGCGCGTGTCGCCGGGCGTCGCCGTCCGCAACACGCTGACGCTGGCGTGGCGCAATCTCGTCCAGATCAAGCACAACCCGATGGAGCTGCTGGACCTGTCGATCCAGCCGATCATGTTCGTGCTGCTGTTCGCGTACGTGTTCGGGCCGGCGATGGCCGGCAGCGTGCACGCCTACCTGCCGATCGTCATCCCGGGGATCATCGCGCAGAACGCGCTGTTCGCCGGGATGAGCACCGGTTTCGGGCTGAACACCGACATCACCAAGGGGGTGTTCGACCGGTTCCGCAGCCTGCCGATCTCGCGGTCGGCGCCGCTCGCGGGCCGGATCATCGCCGACACCGTCAAGCAGGCGTGGTCGATGCTGATCCTGCTCGGGGTCGGGTTCGCGATCGGGTTCCGGGTGCACACCGGCGTCCTGCCGGTGCTGCTCGCGTTCCTGCTGCTGCTCACGTTCGCGCTGCTGTTCTCCTGGACGTCGGTGTACATCGCGATGAAGGTCAACGAGCCGGAGAAGGTGCAGATCTTCGGCTTCGTGGTGATCTTCCCGCTGAGCTTCCTCAGCACCGCGTTCATCCCGACGACCAAGGGCATCCCCGGCTGGCTGGCGTTCTGCATGGACAACAGCCCGGTGACGCAGCTGGTCGCGTCCATGCGGGGCCTGCTGGTCGGCGGTCCCGTCCTGGAGCACGCGTGGATCGCGCTGGCCTGGGGCGTCGGGATCTCCCTGGTCTTCGCGCCGCTGTCACTGCGCGCCTTCAAGAAGCGCGCGTGATCTCCCCAGGGCGGTGAAGGCGAGGGCGGCGGCCGCCAGGCCGGTGACGGCGGCGGCGAGGTAGACGTGGTCGAGGCCCTTGGCGGTGTCGTGCGGGGCGTTCTGGAAGAGGACGCCCAGGGCGGCGACGCCGAGGGTCTGGCCGAGCTGCCGGAAGGTGGTCATCGCGCCGGCGGCCGTCCCGCGCCGCTCGGGTGGCGCGGCGGTCATGACCGCGGCGCCCATCGCGGGGATCATCAGGCCGACGCCCGCGCCGGTCACGATCAGCCCGAGCGTGATCGAGGACGCGCCGGAGCCGCCGTCCAGGTGCGCCTGCAGCGCGCAGCCGATGCCGCTGAGCAGCAGCCCTCCGGTCACCGCGGTCCGCGGCGGGACGCGGCGCCCGCTCACCGTGGAGACGGCGAAGGTCGTCAGGGCCATCGGCATCAGCGCGAGGCCGGCGCGGACGGGGCCGAGGCCCACCGCCGACTGGAGCCAGATCGAGGTGTAGATCAGGCAGGCGAACGCGGCCGACGAGGCGAGCACGCAGATCATGACGGCGGAGAACGCGGCGTCGCGGAACAGGCGCAGGTCGAGCATCGGGTGGCGGCGGCGTAGTTCGAGGGCGACGAACGCGGCCAGAGCGGCGAGCGCGGCACCCAGCCCGGCGAGGACGCGCGGCGAGCCCCAGCCGTCCGTGCCGGCCCAGGTCAGCGCCATGGTGAGGGCACCGGTGCAGACGGCGAAGAGGGCCATGCCGGCCGGGTCGAGGGCGGCGGGCCGCGCGGCGCGCTCGCCGGGGCCGATCGCCTTCACCGTCAGGACGAGGGTGAGCAGCGTGACCGGCACGTTCACGAGGAAGATCGCCCGCCAGCCGAGCGCGGCGGTGAGGGCGCCGCCGAGCATCGGCCCGGCCGCGCCGCCGAGGCCGCTGACGGCGCCCCACACGCCCATCGCCGTCCCGAGCGCGGGCCCCTGGTAGACGGCGCCGAGCAGGGAGAACGCGGTGACGGCCATGGCGGCGCCGCCGATCCCCTGGACGGCGCGGGCGGCGACCAGCGTCGCGGCGTCCGGGGCGAGCGCGCAGCCCGCCGAGGCGGCCGCGAAGATCACGAGCCCGGTGGTGTAGGCGGCGCGGTGCCCGTACCGGTCGGCGAGCGACCCGGCCGGGAGCATCAGCACCGCGAGGACGAGCGTGTAGACGTTCGCGACCCATTGCAGGCCGGACAGGGAGGTGTGCAGGCCGCGGGCGACGCTGGGCAGCGCGACCGCGACGATCGTGGTGTCGAGGATGAACATGAAGGAGCCCAGGCAGACCGCGGCGAGCGGCGTCCATCGGCGCATCGGAGGCTCTCCTTTCGCTGGAAGACCTCCACAGCGTCGGCGGCGTGGGCACGTGTCCGCCAAGCAGGGACGGAATCGCGGTGTAATCCGTCAGGCAGATAGCCTTTGGTGATGGATGACGTCACGCTGGACGCGGTCGACCGCGGGCTCGTGCACGCGCTGCGGATCGACGGGCGGGCTCCGTTCAGCCGGATCGGCGAGGTGCTCGGCGTCTCGGAGAACACCGTCGCGCGCCGGTACCGGCGG
Source organism: Actinomadura montaniterrae (assembly GCF_008923365.1). Classification (GTDB taxonomy): domain Bacteria; phylum Actinomycetota; class Actinomycetes; order Streptosporangiales; family Streptosporangiaceae; genus Spirillospora; species Spirillospora montaniterrae. Next base: position 4,153 of record NZ_WBMR01000326.1, read on the forward strand.
CTCCGCTCGTCCGGCGTCCTGCGGGTGGCGGGCACGGTGAACGGCACGCGGCTCGGCTACACCTCGTGGACGATCCGGCTGCGCTGCACCCCGGACGCCGCCGGATCCATCGCGGGCGTGCTCGCGGCCCGCGACGACACCTCGTTCGTGCACCTGCTGTCCGGCGGGACGGAGATCTCCTGCAACACGCAGACCCGGTCGGCGGACGAGCGGGACGCCCTGCTGCTGGAGAAGCTGCCCCGCACCCGCCGCGTCGTCGGCGTCTCGGCGCACCTGCTGCTGCGGAGCTACGCGCTGCCCGGCACTTGGCTCGGCCCGGCGGTGCTGTCCGACGACCAGGCCGCCCGGCTCCGGCCGCCCCCGCCGGAGGACGGGACGCAGCCGCCGGAGGACGGGACGCAGCCGATCGAGGTGGGCGCCGCCGACCGGGCGCTGCTCGCCGCGCTCGCCGCCGACGGCCGGGCCGGCTACGCCGACCTGGCGAAGGCGACGGGATGGTCGGACTCCACGGTCAGGCGCCGCGCCGAGGCGCTGCGCGCCGCGGGCGTCCTGCGGTACCAGGTCGACATCGAGCCGGCGCGGCTCGGCTTCCACGCCGAGGCGCGGCTGTGGATGGCGGTGCGGCCGTCCGCGCTCCAGGACGTCGCGACGGCGGTGGCCGCGCATCCGGAGGTGTCGTTCGTCGCGCTCACCACCGGCCCGACGAACCTGGTCGCGGTCGTGAACTGCCGCGACACCGAGGACCTCGCCCGCTACCTCACCGAGCGCGTCGCCTCGCTGGACGGCATCGCGACGCTGGAGAGCGCCCCCGTGATCCGCACCGTGAAGCGCGCCGGCCCGCCGCTCCCGCTCTGATCAGCCGGGCGGGCGGTGCATGGTGGACGCGGGCGGCCGCTCCAGCGCGAACTCGCCGACGACGTCGTCGAACGTCCGGGCCGCGCCGCGGTCGTAGGCGGCGGTGTAGGCGGCTTCGCCCAGGTCGTCGCGGACGGCGGCCGTGATGGCGAGGACGTCGGGCAGCGACAGGTCGGGGCCGCCGCGCAGCCCGTCGGCGGTGCCGAGCAGCACGGCCGCCCGCTCCGGGTCGCCGAGCAGCCGCGCCCGTTCGGCGAGGCCCGCCAGGACGTACGAGAGGATCGGGTAGTCGCGGGCCCGGGCGGCGCCGCGCACCGCCTCGTCCAGCCGGGCGGACGCCTCGTCCATCGCGCCCATCGCCATGTCGAGCTGGGCGCGCGAGCACAGGACCATCGCGCGGAACTGCGGCGGGCCGGGGATGTCCCTGGTCAGCTCGTCCGCGCGGGACAGCCGGCGCCGCGCCTCCGCCTGGTCGCCGGAGCGGCGGGCGAACTCGCCGAGCTGGTAGTGCACGGCCGCGACCTCCTCCGGCCGCCTTGACGCGTCGACGCCCTGCACCGCCGCGAGCAGCAGCGCCTCGCCGCGCTCACGCTCGCCGATGAGGTCCAGCTCGTTGGCCAGCTTCATGTGGACGTGGACGAGGGCCGCCGTCCCGCCGCCCAGCTCGGCGTTCAGCCGCAGCGACTCCTCGAACAGGGCGACGGAGCGGCGGTGGTCGCCGTCCCGGCCGGCGATCTCCGCCTGCGCGGCGAGCGTGAACGACAGCCCCCACCGGTCGCCGGCCTCGCGGAACGCGGCGAGCGCCCGGTCGCAGTCCTCCTGCACCCGGCCGGACCAGCCGAAGTTGTGGGCGATCTGGCCGCGGATGAAGTGCGCCAGCCCGCGGACCCACGGGTCCGGGTCGTCGAGCAGGCCGTCGACGCCGATCGCGGTCGTGTCGTCCCACCCGACCGTGTACATGTCGATGGTGGTGAGCATCAGCCGCAGGACCGGGTGGAGGCGGGCGGGGTCGCGGCCGGCGCACAGGGCCCTGGCGCGGGCCAGCCAGCCGAGCACGCGGTCGCCGTCGAGCTGGTTGTCCAGCGAGGCCATGGCCCCGAGCGCGAGGGCGCGGGCGGTGGTCTCGTCGTCCGGGACGTCCGGCAGCGGGAGGACGTCCGCCAGGTGGTCGGCGCCGTCGCGCAGCTCGCCGCGCAGGAACCAGTACCAGCCAAGGGCCGCGCAGAACCGGACGGCGGTCGCCGCGTCCCCGGCGGAGATCGTCCAGCGCAGCGCCGCCGAGATGTTGTCGTGCTCCGCGGTGAGGCGGTCCAGCCACTCCAGCTGCTCGGCCCGGTACAGGTGCGGCTCCGCCTCCTCGGCCAGCCGGACGAAGCAGCCGGCGTGCGCGCGGCGGACGCCCTGCTCCTCGCCCGCCTCGGCCAGCCGCTCCGCCCCGTAGGCGCGGATCGTCTCCAGCATCCGGTAGCGGGGTTCGCCGTCCGCGCCCGTCACGGTCACCAGGGACTTGTCGACCAGCGCGGCCAGCGTGTCCAGGACGGCGTCGCGGTCGAGGCCGGGGCCGGCGCACACCTGCTCGGCGGTGCCGAGCGTGGCGCCGCCGGGGAAGGCGGCGAGGCGGCGGCACAGCGCGCGTTCGGGCTCGTCCAGCAGGTCCCAGCTCCACTCGACGACGGCGCGCAGCGTCCGGTGCCGGGGCATGGCGGTGCGGCTGCCCGCGCTGAGCAGCCGGAACCGGTCGTCCAGCCGGGTCGCGACCTGCGCGGGGGTCAGCGCCCGCATCCGCGCGGCGGCGAGTTCGATCGCGAGCGGGATGCCGTCGAGCGCGCGGCAGATCCGGACGACCGGGGCGACGTTGGCGGCGGTGACGGCGAACCCGGGCGCGACGGCGGCGGCGCGGTCGGCGAACAGCCGGACGGCGGGCCGGGCGAGCGCGTCCTCGGGTGCGGCGGACGGCGGCGGCGCCTCCAGCGGCCCGACGGGCCAGAGCGTCTCGCCGGTGATGCCGAGCGGTTCCCGGCTGGTCGCCACGATCCGGACGCCGGGGCAGCCGGCGAGGACCCGGTCGGCCAGCCGGGCGGCGGCGTCGAGCAGGTGCTCGCAGTTGTCGAGCACCAGCAGCATCCGCCGTCCCGACAGGGCGGTGACGACCCGGTCCAGGGGATCGGACGGCGCGGCGCGCTGGCCGGGCCTCGGCTGCGGCGCCTCGCGCAGCCCGAACGCGGTGAGGACGGCGGCGGGCACCTCGGCCGGGTCGGTGACCGGTGCCAGCTCGACGAGCCACGCGCCGTCCGGTGCGGCGGCCGGGCCGGGGTCGCCGCAGCGGCGGGCGGCCTCGACCGCCAGTCGGGTCTTTCCGGCGCCGCCGGGGCCGGTGAGGGTGACCAGGCGGGCGCCCGCCAGCAGCGCGCCGACCCGCTCCAGATCGGCGCCACGTCCGATGAAGCTGGTCAGCGGCGCGCTCAGGTTGCCCTTCGCGGGCTCGGGGGGCTCCGAGGGCTCGGCGGGCTCCGGGCGGGACGCGGCGGCGGGCGCGGGCGCCTGGCGGGCCGCCAGGGCGGGGTCGCGGCGCAGCACCGCCAGGTGGACGGCCGCCAGCTCGGGCGACGGGTCGACGCCGAGGCCGTCGGCGAGGGCGCGCTTGGCGTCCTCGTACCGGGTGAGCGCCTCGGCCTGGTGGCCTGCGGCGTACAGGGCGCGCATCAGCAGCGCGGTGACGGGTTCGCGGAGCGGGTCGCCGGCGGCGAGGGCGCGCAACTCGGGGATCAGCTCGTCGTGCCGGCCGAGCGCGAGGTCGGCGTCGATGCGCTCCTCCTGCGCGGCGCGGCGCAGCGCGTCCAGCCGCGCGGACGGCGCGTCGGCGAACCGCAGCCCGGCCGCGTCGGCGAGGGCGGGCCCGCGCCACAGCGCGAGCGCCTCGCGCAGCCCCGCCG
>NZ_WBMR01000327.1:0-5651 GCF_008923365.1 Actinomadura montaniterrae
CCATCGGCGCGGGCGGCGGGCCGGCGTAGCGCGGCGCGGCGGCCCCGGCCGTCCGGGCGCGCCACCGCGACGGCGGCACCGACGCGACGACGAGCAGGGCGCCGAGCAGCAGGAACATGCCCATCGGCGCGAACGTCAGGTAGCCCTCGACGAGGTTGTCGGGCATGGGCTTCCTCGAGGTGTGCTGCGTCGCCCAGATGGGATCGGCGATCCAGAGCACGCCCAGCGCCGCGTAGACGACGCCGGGGACGAGCGACGCGAGCGGTGAGACGCGGGACCCGACCATCAGGCCGATCAGGACCGCCGCGACGAGCAGCACGAGCGTGCCGATCCACAGGTCGCTGCCGTGGTAGCTGCGCAGCTGGACGAGCCCGAACCGCGTGGCGCGGAACATCTTGTTCGTGCCGAACAGCAGGCACCATCCGACCACGGCGGTCGCGACGAGTCCTCCCACCGCGCCTATGCCGTGCCGTGCGCCGTTGGACATGGCGACCTCCTCGCGTCCGGCGGGCGTGATCCCGTCGAACCTAACCCTGAGACGTGCGGAGACGCACGGGGGTTCAGGGGAGGTTGGCCGGATTCCGCCGCTACACCACCGGTTCGCCGGGTTTGGCAGGGGCCGGCTGGCCGAGCCGCGGCGGGCTGGTCAGGAACCCGACGCCCCAGGTGACGTGCATGGTCGCGAAGACCAGCGGCAGCCGCATCCAGGCCGACACGGGCAGCCCGCGGCCCTCGACGGCGGCGCCGACGATCATCGCGGCCGCGTACCCGCCGGGCAGGATCCAGCCCGGCCAGAACCCGAACGCCCCGGCGACCACGCCCGCGGTCATCGCGACCACGGCGATGGGCGGCGCGAGGTAGCGCAGGTTGAGGGTGCCCTGGTGCTCGCGGCCGACGACGCGGCGCCAGCGCCCGGTGTGGAAGTACTGCTTGGCGAGCGCGCGCAGGTTGGGCCGGGGACGGTAGGTGACGCGCATCCGCGGGGTGAAGAAGATCCGCCCGCCGGTCTGCCGGATGCGGTGGTTCATCTCCCAGTCCTGGGCGCGGGTGAAGGTCTCGTCGTAGCCGCCGACCCGCTCCAGCGCGCTGCGCCGGAACGTGCCGAGGTAGACGGTCTCGACCTCGCCGGCCTCGCCGCCGGTGTGGAAGCGGGCGTTGCCGACGCCGATCCGGGACGTCATGGCGCGGGCGACGGCCTGCTCGAAGGGGGTGACGCCCTCGGCGGCCATGATGCCGCCGACGTTGTCGGCGCCGGTCTCCTCCATCGTCTCGACCGCGGCGCGGACGTAGTCGGGCGGCAGCAGCGAGTGCCCGTCCACCCGGACGATGATCGAGTACTGGGACGCCTTGATGGCGATGTTGAGGCCCTGCGGGGTGCGCCCGGTGGGGTTGGCGACCACGACGATGCGGGAGTCCTCGCCGGCGAGCCGGCGGGCGATCTCCTCGGTGCGGTCGCGGGACGGCCCGACGGCGAGCACGAGCTCCATCTCGCCGGGGTAGTCCTGGGTCATGATCCGCCGGACGGAGTCCGTCAGGTGGCGCTGCTCGTTGAGGACCGGCATGACCACCGACACCGCGGGCCAGGTGCGTTCGCCGGTGCTCCGCTGCGGTGCGTGCCGTGTCGTGCGCTGGGCGTGGGGAGATGGATTCATGTGGGCTCGCGGGCCGTCCTCGACCGTGGCGACGGGGTGCCGCGGCCAGAGGGAGGCCCCCCTTCCTCTCTCTCGCTTGCTTGTCTGACGCAGCCCACGCCACCCAGGTTTGCGTGCGGGCCGCCGGGGTGTGGTCAAGACGGCGCCACGTTACTGCAAGGACACGAGGTCCAGGTAGCGAACGGACGGGTGTTCCCCACTTTAGAGTGGTGGGGACCCACGCGAGAACGAGGTCTTCGGGAGGCGGGCGTCGGCATGGCAGACGGGCACGACTCGGGACGCGGCGACGCCGACCCGCTGGAGCGCTACTTCCGGCCCAGACCCGCAGGCGGGGCGGCCGACGGCCCGGCCGACGACGGCGACATCGAGGGCGTCACCATCGACGGGATGCCGGCGCCGCGGGTGAAGGTGGACGGGCCGCGGGGGCCGCGGCGCCCGGGCCGCCGGATCAGCCCGCGGGCGGCGATGAGCGCCCGGCGGCAGAAGCGGTTCCTGACGCTGACCGGGACGATGTCGGCGTTCGTGCTGCTGACCTCGGGCGGGGCGTGGGCGTTCCAGAACTACGTGACGGGCGCGATCGACAAGGTGGACGTCGGCGGGCTCGGCAAGGGCAAGGACGGCCCGAAGGGCGCGATGACGATCCTGGTCGCGGGGGTCGACCGGCGCGAGGGGCTGACGAAGGCGCAGCAGAAGGCGGCGAAGCTGGGGCACGACCCGGGCGAGCGGTCCGACACGATGGAGCTGGTGCACGTGTCCCGCGACCACGACCGGGTGTCGATCGTGAGCCTGCCGCGCGACTCGTACGTGACGATCCCGGCGCACGAGTCGAACGGGTCGGAGGGGGCGAAGGGGCAGCGGATCCCGGCCCGTCCGGGCAAGCTGACCTGGGCGTACCAGTTCGGCGGGCCCGACCTCACGGTGGCGACGATCAAGCGGGCGACCGGCGTGTCGATCGATCACTACATCGAGGTGAACTTCTACGGCTTCGTGAACATGGTGGACGCGCTCGGCGGCGTGGACGTGTGCACCGAGCAGGCGATCGACGACCCGAAGAGCGGGCTGAGGCTGCCGGCGGGCAAGTCGCACGTGGACGGGCTGAAGGCGCTGGGGTTCGCGCGGGCGCGCTACACGCTGACCGGCGGCACCGACCTCGGCCGGATCGACCGGCAGCAGCAGTTCATGGCGTCGATGATGAAGCAGGCGCTGTCGTCGAAGACGCTGAGCGACCCGGTGAAGTCGACGAGGTTCCTGAACGCGGCGCTGAAGTCGCTGCGGGTGGACCCGGAGCTCGCCAAGAGCCTGCCGAAGCTCGCCGACCAGATGAAGGACCTGTCGACCGACAGCCTGACGTTCGCGAACGTGCCGCTGGCGAATCCGGGGTACAACGCGCAGCTGTGGAACTCGCCGACGCCGCAGTCGACCGTCCAGTGGGACCAGGCGAAGGCGAACGACCTGTTCGGCCGGATCCGGCATGACGAGCCGCTGAGCGAGACGAAGAAGGCGCCGAAGCCGAGCGCGTCGCCGTCGAAGACGCCGTCGGACGGCCCGACGGTGCCGCCGGACGACATCAGCGTCCGCGTGCTGAACGCGATCGGGACGCCGGGGCTCGCGACGCGCGCGGGGTCGCAGCTGACGAAGGACGGCTTCCACGTCACGGTGGTGCCGGGGGTGGCGCGGCGCGGCCTGCAGCGCACGCAGATCCAGTACGGCCCGGGCCGGGAGGACTCGGCGAAGACCCTGGCGGCGGCGATCCCGGACGCGAAGCTGAAGGAGGTCTCGTCGCTGGGGTCGCGGGTGCAGGTGATGGTGGGCGCCGACTGGGACGGCGTGAAGAAGGTGAAGGTGGCCTCGCCGGCGCCGACGGCGTCGCCCGCGTCGGGGTCGTCGCTGGACTCCGGGACCGCCACGGAGAAGCTCTGCCACTGACGATCTAGAATATCGTTCTAGATCGTGGAGAGGAGCAGGGCGGTGGACGGTGACCTTCCCGAGGCGTTCTACGAGCCGCTCGGCGGCGGGCGGTTCGCGAGCACCCCGGCGACGGCGGGCCCCTGGTCGCCGTCGCTGCAGCACGCCGGCCCGGTCGCGGGCCTGATGGGCCGGGCGTTCGAGCGCACCGACCCGGTGCCCGGGACCCGCGTCGCGCGGGTGACGATCGAGATCCTCTCCCCCGTCCCGGTCGCGGAGCTGGAGGTGTCCGCGCGGGTCGTCCGGCCGGGGCGGCGGGTCGCGCTGCTGGAGGGCGAGCTGACGCACGAGGGGCGGCCGGTCGTGCGGGCCACCGCCTGGCGGATCCTGACGGCGCCCGCCGAGGTGCCCGGGACCGTCCACGCGCCCGCCCCGCCGCCGCTCCCGGACGAGGGCCGGACGTTCACGACGCCGGGGCTGCACACGCACGGCTACCTGTCGGCGATGGAGTGGCGGCTCGTCGAGGGCTCGTTCTTCGAGCCGGGCCCCGGGACGACGTGGGCCCGGTCCCGGATCCCGCTGGTCGCCGGCGAGGCCGACTCGCCGCTGGTGCGCGCGCTCACCCTGGCCGACAGCGCGTCCGGCGTCGGCAGCCAGCTCGACCTGGCCAAGTGGATGATCATCAACACCGACCTCACGGTCGCGCTGCACCGCGATCCGGCCGGGGAGTGGCTGTGCATGGCCGCGTCGCTGAGCGTCAGCCCGCGCGGCGGGGCGCTGTGCGAGGCGACCCTCGCCGACGGTCACGGAGAGTTCGGACGGGTGCTGCAGACCATGATCGTGGACGCGCAGCCAACGCCCTGACCTGGCACGACGACGGCCCTGCGGAACGGCGTCCGATTCTTGATCGACTACTCTGGGTAGTGACAGGGGTGCACAGAGACGTCACCGTCAGGAGTCCAGAGGATGTCGACAAGGTTTCTCGGCCTGATCAGCACGACCGCCGTCGCCGCGCTCGCGGTGACCGGCTGCGCGGCGCAGACCCGCGCCCGGCTCTCCGCCGCGGAGGAGCCCGTACCGTCGGTGAGCGACGCCGCCGCGCCGGCCGCCGCGCCCTCGCCGTCCGCCAGCCCGGCCGCCGCCCCGAAGGGCAAGAAGGGCGCGGCGAAGGACGGCACGAACCTCAACGCCTGCCTCGACGCCGACTGCGAGGTGGAGGTCGCCAGCGGCGAGCGGATCCCGCTCGACCCGAAGTACGGGGTGGACGGCATCGACGTCCGCACCGACGGCCCGCGGGTGATCTTCACGGCGCAGGGCAAGGACAGCAAGATGGTCACCTCGATGGACGCCTCGTGGGCCGGCTCCGGCTCGTCCTCGACCGTCAACGGCCTGACGTTCCGCCCGCGGATGACCAAGGACGGCAAGATCATCGTCAAGATCAGCCACGACTGACCGGGCGCCGCGGCGGGCGGTCACCGGGACGTCCCGGTGACCGCCCGCCCCGTCTCCGGAGCGCTCAGCGGTTCGTGGTGAGGACCGGCTCGGCGGGCCGCCGGGCCGGCGCCGCCTGGTGGCCCGGGATCGCCAGCGCCGCGACCGCCCCGGCCAGCGACAGCGCGGCGCCGACGCCGATCGCGCCGCCGAAGCCGTCGGTGAAGGCGGACGGTCCCGCGTAGCCGCCGGCCTTGGCGAACGCCAGCGCGAGGACCGCGACGCCGAACACCCCGCCGAGCTGCCGCCCGGTGTTGAACACCCCGGACGCCTTCCCGATCTGCTGCGGCTCCACGGCGTTGAGCACGGCGGCCTGCGCGGCGGGCATCGCCATGCTGACCCCGGCGCCCGCGATCAGCATCGGCGCGATCAGTTCCCAGTACGGCACGGACGGCGTCGCGGCGAGCGCGAGCCAGCCCATCCCGGCCGCCTGCATGGCCAGCCCCAGCGCCGCCAGCGGCCGGGCGCCGACCCGGTTCACCATCCGGCCCGCGACCGGCGCGACGACCGTCACCGCGGCCGTCCAGGAGAGCAGGTGCAGCCCGGCGGCGAGCGGCCGGTCGCCGCGCCCCGTCTGGAAGTACTGCGCCGCGAAGAACAGCG
>NZ_WBMR01000327.1:5661-7932 GCF_008923365.1 Actinomadura montaniterrae
ACAGCGAGGCGTACATGAACAACCCGGCGGCGTTCCCCGCCGCGAAACCGCGCAGCCGGAACAGCCCCAGAGGCACCATCGGCCGCGCCGCGACCCGCTCCCAGGCCACGAAGGCGACGCCGCAGACCGCGCCCGCGGCCAGCGTGCCCGCGACCTCGGCGCTCCCCCATCCGGCGGCGTCCGAACGGATCAGCCCCCACACCAGGCCGAGCGCGGAACCGGTCACCAGCAGCAGCCCGCCGGCGTCCACGCCGTCACCGCCGCCGCGGCTCTCCGGGACGCGGCGCAGCACCAGCGGGATGACGGCCAGCCCGATCGGCACGTTCAGCCAGAAGATCCACTCCCAGGCCAGCCCCTGGGTGACGGCGCCGCCGACCACGGGGCCGCCGACCACCGCCAGCCCGGTCAGCCCGGCGAACAGCCCCAGCGCCTTCGGCCGGTCAGGCGGCGGGTAGGCGGCGCTGAGCAGCGCCATCGCCAGCGGCATCACCAGGGCCGCGCCGGCCCCCTGCACCACGCGCGCCGCGATCAGCCAGCCCGCGTCCGGGGCCAGCGCGCACGCCGCCGACGCGGCGGTGAACAGCCCCAGCCCCGCCGTGAAGAGCCGCCGCCGCCCGAACCGGTCGCCCAGCACGGCACCGGTCATCAGCAGGACGGCGAAGCTCAGGCTGTAGGCGTTCACCGTCCATTCGAGCTGCTCCATGGAGGCGCCGAGATCCAGCCGGATCCGGCTCAGCGCCGTCGTCACCACGGTGGCGTCCAGCGCCACCATCACCGAGCCCGCGGAGGCGAGCCCCAGCACCCATTTCCTGTTCATGCCAGTACCGACCCGCCGCGCGGCGGAATCGGCCGGTCCCGACCCGATGAATCCGGCGGGCCGGCGGGTCTGTACAAGAAAGGGAGGAACATGGCATGACGATGACCGAGCAACCGAGCGACGAGTTCGTCCGGCTGGCAGGGCCGTTCCGGCGGGAACTGCTGACCCACTGCTACCGGATGCTGGGGTCGGTGCAGGACGCCGAGGACCTCGTCCAGGAGACGTACCTGCGGGCCTGGCGGTCGTACGGCGACTTCGAGGGCCGCGCGTCGATGCGGACGTGGCTCTACCGGATCGCCACCAACGCCTGCCTCAACGCGCTGCGGAACGGCGGCCGCAGGGTGCTGCCGGCCGGGCTGGGCGGCCCCATCTCCGACCCGGGCGCGATCGTCCCGCACGACCCGGAGATCCCGTGGCTGGAGCCGATCGCCGACGAGCAGGCCGACCCGGCGGCGATCGTGGCGGGGCGGGCCGGGCTGCGGCTGGCCCTCATCGCGGCGCTGCAGCACCTGCCCGCGCGGCAGCGGACGGTGCTGATCCTGCGGGACGTGCTGGCCTGGTCGGCGGAGGAGACCGGCGAGGCGCTCGGCATCAGCGCGACCGCGGTGCACAGCACGCTGCAGCGCGCCCGGGCCCGGCTGGACCGGCTCGACCCGGCGATCGACGAGATCGCCGAGCCCTCCGAGCCGGAGCGCCGCGACCTCCTCGACCGGTACACCGACGCCTTCGAGCGCGCCGACATCGCCGCGCTGGCCCGGCTGCTCACCGAGGACGCGGTCTGGCAGATGCCGCCGACCCCGTCGTGGTTCGCGGGCCGCGACGCCGTCCTCCGGCTGCTGGAGGCCAGGCTCCGCAAGGAGCGGATCCGGCTCGTCCCGGTCCGGGCGAACGGCCAGCCGGGCTTCGCGATGTACCTGAACGGCGAGGCCTTCGCGATCCAGGTCGTCACGCTCCGCGGCTCCGCCATCGCGGCCGTGACCGCCTTCCACACCCCCGCCCTGGTCGACCGCTTCGGCCTCCCCCGCCGCCTGTAGCCCCCCGGCGGGGGTCGGGGCGGGGGTGGCGGGCGCGGGCAGGGTGTTCCGGGGCTACTTGAGGAGCTGGCGGGCGATGACCATACGCTGGATCTGGTTGGTGCCCTCGTAGATCTGGGTGATCTTGGCGTCGCGCATCATCCGCTCCACCGGGAACTCCCGCGTGTACCCATACCCGCCCAGCAACTGGACCGCGTCGGTGGTGACGTCCATCGCCACGTCCGAGGCCAGCGCCTTGCACGCCGACGAAACAAAGGTCAGGTCCGGGATCTTCTCGCCGTGCATCGCCCGCTCGGACTTGATCGCCGCGTGATAGGTCAACTGCCGCGCGCCCTCCAGCCGCATCGCCATGTCCGCCAGCATGAACTGCACACCCTGGAAATCAGAGATCGGCTTGCCGAACTGGCGGCGCTCCTTGAC
>NZ_WBMR01000328.1 GCF_008923365.1 Actinomadura montaniterrae
CTCGGCGAGGGCCGTGACGGCGGCGGCGCTGGCGACGTCGCCGTGCGGGTGGCCGCCCATCCCGTCGGCGACGGCGAGCAGCGACGGGCCGGCGAGCGCCGAGTCCTCGTTCACGCGCCGCCGCCTGCCGATGTCCGTCCCCGCCGCGTACCGAAGAGAGAGGTGAGCCATGTACGCCAGCAAAGCACGTTAAAACTCAATTCACAAGCAACTTGAAGATGACATGGGCTTGCACAGCCCCGCCCCCACCCGCCGGGCGGGGCCGATCCCGGCCGGAACCGGGCGAAAGATCAACGCGGGGCGGTGAAGCGGTATACCGTTCCAATCGACACCGACCCCCACCTACTGCGCAGATGCGGAGCGGGCCGTGAACGACGACCAGCCCTCGATCGCCGACATCCCCAACGACGTGCCGACCTCGGCGCGCGCCTACGGATGGCTGCTCGGCGGCAAGGACAACTACGAGGTCGACCGGCAGTTCATCCGGGGCCAGCTGGAGCACCACCCGGCCGGGCTTGACATCACCCGGCAGAACCGGCTGTTCCTCTACCGGGCCGTCCGCTACCTGACGGCCGAGGCCGGCATCCGGCAGTTCATCGACATGGGGTGCGGGCTGCCGACCGACGCCAACGTGCACCAGGTCGCGCGGCAGTTCGCGCCGGACGCCCGCGTCGTGTACGTCGACATCGACCCGATCGTGCTCGCGCACGGCCGCGCGCTGCTCGCCGGCGACGCGTCCACCACGGTGATCACCGCGGACATGCGCGACCAGGACGCCGTGCTGGAGCACGAGGACGTCAAGCGGCTCATCGACTTCTCCGAGCCGGTCGCGACGCTGTTCCTGTCCGTCGGCCACCACCTGCCGGACGCCGACGACCCGAAGCGGATCCTGCACGCCGTCATGGACCGCGCGGCGGCGGGCAGCCACCTGACGTTCTCCCAGGTCGCGTGCGACGACCCGGTGCGCAGCGCGGAGATGACCGCGCAGGTCACCAGCGCCGGGATCCCGTGGCAGACGCGGACGCCGGGCGAGATCGACGCGCTGCTGGCGGACTTCGACCCAGTGGAGCCGGGCCTGTGCAACCTCGTGGACTGGCGGCCGATGGACCTGCAGCCCCCGCTCGCGCCCGTCCCCGAGGAGCTGCGCCAGTACGAGGGCGCCTCGAAGCTGGACACCGGCATCTACGAGTACGGCGGCGTCGTCCGCAAGCGCTGACGCGGCCGCCGGTCCGGACGGGCCGTCCTCCACCCAGGTGGAGGGCGGCCCGTTTTCTCGTGCGCCGCCCGGACCCCGGGATGGGACGTATCCGGACACATCATGCTACGTTGCATTGAAAACCGTTTTCATTTCCAGGAGCAGCGCACATGTCCCCTCGTCCCTCCCGCCTGCGCCGGCCGTCGCACCGCGCCGCCGCCGTCGCCGCGGCCGCGGCCGTCCCCCTGCTCGCGCTCGCCGCCTGCGGCTCGTCGTCCGGAGCCGAGCCCGCGAAGCCGTCCGGTGGCACCGTGCGGGTCGTCGCCTCCACCAACGTCTACGGCGACATCGCCCGGACGATCGGCGGCGCCAAGGTGGCCGTCACCTCGTTCATCAGCGACCCCGCGCAGGATCCGCACTCCTACGAGGCCGGGACGCGCAACCGGCTCGCCCTCGGCAGGGCCCAGGTGGTGATCGAGAACGGCGGCGGCTACGACGACTTCATGGGCACGATGCTGAAGGCGTCGGCGTCCAAGGCCGAGGTCCTCGACGCGGTGCGGATCTCGGGACGGACGGCGCCCGCGGGCGGCGAGCTGAACGAGCACGTCTGGTACGACCTGCCGTCCATGGCGCTGCTGGCCGACCGGCTGTCCGCCGCGCTCGCGAAGGCCGGCCCCGCCGCCGCGCCCACGTTCAGCGCCAACGCCACCGCGTTCAAGGCGAAGCTGAAGGACCTCGAAGGGAAGGTCGCGGCGCTCAAGGCCGCGCACTCCGGGGACGGCGTGGCCATCACCGAACCGGTCCCCCTCTACCTCCTCGAAGCGGCCGGGCTGCGCAACGAGACGCCGGAGGAGTTCAGCGAGGCGATCGAGGAGGGCGACGACGTCGCGCCGCGCACGCTGCGCGAGACGCTCGGGCTGTTCGGCGGCGGGAAGGGCGCCGGCAAGGTGAAGGCGCTCGTCTACAACGCGCAGACGAGCGGCCCGCAGACCGAGCAGGTCGAGAAGGCAGCGAAGGACAACGGCGTCGCCGTCGTGCCGGTCACCGAGACCCTCCCGTCCGGCCAGGACTACGTCACCTGGATGGACGGCACCATCGCCGCGCTCGGGAAGGCGCTGTCGTGATCCGGATGCGCGGGGCGGAACTCCGCTACGGCGAGCGGACGGTGTGGAGCGGGCTCGACCTCGACGTGGCCGCCGGGGAGTTCGTCGCCGTCCTCGGGTCCAACGGGTCCGGCAAGACGAGCCTGCTGAAGGTGCTGCTCGGGCTGCGGCGGCTGTCGGCCGGGACGGTGACGGTCGGCGGCCGCCCGCCGCGCCGCGGAAGCGACCTCATCGGGTACGTGCCCCAGCACCGCAGCGTCCCGCCGCACACCCCGCTGCGGGCCCGCGACCTGGTGCGGCTCGGCGTCGACTGGCACCGCTGGGGGCCGCGGCTCCCCGACCCCGCCGCGCGGCGCCGGGTCCGGGACGCGCTGCGCGACGTCGGCGCGGAGGCGTTCGCGGACGTCCCCATCGAGCTGCTGTCGGGCGGCGAGCTGCAGCGCGTCCGGGTCGCGCAGGCCCTCGCGTCCGATCCGCGGCTGCTGCTCTGCGACGAGCCGCTCGCCTCGCTGGACGCCGCGCACCAGCGGACCGTCAGCGAGCTGGTCGGGCGGCGGTGCCGGGAGCACGGCACCGCCGTCGTGTTCGTCACCCACGAGGTCGAGCCGGTGCTGCCGTTCGCCGACCGCGTCCTGCGGATGCCCGGCGAGCCCGGCGCGGAGGCCGCGTGATGTGGCACGAGATCGTCAACTTCGACGACTACGGGGCGCTGCTCGGGCTCGTCCGCAACTCGCTGATCGCGGGCGCGGTGCTCGGCCTCGTCGGCGGGCTCGCCGGGACGTTCGTCGTGATGCGCGACCTGGCGTTCGCGGTCCACGGCATCAGCGAGCTGTCGTTCGCCGGCGCCGCCGCCGCGCTGCTGCTCGGCGCCGGCGTCGCGGGCGGCTCGATCGCGGGCGCGCTGCTGGCCGCCGCGCTCATCGGCGTGCTCGGCACCCGGGCGCGCGACCGCGGCTCGGTCATCGGGGTGCTGATGCCGTTCGGGCTCGGCCTCGGCGTGCTGTTCCTGTCGCTGTACAAGGGCCGCGCCGCCAACAAGTTCGGCATCCTCACCGGGCAGATCGTCGCGATCGACACGCCCCGGCTGTCATGGCTGCTCGCCACGTCGGCGGTGGTGCTGGTGTGCCTTGCGGTCATGTGGCGGCCGCTCGCGTTCGCCAGCCTCGACCCGGACGTGGCGGCGGCGCGCGGCGTCCCGGTGCGCGCCCTGTCACCGGTGTTCATGCTCGTCCTCGGCCTCGCCGTCGCCGTGTCCGTGCAGGTCGTCGGGGCGCTGCTGGTGCTCGCGCTGATCTGCACGCCGGCCGCCGCCGCGGTGCGGGTGACCGCGTCGCCGGTGCTGGTGCCGGTGCTCAGCGCCGCGCTCGCGACCGTGTCGGTGGTCGGCGGGATCCTGCTGTCGCTCGGCGCCGGCGTCCCGATCAGCCCGTACGTCACCACGATCTCGTTCGTGCTGTACGCGGCGTGCCGCGCGGCCGGCGCCGTCCGCGCCCGGCGCGGGTGGACGGCCCGCGCGCACGCCCGGCGGGCCGACACCGTCCCCACATGATCTCTTGACGCCCGCTCGGCACTGGCGGCCGGGCGGGCGCGGACCGCCGGTCGCCGTGTCCGGAATTCCGGACCCCTGTTCGCCGGGACGTTGCGATTCGCTTACCCGCCGATGGGCATCGCCGCAGGTCGGCAGGGCATCAGTGCTCTGCGACTGCAGGGCGACAGGGAAGGGGACGCGATGTGGGACTTCGCGGGCCGGGACACCGCCATCGACCTGGGGAGCGCGACGGTGCGGATGCATGTGCGGGACCGCGGGGTCGTCGCGCGCGAGCCGTCGCTGCTCGCCCGCTGCCTGCACACCGGCAAGATCCTCGCGCTCGGCCTCCCCGCGCAGGAGATGGCTGGCCGCAACCCGGACGTCCGCCTCGTCCGGCCCATCCGCGAGGGCGCCCCCACCGAGACCGACGAGGCCGAGTACCTGATGCGCGCCCTCGTCCGCACCCACCACAAGCGCCGCTACACCGCGCGGCCCCGCCTGATCGTGACGGTGCCGAGCGGCATGTCGTCCGTGCATTACCGGGCGCTGCAGTTCTCGGCGTTCCAGGCCGGCGCGCGCCGGCTCACGCTCGTGCCGACGCCGATCGCCGCCGCCATCGGGATGGGGCTCACCTCCTCCGGGCGGCCGGAGATCGTGGTCGTCGCCGACATCGGCGCCGACATCACCGACGTCGGCGTCATCTCCTTCGGCGGCCTCGTCACCTCGCACACCGCGCTCGTCGGCGGCTCGTCGCTGGACCGGGCGATCGTCGCGATGGTCCGCCGCGAGCACAAGGTGCGGATCTCCCAGGCGAGCGCCGAGGCGGCGAAGCTGGAGGTCGGCGCGGTGCCGCCGATCGGCCGCCGCCCGCTGCGGCAGACCGTCGTGCACGGCCGCGACCTCACCACCGGCATGCCGCGCGGGATCGTCCTCACCACCGCCGACGTCGCCCGCGCCATCGCCGCGCCGGTCGGCGAGATCGTCGCCGCGATCCAGCAGGGGCTGTCCGGCTGCGGCCCGGAGATCTCCGGGGAACTGCTCGGCGTCGGCATCACGCTGACCGGCGGCACCGCCCGCCTGCCGGGCCTGGACCGGCTCATCCAGGAGCGCACCGGCCTGGCCGCGCGCATCGGCGACGACACCGGCGACGCCGCCGTCATCGGCGCGGCCGACGTGCTGCGCTCGTCCGGGTCGCAGGAGCCGCCGGCGCGCCGCAGCTCGCCGCGCCCGCACCTGCTCACCACCGTGCCCGAGCAGTGACGGGTCGTCCGGGCCCGCCGGGGCGGCTAGGCTGCCGCCCGGCAGGGCCGTAGCGCAGAGGTCGACGCACCGCCCCATCAAGGCGGAGGACGCCGGTTCGAATCCGGCCGGTCCTGCTCCCGGTCACTGCGAAGAGGGGGTGCGCGTGGCCTCCGGAGCGCCCGTCGTCCCGCCCGCGGAGCTCTCGCCCTGGGCCCGCGCCTGGCTCCACGGCTGGCGGCGGACGCGCCGCCACCGCGTCCCCCGCTGGATGATCGAGCGGTCGGCCCGGCACCGGCGGGCGGGCGACTGGCGCGGTGCCTGCGCGGCGGCGCACACCGACGTCGCGTTCACGCTGGACGGCGTGGCGCGCGACCACGGGTCCGCCGTGGCCCGCCGGCTCTCCGAGGACCTGCGGCATCTCGTGCCCGACCTGCTCCGCTGGCACCTGCCCCGCGGGCCCGGCGACCTGAGCGTCTTCGACGAGCACCTGAGGTTCGTCCTCGCCCGGTACGGCGACGGCGGCCCCGTGCTCCAGGTGTTCGGACCGCCGTCCCTGCGGGCGCCGCAGCGGCTGCGGCTGGTGATCGCCGCCTCGGCCGACCGGCGAGCGCACGACTGGACGGGCG
Source organism: Actinomadura montaniterrae (assembly GCF_008923365.1). GTDB lineage: Bacteria > Actinomycetota > Actinomycetes > Streptosporangiales > Streptosporangiaceae > Spirillospora > Spirillospora montaniterrae. The sequence goes on from NZ_WBMR01000328.1 coordinate 5,695, forward strand.
GGCGCCGGCTGTTCGACGACCGGCACTGCGGGGAGCTGATCGACGACTGCGGCGGCGCCGGCCGCATCCCGTTCTTCCACGCCGACGGGACGCCGCTGGCCGCGGAGGAGCTGCCCACGTGCGATCCGGGCCCGGGCGACGCGCTGGCGCGCGCCGAATGGTCGATCATCCGCTACGAGCGCGGCGACACCGCCGGCGCCTTCTCCGCCGCGGGCTTCGATCTCCGGCCGCCGCCGGACCCGGACGGCCGGGACCGGTTCATGGACACCGTCCGCTCTTACCTGGACCGGCCGCCGACGCTGGCCGGCCGGCTGGGCCGGCTGGTCGCCGAGCGCGGTGGCGGGCCGGTCACCGTCGTCCTCGGCTCGCCGTACGTCCCGGTCCGGGCCGTGGCCGTGGAGGCGGGCGGCGGGCGCGCCCGGCCGCTGGTGCGCCCGGCGGCGGGGGGCGAGTTCCGGAGCGCGGCGGCACCGGACCACTGGCGGCTGCGCCCGGACACCCACCTGCTGCTCGCGGGCATGATCACGCCGGACGAGCTGCATCCGCTGATCCGGTCCGCGCTGTTCCCCGCGCGTCCCGCCGCCGGACCCGTGGGGCCGCCGGACCCGGGGCCGCCGGAGTCCGTGCGGGTCCGCTGCGGAGGCGAGTGGCACGAGGTCCGCTGGTCGGGCGGTGCGCTGCTGGCGCCGCACAGCGCGGACGAGGAGCGGCGCGAACTCGCCCTGCGCGCGCTCGGCGGGGAGGTCTCCGGCTGCTTCGCCGTGCGGGAGGCGTGGCGGACGGGTCGCGGCCGGTTGCCGCGCGAGCTGCGGCGCCAGCGGAGCGAGGTCTTCCTGCGAGCGCTGCACGGCGACACCCCCGGTGTCCTCCGCCTGCTGGACGCGGGCATGGATCCCCATGCGCGCGACGGCGAGGGGCGCACGCTGCTGCACTTCCTGTACGCCATGGATCACCGCCTCGTCCTTCCCCGGCTGCTGGCGGCCGGCCTCGATGTGGACGCGCGCGACCGGTCGGACCGGACGCCGCTGGCGGCGGCGGTCACCGAACACGGATCGTTTGCGGTGGTCCGGGCGCTGCTGGAGGCCGGAGCGAGCAGGGAGACCGCGGCGGGCCGCTCCGGTGCCCGGGGGGCGTTCGCGCGGCTCATCCGGCAGCACGGGCGCACGGACCTCGAACCGCTGCTCGGCGAGTCGTGAAGATCGTCGAAAATCGACCGGTTCGCCGGGACGGTTCCGTTACGCTGCCGGTGGCGGGGCTGTAGCGCAGCGGTCGACGCGCCGCCTGCTCGGCGGAGGACGCCGGTTCGAATCCGGCCGGCTCCGCCCCTGATCCGGCTGACGGGGGCGAGGGAGTGCAGTGACGGCCGTTGCGCGAGCCGAGGAGCCGCGACCGCCGGTCGAGGACGAGGCGCCCCGCCCCGACGAGCTCGCGGCCTGCCTCCGGCTGCTGGAGCGCGCGCGGGCCACCGACCCTGACGATCCGCGCTGGCGGGCCGTCCATGAGGCGGCTTCGCAGCTGCACCGGTCCGGCAAGAAGGCACGGAAGGCCGCCCGCCGGACGCAGCGCCGCGCCGAGGACCTCGACGCTCTGGCCGCCGCGACCCGCTTCCAGGATCAGAACCCCGGCGCCGACCCGGAGCCCGCCCCGCCGAAGGCAGCCCCGGCGACGACGGCGCCGGAGAAGACGGCGTCCGGGCGGGTGCTGGGGCGGGCGCGCGCCTGCTATGTCTGCAAGGCGCCGTACCGGGACGTGCACCCCGACTACCACCTGATGTGCCCGGAGTGCGCGGCGGAGAACCTGGCGCGCCGGCACGCCCGCTGCGACCTGCGCGGGCGGCGCGCCCTCGTCACCGGCGGCCGGATCAAGATCGGCTTCCAGGTGGCGCTGAAGATGCTCCGCGACGGCGCGGAGGTGCTGGTCACCACCCGGTTCCCGCGCGACGCGGCGCGCCGGTTCGCGGCCGTCCCCGACTCCGCGGAGTGGCTGCCCCGGCTGCACGTCCACGGCGTCGACCTGCTGGACCTGCCGGGCGTCGCCGGGCTGCTCGACGCGGTACACGCCCGGTTCGACCATCTGGACGTCCTGGTGAACAACGCGGCGCAGACCGTCCGGCGGCCGCCCGCCTACCACCGGGAGGTGCGCGCGGCGGAGGCGCTGCCGCTGACCGGCGCGGCGGCGCGCGTCGACGTCGCCGAGGGCGCGCGGGCCGCGCTGGAGGCGGGCCCG
>NZ_WBMR01000329.1 GCF_008923365.1 Actinomadura montaniterrae
TCGCCGGAGCCGCCGCCGGTGTTCAGCGCGACGGCGGCGGCACCGCCGGCGACGGCCACGGCGGCCGCCGCCGCGAGCGCCGCCCGCCGGCCCGGCCGGCGGGCCGGCGCCGCCGCGCGCGGCGCCCCCCGTCCTCGGCCGCCCGCTCCCCGAGGGCCGTCACTTCGGACCGCCCCCCATGACGTCCTTGCACTTCTGCTGCGCGTTGTTGAAGTCGGGGTCCTCGGACAGCTTCTTGTCCATCATGATCCCCTGCTGGCCCGGCTTCGGGTCCGGGAAGTCCTCGACGCCGTTCTTGCGCATGCACTCGGAGAACTCCCGGACCTTCTCCTGCATTTTCGGATCGGCCTTAGCGGCGCCGTTCTCCATCGGGTTGTACTGCCGGCACGCCTCCTGCGCCTTGTCGACCTTCTCCTTCGGCGTCTTGCCGTCGAGCTTCAGCGTCACCCGGCCGCCCTGCGGGTCGTCCATCGGGACGCCGTGCTCGCGCATGCACTGGGCGTACTTCACCCCCATCTCCTTCGGGTCGGCGCTCTTGGACGCCGCGGCCTGCTTGCCGCCGCCCGCCGACGCCACCCCGCCGTCCCCGCCGTCCTTCGACCCGCAACCGGTCAGCGCGAGCGCCATCACCAGCGGCAGCGCCGCAAGGGCGCCCTGGGTGCGCAGTCGCATGTCTCGTCCCCTCGTTCGGCGGCCGGACGTGCTCCGGCCGGACGAGGAGCGATGCAACGCGGCCGCACGTTTCCCCACCGTTTCCGCCCGCCCCCGCCCCGGGCCTTACGGCGAGGAAACACACCGCCCGGCACCATCGGCGATCAGGATCTGGCGGAAGGAACGGCATGCGGGTGCTGGTGGTGGAGGACGAACCGCTCCTCGCGGACGCGATCGCGGAATGGCTGCGGGACGAGGCGCACGCCGTCGACCTCGCGCACGACGGGGCGTCCGCCCTCGAACGCGCGGGCGTCAACGACTACGACGTCGTCGTGCTGGACCGCGACCTGCCCGTCGTGCACGGCGACGACGTCTGCCGCGAGCTCGTCACGGCCGGCGCGGCGGCCCGGGTGCTGATGCTGACCGCCGCCGCCGAGATCACCGACCGGGTCGCCGGGCTCGGCCTCGGCGCCGACGACTACCTCACCAAGCCGTTCGCGTTCGCCGAGCTGGCCGCCCGCGTCCTCGCCCTCGGCCGCCGGTCCCGGCCCGCCGCGCCGCCGACGCTGCGCCGCGCCGGGATCACCCTCGACCCGGCGCGCCGCGAGGTGTTCCGCGACGGCCGGTACGTCCCGCTCGCGCGCAAGGAGTTCGCCGTCCTGGCCGAGCTGCTGCGCGCGGACGGCGCCGTCGTGTCCGCCGAGCAGCTGCTGGAGAAGGTGTGGGACGAGCACGCCGACCCGTTCACCGGCGCCGTCCGGCTGACCGTCCTGAAGCTGCGCCGCAAGCTCGCCGAGCCGCCCGTCATCGAGACCGTCAAGGGAGCGGGGTACCGGATCCCATGAAGATCACCGCGATCGGCGGGCCGCGCCGCGTCTCGCTGCGCGCCCGCCTCACGCTGACCTACGGCGGCCTGTTCCTCGCCGCCGGCCTGGTGCTCCTCGGCGTCACGTACGCGCTGTTCACCCAGCAGCTCGACCGGTCCGGGACGCGGGTCCTCGCCCGCGTCACGACGCAGCAGCCGCCCAACGGCGGGGACCGCACGCTGCTGAACGTGGACGGGACGTCCCGCGCCGTCCCCGACACCGCCAAGGCGACCGCCGAGATCGAACGCCTGATGCGCAAGCAGCACGACGAGTACCAGGCCGCCGCGACGAAATCCCTGGTCACCCAGGGGTCGATCGCGCTGCTGGCCGTCGGCGGCATCGCCGCCGGCTTCGGCTGGCTGATCGCCGGACGCGTCCTCGCCCCGCTGCACCGGGTGACCGAGACCGCGCGGCGGATCGCCCGCGCGCCCGCCGCCGACCGCGTCCTGCACGAGCGGATCGCCCTGCGCGGCCCGCACGACGAGGTCCGGGAGCTCGCCGACACCTTCGACACGATGGTCGAGCGGCTCGACCGGTCCTTCGACGGGCAGCGCCGCTTCGTCGCGAACGCCTCCCACGAGCTGCGCACCCCGCTGACGCTGGGCCGCGCGCTGGTCGAGGTCGCCATGCACCGCAAGACCGCGTCCCCCGACGTGCTGCGGCTCGGCGAGGACCTGCTGCAGATCACCTCCCGGCACGAGCGCCTGATCGGCGGGCTGCTGCTCCTCGCCCGCTCCGAGAACGAGATCACCGGCCGCGCCCCCGTCGACCTCGCCGACGTCGTCCCGCACGTCGCCGCCCGGACCGCACCGGAGGCCGCGCAGCACGGGATCACCGTCACGACCGCCCCCGGCGAGGCCATGACCAGCGGCGACGCGCTGCTCCTCGAACGCGTCGTGGAGAACCTCGTCGAGAACGGCATCCGCCACAACTCGGGCCCGGGCGGCTGGGTGCGCGTCACCTCCGGCACCCGGGACGGGCACGCCGTCCTGGAGGTCGCCAACTCTGGGCCGCCCGTCCCGTCCTACGAGGTGCCGGGCCTGTTCGAGCCGTTCCGCCGCCTCGACGGCGACCGCGTCGTCACCGCCAAGGGCGCGGGCCTCGGCCTGTCCATCGTCCAGTCGATCGTCCGCGCCCACGACGGCGACGTGACCGCCCACCCCCGCCCCGAAGGCGGCCTGTCCGTGACGGTGGCCCTCCCCGCGACCCCGCCCTGACCGGGAAGGTTCGGCGGCGGGGGCGGGGGCATAGCCGGGGGTTATGGCCTGTTGGCATTTCCCGGTTTTCCGTGCGAATGAGACTGTAATCGCGTTCCTTCGGCCTCGCGCACGGCATTTCCGTCCGGAGAATCCACCCCGGCACCGGAGGGAATTGCATGGCTCCCCGCGCGCGAGGCGCTCTTCGGCACGCCGGGAGAAAAGGCGGAAGCGAATGAGAACGCGTACCCGGCCCGCCCGGGCACGATGGCGGCTCGCGTGCGGGGCCGCCGCGGTCGCGGCGGGCACCCTCGCCGCCGCGGCCGGCACCGGAGTCGCCGCGGCCGGCGAACTCCCCATCACCCAGCAGGTGCAGCAGCAGGACCAGTGGTGCTGGGCCGCCAGCGGGCTGACGATCGCCAAGTACTTCGGCGCCGGCAACGTCAGCCAGAACGATTTCTGCAATCTCGCGCGCGGCTACCCGCAGGGCGGTTACTGCCCCAACGAGGCAGGGCAGCTCGAATGGGACCAGCGCGCGTTCCAGGCGCTCGGCCTGAACCCCGGCTACGTCAGCGGGCCCCTCTCGTTCCAGGGCGTGGAAGGCGAGATCGACGGGCAGCGCCCCATCCAGACCGGCATCTACTGGTCCGCCGGAGGCGGGCACTCCCAGGTCATCTACGGCTACGACCCGGGCAGCCGGACCATCTCCTACGGCGACCCGTGGCCCTCCAGCCCCCGGTACTCCGAAATGGACTACAGCAGTTACGTCAGCAATTACCAGTTCCAGTGGGGCGAGGCCCTGTCGGGGATCGGTGGTTGACATGCGCGCATCAGCGAAGCTCGCCGCGGGAGCGGTGACCGCCGGCCTCGGCGTCACGATGGTCGCGGGAACCGGGACGGCGCTGGCCGCCGGTCCCGCCCCGTCCCCCGCCGCACCGTCCCCCGCCGACACGGCCGCGGCCGCGAAGGTCGCCGCCGCGCCCGCCGCCAAGGACCGGCTCGCGACCTTCTTCGTCCACCTCGACCAGCACCAGCACGGGAAGCTGACGAGCCAGGCCGTCGGCAAGGCCGCCAAGGCGGCGAAGGCACCCGCGCTGGACGGCGCGGTCCGGCCCGTCTACACCCTGAATCCGGCGTTCGTGAAGGGGCAGGACGCGCCCGTCGCCGTGTTCGCCTACCTCGCGGTCGGCGCGCACTCGGCGACCGGCCAGCACGCCACCATGTGGCTGACCAGGCGGGGCAAGGGCTGGACGGTCATGAACGTGATCTCCGGCACCGACGAGGCCGCCTACCCGGCGCGCGCCGGCGGCGGCACGGTGTTCACCGAGCCGCAGATCAACGCCTGGTACCGGCTCAAGGACGGCCGGGTCACCGGCCTGAACCCCACCGCCACGACGTCGGTCGGGAAACGCGGCGTGACGGTGGCGGCGTACCGGACCCTGGTCCGCACCCGGTACGCCGACAAGCTGCCCGGATCGTCCTACCAGCGGTCCGGGAGGCTCGGCGGCTACACGCCCCGCACAGGGGTCGGGAAGCGAGGCGACGGCGGGGGCGCGGCGCCGCTCCTGTCCGCCCTCGGCGCCGGCGGCGCGCTGGCCGCGGCGGCCGGCATCGTCGCGGCCCGCCGCAGGCGCGTTCCCGGGTAGCCGCCGCACGCGGGTTCTCGTCCCCCCTCCTTGAACCCGCGCTTGGGGGCGTGTCCCGCAGGCTTGCCCGCTCCGCGGCCTGCGGGACGCGCCCCGTGAACACGCGTCATCGGAGGGCCGGGTGGGCTTCGGGGTGCTCGTCCCACCATTCGCCGTAGACGCGCTGCGCCCGGACGAGCTCCAGGTAGACGTCGGTGAAGACGGCGCGGAGCCGCATGGCGGCGTCCTCCGCCTCCGGGCGCCACACCAGCACGACCCGCTGGGCGAGCGGGTCGCCGGTGATCCGCCGGAACGCCATGCCGTCGCGAGGGCCCGCGGTCGGCTGGTAGATGCCGATGGCCCGTCCCGACCGGATCAGCGACGAGGAGATCTGCCAGTCGGTCGCCCAGAACCGCACCCGCGGCTGGAACCCGGCGGCGGCGCAGGCGGCGCGGAAGTAGGCCGGCCAGGGGCCGTCGTCGAGCGGGTCGTCGATCCAGTCGTGCTCGGCCAGCTCGGCGAGGGCGACGGTGCGGCCGGCGGCCAGCGGGCTCGCCGCCGACATCCCGACCAGCGCCGGCTCGCGCTCCACCAGCACCAGCCGCCGCAGCCCCTCGCGGAGCGGGCTGCCGTGCCCGGCGGGCTCCTGGAACAGCCCGACGTCGAGCGCGCCGGACCCCAGCAGCGCGGGGATCCGGCCGCCGCCCGGGTCGACGCGCAGGTGCAGCCGCGCGGACGCCGACAGCTCGCCGAGGTGGTCGCTCAGCCGGGTCAGCGCCGGGCACGCCTGCACCCCGAGCCGCAGCGACGGCACCGACGCCGGGTCGCGGCGGTGCGCGAGCGCCGCGTTCAGGTCGTCGATGCAGGCCAGCGCCGCGCGCGCCCGGGTCGCGACCTCCGCGCCGACCGGCGTCGGCAGCACCCCCTCCGGGGACCGGACGAACAGCTGCACGCCGAGGTGCCCCTCGACGCGGCGCAGCATCGTGCTGACGGCGGGCTGGGTGAGCCCGAGCCGGGCGGCGGCCTTGCTGATGCTGCCGGTCGCCGCGACGGCCTCGATCATCCGGAGGTGGTGGGGGCCGAGATCCACGAGCGCACGCTCCTACCCGCGTCTGCCCCGTCCGACGAACTCAGCCGAATGGTAACCCCGGCGCCGCGCGGGGTGAATGGAGAAGCGTGCCAATCCGGTCGCGCTCAGCGCCCGGCGGAGCCCGGCGGCGGCCGGTCGCCGGCCGGTCGCCGGACGGTCAGTGCGCGGCGTGCCGCAGCTCGCGCGGGCTCACCCCGAACCGGCGCCGGAACGCGGTGCTGAGCGCGCTGGCCGAGGAGAATCCGGTGGCGTGCGCGATGTCGGTGATGGTGACGTCGCGGTCCTGCGGGTTGCGCAGCCGGTCCCGGACGAGCCGGAGCCGCTCCTCGCGGATCAGCTCGCGCGGCGTCGTCCCGGCGTGCTGGAGGGCGAGCTGCACCTGGCGCAGCGACCAGCCGAGGTCCTGCGCCACGGCGGCGCCGGTGAGGCCGGGCTCGGTGGCGTGCTCGCGCACGTAGCGGCGCACGACCGCCTCGACCTCGGCGAGGTGGCCGGGCGCGGCGGGCCGCTGCCGGCCGGCGACGATCACGCAGAGCAGCTCGGTGATGCGGTCGCAGGCGGCGTCGAACTGGGCGGCGCTGAGCGCGCGGCGCTCCTCGCCGACGGCGCGGACCATGTCGGCGACGACGCGGCCGAGGCCGGTGGACAGGTCGAGGCGGGTGGCGACCGGGGACGGGCGGCGCAGCCGGCGGTCCATCTCGCGCCCCGGGATCGTCATGACGAACGCCCGGGCGGGGGCGCCGCGCCGGCTCGCGTCCCGCACGCGGGGCGCGGCGGGGCCGTTCCCGGCGGCGGGGCCGTTCCCGGCGGCGATGCCGATCCGGAACGGCTCGGCCAGCGTGACGAGGCCGCCGGTGCCGGGGCGGAGCCGCGCCTCCCGGCCGTCCTGGGCCAGGGTCAGCTCGCCGTCGAGCGGCAGGAGGAGGCGGTAGGCGTCGGTGCGCTCGCGGCGCGCCTGGCCGGCGGTGCGGACGCAGTCGATCTGCTCCGACCGGCGCAGGACGAGCTGGTAGGCGCCGTCGTCCACCCCTGCCCTTCCGCCGTGCCGCACCCGGGCGGGCGGCGCCGGAGCAGGCGTCGGGGACGCGCTGATCACGGCGGCCCGCCGCAGGTGAGGGTAGTACGAGCACTGCCGCCAAATCAGCCGAACACGCCGGAAAGTAACGCGTATCGGACTACCGGTGATCGTGGCATGCGCCCCGCGGCAAGTTCTCTGCGCGCGCGCACAAGCGCCCCCGCGCCGCCCCGGCCTACGGTCACGAAACCGCGGCGCGTCACCTCCACGGCCGGCGCCGCCGGAACCCACCCCACCGGCCACGGGACGGGCCACGCCGGCCCGCCTCGCCCGACTCCCCTGTGCACGAGGACCTGATGGAGCAAATCCTGTTGGCGGCGCTCGTCGTCGTGGCCGCCGCCGGCGTCGCCGCCGCGGTCCAGCTGGCCCGCCAGCGGCGGCTGGCCGCCGAGCTCCGCGACCAGAACGCCGCCCTCGCGGCCGGCGTCGAGCTGCGCGACAAGGAGCTGCGGCACCTCGCCGACGTCCGGCTGCCCGAGCTGATGGACTCCCTCCACAACCCGGGCATGCGCGTCGCCGGGCCGCTGCACGACCTCACCCGCAAGGCGCCCGCCTTCGGCCAGTCCCTGCAGACGGTCATGGACCTGTTCGCCGGGTCCGCCGACCGGGTCAGGGCGCGGGCCGACCAGTCCGCCAAGTCGACCCTCCGCGCGATGATGCGCGCCGTGCAGAGCCTCGCCAACGAGCAGCAGCTCGCCATCTCCACCATGCAGGAGCGGCACGACGACCCCGACGTGCTCGACGGCCTGCTCCGCATCGACCACATGAACGCCCAGCTCGGACGGCGCGCGCAGGCCACCGCCGTGCTGTGCGGGTCGTGGCCGGGCCAGCAGCGGTCGGCGTCCTCGATGACCGACGTGGTGCGCGGCGCGACCTCCCGCATCCGCGACTACCTGCGGGTCAACCTCGAGGGGCCGGTGAACGTCGCGATCACCGCGCGGGCGGTCGAGCCGGTCGTGCTGACGCTCGCCGAGCTGCTCGACAACGCCGCCCGCCACTCCCGTCCCGACACCGCCGTCGAGGTCAACTTCCGCACCGCGCACAACGGCGTCGCGATCACCATCGACGACGCGGGCGTCGCGATGGACGCCGAGGAGCTGCAGCGGGCCGCCGAGCTGCTGTCCGGCGAGGCGTCGGTGGACGTACACCGGCTCGGCGACCCGCCGCGCGTCGGGTTCGCCGTCGCGGGCGTGCTCGCCGCCCGGTACGGGTTCACGGTGTCGGTCGACTCGCGGTCCCCCTACGGCGGCGTGCGCGCCGTCGTGTTCGTGCCGAGCGCGCTGCTCACCGACGTCCCCGACGACCCGCGGACGCGGCCCGCCGCGTCCGGTGGCGGGGCAGAGCGCGCGCGG
>NZ_WBMR01000033.1 GCF_008923365.1 Actinomadura montaniterrae
CGCCCGCCCGGTGCCCTCCCGCGCTGGCCCCGCGCTGGCCCCGCGCGCGGCTCAGCTCGTGTCGACCGAGCGCTGCTGGCCCGGGTAGCCGGGCTTCTGGTAGGGCAGCCCGACCATCTCGTCGTCGAGCGTCCCGGCGGTGAGCGGCAGGTCCGGCGGCTCGGGGGCGGGGCCGTCCGGCTTCGCGCCGGACGGCGGGGCGTCCACGGGACCGCCCGCGTTCACCCCCTGCGACTCGACGAGGTCGTCTTCATGCTCTTTGTGCATGTTCGTCCCTTTACCCGGCAGGAAGCGGAATAGCCCGACGTCAGGCGGGGGCCTCCGCGCCGCTGCGGGAGAATCGCCGCATGGCGAAGAAGTGCCCCTGCGGGACCGGGACCGCGTACGGGGAATGCTGCGGGCGGCTGCACCGGGGCGAGGCCGCCGCGCGGACGGCCGAGGAGCTGATGCGGTCGCGGTTCAGCGCGTTCGCCGTCCAGGACGAGGCGTACCTGCTGGAGAGCTGGCATCCGGCGACGCGGCCCGAGCGCGTCGAGGCCGATCCCGGGACGCGGTGGACGCAGCTGGAGATCGTCCGCACCGAGGACGGCGGCCCCGGCGACGGCAAGGGCGTCGTGGAGTTCCGCGCGCACTACACGTCGGGCGGGCGGGACGGGGTGCTGCACGAGGTCAGCCGCTTCGTCCGGCACGACGGGGCGTGGGTCTACGTCCGCGGCAAGGTCCAGTGACCCCCGCGCGGGGGATGCCGGTCGACCTGTGAGGGGCAGCGGCTTCGGCCGTGCGGGGGAGGCTCGGCCGCCGCGGCGGCTGCGACGTTGGGGACGCGGGCGACGGGCGCCCGCGGCGAAGGGAGACCCACATGTCGCACCGGAAGATCGCGGTCGCGGTGGCCGTCCTGGCGGCGGCCGGCGCCGCCGGCGGCGGGACGGCCATGGCGCGGGAGAACGGCGGTCCGGCCCCGCGGGAGTCGCACGTCACCGGCGACGCCTGGCTGAAGTACCCCGGCGACCCGCAGTACCCGTACCGGCGGTTCGTCGTGGACGCGCATGGCGGGCCGTGGAAGTTCGTCAACGGCAAGATGGTCATGGGCGCCGCCCGCGGGACGGTCCGGTTCGACCACTTCGCGCCGGACGAGCCGGGCGGGCCGTCCACCCACCACTGGGGGACGATCAAGGTCGACTACGTGATGGCGTCCGGGCCGGTCGCGGTCGTGTCCGGCATCCGGCAGGACGACGAGCACGGCATCCCGCCGAACCAGAAGCGGGCCAACCTGACCTTCTACCAGTCGCCGCGCGGCCACCGGTTCGACCGGATGGGCTTCTCGTGGGGCCTGGTGTACGCGCAGTGCCAGCAGATGGGGAGCGGGCCCGCGCCGTTCAGCCCGGCCGCCGCCGGGCCGGACGGCCGCTGGCTCAAGGGCTACACGGTCAAGGCCGCGCCGCTGGAGATCCCCACGGGCCCGATCCAGGCGCCGGACGACCCGGCGGACTGCTCCTTCGCCGACGGATAGCGCTCCTCCAGGGCGTTCGGAGCGTCTTGGGGCCTCCCGGGGCCTCCCGGGGCCTCTCGGGGCGGCGGGTCAAGCCCAGCGCCACTCCGGCCAGGCGCGGCGCCATTCCGGTCAGGCCTGGCGCCACTCCGGGACGGTCCCGGCCGCGTGGAGGCAGAAGTCGGGCGCGCCTTCGAGGGCCTTCTCCTCGCCGCCCGGCGTGTACGTGACGATCAGCCGCAGCGGGCGCCACGTCGCGTTGTAGGTGGAGTGCCACGCGCCCTTCGGAATGTGGACGGCGTCACCCTCGCGGATCGTGAACGGCGCGCCGTCGTCCACCATCTGCTCCGCCTCGCCGGAGACGACGTAGATGACCTCCTCCGCGTTCGGGTGGTTGTGCCGTGCGTGCCCCTTACCCGGGTTGACGATGACCTCGCCGAGGGTGCTGCCCGCGCCGTCGACGGCCGACGGGGTGACGAACCACTTGATCGACCCCCAGTCGAAGGTCATGGTGGGCACGTCGCCGGGAGTCACGTGCATCAGATCTCCAGGTTCTTGAAGGCGGCCACCTGCTCGGTGATGGCCTGCTCGGTCGGCAGCCGCTCGACCGAGGAGGCCCCGAAGAAGCCGACGACGCCGGTCGTGCGGGACAGGACGTAGGCGGCGTCGTCCGGTTCGGCGATGGGGCCGCCGTGGCACAGGACGAGCACGTCGTCGCGGACCGCTGCGGCCGCGTCCCGCATGGCCTGCACCTTCGCGACCGCCTCGTCCAGCGTCAGGGCGGTGCCGGCGCCGATGCTGCCCTTGGTGGTGAGGCCGACGTGTGGGACGAGGACGTCCGCGCCGGCCTCCGCCATCGCCCGCGCCGAGTCCTCGTCGAAGACGTAGGGGGCCGTGACGAGGTCGCGTTCATGGGCGAGCCGGACCATCTCCACTTCGAGGTCGTAGCCCATGCCGGTCTCTTCGAGGTTCTGCCGGAACACGCCGTCGTAGAGGCCGACGGTCGGGAAGTTCTGCACTCCGGCGAACCCCATCGCCTTCAGCTGGTCGAGGAAGACGGGCATCACGCGGAACGGGTCGGTGCCGCACACGCCCGCGAGGACCGGGGTGTCCCGGACGACCGGCAGCACCTCGGACGCCATCTCGACGACGATCTGGTTGGCGTCCCCGTAGGGCAGCAGCCCGGCGAGGGAGCCGCGGCCCGCCATCCGGTAGCGGCCCGAGTTGTAGATGATGATCAGGTCGACGCCGCCGGCCTCCGCGCATTTCGCGGACAGGCCGGTGCCCGCGCCGGCGCCGATCACCGGTTTGCCCTGCGCGACCGACGCGCGCAGGCGTTCCAGGACGGTCTGACGGTTCACCGCGCTCCCCCTGCGTTCGTCTCGTGCCCTGCGTTCGTCTCGTGCCCTGCGTTCGCTTCGCGTCCCGCGTGCGGCCCGTGCTCCGTGATGAGCTCGTGCAGGCGGTCGGCCATCGCGCGGCCGAACGACGGGTCGTTGATGTTCACGTCCAGGGTCTCGGTCGGGACGGCGCCGTCCATCGCGGCGAAGCAGGCGGCGTCGGCGTCCGGGTCGTGGAACGGCATGCCCGGCGCGTCGAGCGCCGACACGCCGCCGAGCGGGACGAACAGCACGGTCGGTCCGGTGGCCGCGGCGAGCTTGGCCGCGACGCGGCGTCCGAGTTCCGCCATCTCGTCGCGGGTCGTCCGCATCAGCGTCACGGTCGGGTTGTGGACGTACAGGTTGCGGCCGGCGAACCGGTCCGGGACGGTCTCGCGCGGGCCGAAGTTCACCATGTCCAGCGCGCCCGGTGCGACGACCTGCGGGACGCCGTGCCGTCCCGCGGCGGTGAGCCGGTCCGGGCCGGCCGACAGGACGCCGCCGACCAGGTCGTCCGCCAGTTCCGTGGTCGTCAGGTCGAGGACGCCCGCGATGAGGCCGCTGTCGACGAGGCCCTCCAGCGCGCGCCCTCCGGCGCCGGTCGCGTGGAAGACCAGCACCTCGTAGCCGAGGTCGCCGAGCCGCTCGCGCGCCGCGTCCACCGCCGGGGTCGTCACGCCGAACATGGACGCCGCCACGAGGGGCCGCTCGTCCGCGGGCTCCGGCGGCGCGTCCGCGCGGGCCTTCGCCATGCCCGCCGCCGCTGCCGCCGCGTTCCCGAGGATGAGCCGCGACACCCGGTTCACGCCCGCGATGTCGACGACGCTGTAGGTCATCGTGACGTCCTTCGCGCCGACGTACGGCGCCACGTCCCCGGCCGCCATCGTCGACACGATCAGCTTCGGCAGCCCGATCGGCAGGTCCCGGACGGCGCGCGCCGCGATCGACGACCCGCCGCTCCCGCCGACCGCGAGGACCGCGTCGACCCGGCCTTGCACGAGCAGCCCGGCGAGGACGACCGCCGCGCCCTCGCCCATCGCCGTGACGGCCGCGCCCCGGTCCGCCGCGCCGCGCAGCGCCGCGAGCGTCGTGCCGCCGGCCTCCGCGACGCGCTCCGCCGGCACGTCGGCCACCACGCCGGGCGCCGGTTCGCCGACCCCGGCGTCCACGAGGACGACCTCGCAGCCCAGCTCGCGGAGCCGGTCGCGCAGCCACGCGTACTCCGCGCCCTTGGTATCGAGCGTTCCCACCAGTACCACGGTCGCCACGCCGCGCACCTCCCGTCCCGGACTCCTCGAGATCATGCCCGTGCCCCGTCCCCGGCAACCGGCCCGCCGCGGCTCATCCCGCCGCGGGCACCGGCGCTTCGGTGATCTTGCCGTCCTCCAGGTTCAGGACCCGGTCGGCCTCCGACAGCAGCGCCTGGTCGTGCGTGGCGACCAGCACGGTGACGCCCTCGCCGGCGACGATCGCGCGCAGCAGCGGCATGATCGCGGCAGCGGTCTCGGAGTCGAGCTGGCCGGTCGGCTCGTCGGCGAGCAGCAGCCGCGGCCGGTTGGCGAGCGCACGGGCGATCGCGACGCGCTGCTGCTGCCCGCCCGACAGCTCGTAGGGGCGCTGCGCGGCGTGGTCGGCGAGGCCGACGAGCGCGAGCAGCACCCGGACCCGCTCGTCGCGCTCGGCCGGCGCGGTCCGGGTCAGCCGCAGCGGGACCTCGACGTTCTCGGCGGCGGACAGCACCGGGATCAGGCCGTGCGACTGGAACACGAACCCGATGTGGTCGCGGCGCAGCGCGAGCAGGTCGTCCTCGGAAAGGGCGCCGATCTCGCGGCCGTCGACGCGGACGGTGCCGCCGTCCGCGGTGTCGAGGCCGCCGATCAGGTTCAGCAGGGTGGTCTTGCCGGACCCGGACCGGCCCCGGATCGCGACGAGCTCGCCGGGCTCGACCCGGAACGACGCGCCGCGCAGCGCGGGCACCTCGACCTTCCCGGTGCGGTAGGCGCGGACGAGGCCGTCGACGGCGACCATCGGCTCGGTCATGCGCCCTCCTCGCGGGGCCGGTCGGGCCAGACGCCGACGTGGTCGTCCTCCAGGGCCAGCCGCACCCGCTCGCGCATGTCGAGGGCCTCGGTGAAGCCGCGCGGGAGCTGGACGCGTCCGGCCCGGTCGAGGACGGCGTACTCCTCGGCGGTGCGGGTGCCGTCCGAGGCGTCGCGGCGGCGGACCTCGCTGCTGGTGCGGCCGTCGCGGATGCCGACGGTGCGGTCGACGCGCTCGGAGACGCCGGCGTCATGCGTGACGATCACGGTGGTGGTGCCGAACTCCTGGTTGACGCGGCGGAACGCGGCGAACACCTCGGCGGCGGTGCCGGTGTCGAGCTCGCCGGTCGGCTCGTCGGCGAGGACGACGTGCGGCTCGTTGGCGACCGCGACGGCGATCGCGATGCGCTGCTGCTGGCCGCCGGACAGCTCGGCGGGGCGGCGGCCCGCGCAGTCGCCGACGCCGAGCATGCCGAGCAGGTCGGCGGCGCGGGTGGCGCGCTCGCGCCGGGACCGGCCGGCGAACCGCATCGGCAGCTCGACGTTCTGCGCGGCGGTGAGGTACGGCAGCAGGTTCCGGGCGGTCTGCTGCCAGATGAACCCGACCTGCTCGCGGCGGAACGCGAGGCGCTCCTTCGCCGACATGGTGAGCAGGTCGGAGCCGGCGACGCGGGCGACGCCGGCGGTCGGCACGTCCAGCCCGGACAGGATGTTCAGCAGCGTGGACTTGCCGGACCCGGACGCGCCGACGAGGGCGATCAGCTCGCCGGGGTCGACGAGCAGGTCCAGGCCCTGGAGCGCGACGACCTCGATGCCCTCGCTCTTGTAGATGCGGACGAGGTTGTCGCAGACGATGTGCGCGCCCTCGCCGTAGGCGGGGCCGCGTTCGACGGCGCGGCGTTCGAGTTCGGCCAGATCCGGTGCGTCTACCAAGGCTCCCCCTCCATCCGGGGGGACGGCCCGCGCGCCCCCTGGTTCGCTTCGCTCATCTCAGTCCCCCGTTCTCAGGACGTCGCCCAGGTTCGGGCGGTCGAAGGCGCGGTCGACGGCGAGGGCCGCCGCGGCGGCGAGCAGCAGCGCGGCGAGCAGCCCGAGCAGCGCGGCGGCGCCGGGCGTGTGGCCGGTCGCGGTGAACCCGGACGTGTAGGGGCGCAGGTCGACGACCGGCCCGGTGATCTCCGGCAGCAGCAGCCCGAGGACCCAGCCGGCGGCGACCGCGCACAGCAGCACCGGGGCGATCTCGACGAGCGCGAGGGCGCGGCTCTGCCTCCGGTTGAAGCCGAGGACGCGCAGGTGCGCGACGGTCCGCCCGCGGGCGCGGGCGCCGACGACCAGCACCAGCAGGACGGCGAGCAGCCCGTACCCGCCGCCGATCAGCGCCGCGTTCCGGAACGTGCGGTGTACGAGGTGGACCATCGGGACGGCGGTCATGCCGTGCAGGACGTCCGCGCGGAGCTGCACGTCGCGGGGCGCGCCCTTGGGGGCGGCGGCGTCGAGGACCTTGCGCAGCGCGGCGACGTCGACGTGGTCGCCGCGGACGAACAGCTCCGTCGGGTAGTTGCTGGAGCCGAACGTCGTGTACGGGACGACGACGAACGCCGATCCGGTGTCCATGGACGGGAACCGGTCGATCGTCGCGGCAGGCTTGAACCGGAACGGGTCGATGTAGTGGCTGCTGAGGGTGACCGGCTTGGACCCCGACGCGAGGATCCCGGCGGCGCCGGGCGAGACGAGCTGCCCGTTCGGCGCGTCGGGGAGGCCGGGAACGCCGGGGAACGCCTTGCGGTAGGCGTCGAGGTCGATGCCGACGACGGTGATCGGGGCCGGCTCGCCCAGCCCGGTGACCTGCTGGACGACCCGGGCCGGCACCACCGCGGTGACGCCCCGGACGGCGCGCGCCTTGGCGACGGCGCTCGGGTCGAGGCCGGTGGAGCCGATGCGGACGTCGCCGCCGACGACGCTGTAGGAGGCGCGGACCTGCCCGTGCCGCAGCGCCGCGTCCACGGTCGCGCTGAACCCGGCGACGGCGGCGGCGAGCAGCAGGATGACCAGCGGCAGCGCGCCGATCACGCTCTGCCGGGAGGCGCGCGCGAGGCCGACGAACCACAGGGCGCCGCGGCCGCGGCGCAGCAGCGGGCCGGCGGCGCGCAGCAGGTACGGGTAGGCGCGCAGGACGAGCATGCCGAGCGCGGCGCCGAGCAGCACGGGGACGGCGGCGACGAGCGGGTCGCCGCCGGACGCGGCGCCGCGCTGCCGCAGCACCACGACGCCGGCGACCGCGACGACGACCAGCAGCAGGTCCAGGACGAGGCGGCGCAGGGACGGGCGGGCGGCGGTGAAGTCGTCGCGCCGCGCGCCGGCGGAGCCGAGGCCCCCGCCGCGCTCGCGCAGCACCATCGCGCCGGACAGCGCGAGGACGACCGCGACCAGCGCGGCGACCGCGTAGAGCGAGCTCCTCTGCGGCGGTCCGGCGTCCAGGAGGAGACCGGCGGCGTAGCCGGCCGCCGCGGCGGGCAGCACGCCGAGGGCGGTGAGGCCGCCCGCGTACCACGCGAGCTGGCGGAGCGACGCGCCGCGGGCCCGCATCGTGCCGAGGAGGGGCCGGAGCCGTTCGCCGAGGAGGCCGGCGGCGAGCAGCAGCACCCCGGCGGCGACGGCGAGGAGCCCGGCCAGCGCCATCCCGAGGACGGACTGGGCGGTGCGCAGCCGGCCGAGGAAGGCGTCCAGCCGTGCTTCCAGCGGGGTCTCCACCGTGCAGGCGAACAGCCCGGCGTGGCCCTGCACGGCCGCGCGGTAGGAGTCGAGCTCGGCGGCGATGGTCCGCGCGCGGCCGGTGTCGACCGCACCGGTGCGCACCGGGAACCGCCAGGTGAAGGTGAAGCCCCGGCGGGCGTCGGCGGCGATCATGGTGTAGCCGCCGGTGTCCGTCAGCGCGGTGCCGACGACGGCCTTGGTGCCCTCCCTGTCGATGATCCGCTCGGTGGGCCGCAGCAGGGAGACGCGCGGCGCCCAGTAGGCGTCGCGGGGGTTCGCCGGTGCGTAGAGCCCGGTGATGCGGACGTGCAGCGGCTCGGGGATCTCCTCGTCGAACAGGGTGAGCCGGGCGCCGACCTTGTAGCCCATGGCGTCGGCGTACCGTTCGGCGACCATCACCTGGATCTCCGGCGTGGTGCGGCCCTGGTTCAGCGGAACCTCGTTCACCGGCGGGCGCCCGGCGACGATGTCGATGCGCCGGTCGGTGTCCGGGTCCCAGCCGAGGGTCAGCTCCCGCGGTTCGGAGAACTCGCCGGCGATCGACTGGGGGGAGTCCAGCGCGACGGACGCCTCGGGCGGGCCCGTGACGTTCCGCAGCGAGCCCGGGAGGAGCTGCTGCCAGGTGAACGCGTTGGCGGTGAGCGCGCCCACGTTCGGGATGGCGCTGGACGCGCCGGTGCCCTTCGCCCTTCCGACGACCTGCAGGTCGGCGTCGGTGCCGACGGTGGTGGCGGCGTCGCGGTCGTATCCGGCGGCGGTGGCGGCCGGGACGGCGACCGCCAGCAGCGCGCTCACCAGCGCCAGCACGGCCAGCGCGGCGAGCGGCGCCCACTGCGTGCGGGCCAGCCTGAGCCAGGGGCCGGTGTGCAGGGCTCGGCGCATCATTCCTCCCCCGCGCGCAGTCCGGCGCCGACGTTGCGGCGGCGCAGGACCCGGATGACAGGCGGCAGCACGAGCCCGAGGACGGCGGCCGTCCCGGCGAGCATCGCCGCGACCAGCGGCCACTGGACGATCAGGACGGCCGGCGGGTACGGCTCGGTCGCCTGCACCCCGACGACCAGGTGCGGGACGACGAGCCGCGCGACGAGCAGGCCGAGCGCGGTGCCGCCGGCGAGGCCGAGCACGACCAGGAACGCCTGCTCGACGGCGAGCATCCCTGCGACCTGGCGGGGGCCGACGCCGAGCGCGCGCAGCACCGCGAACTCGCGGGACCGCTGCCCGGCGGTGACGGCGGCGTTCACCACGAACGCGATGACGGCGAAGGCGAGCGCGGAGCCGAAGCCGAGGACGAGCGCGCCCTGGAGCGCGGCGCCGAGCGGGGCGTCGCGGAGCCGGGAGCGCAGCGCGGCGCGGTCGCCGGTGACCTCGCCCCATTCGCGGTGCGCGTCGGCGGCCTTGACGGCGGGTCCGGTGCGGTCGCCGCGGACGGACGCCCACCATTCGCCGGGCCGGGTGCTGTCGGGTCCGGCGCGTCCGGAGGCGAGCCGCTTCTCCACGAGGGTGGGCAGGTCGACGAGGACGCCGGGGGCGTCGGGCGCGGTGGTGGGCAGCGCGTCGACGACGCCGATGACCTTGACGGGCTGGTCGCCGTCGACGGTGCTCAGGGTGAGGGTGGCGCCGACGCCGACCTTGGCGCGAGACGCGGCGGCGGCGGTGATGACGCCCGGCACGGCCGGCTGGAGGTGTACGTTCTGGTCGCCGTGGGGCGGTGGCGTGCCGGCGCCGAGCACCGCGTGGACGGACGTCCCGCTGGCGAGCCGGAGGCTGCCGAACACGACCTCGCCGGGCGGGCTGGCGGGGATCGCGATCTCGGCGAGCCCGGGCCCGTTCGCCAGCTTCGGGCGGGACGGGTGGACGGGGTCCGTCGGCTCGGCGAACACGTCCCACCGGGCTCCGGCGGGTGGCGCGGCCTCGCCGGTCCCCTCTCCGCGGACGTGCTCCAGGGTGAGGTCGATGGCCCCGCTGTAGCCGTTGTCGTCGTAGGAGTAGTGCAGGGCGCGCACGGACAGCGGGTAGCTCAGCACGCCGCCGGGTCCGGCGAGGGCGGCGGTGTCGACCGCGATGGTGTGGGTCCGGCCGTCCGGCCGGATGCCGGGGAGCGGGACGCGGGCCGTCACGCCGTGGGCGTCGGCGACGGTCGCCTCGGCCTTGTACGCGTCGACCGGCGGCGGGACGGTGCCGTCGGGCAGCGGCGGGACGGGTCCGGCGCGCTTCAGCCGGATGTCGAACAGCAGCCGCGCGGGCCTGCCGGGGACCGCGAGCCCGGGGGTCGGGGGGCGCGCGGCGGCGAGCGCGCCGAGCGCCAGGCCGTGCCGCAGGTCGGAGCGGATCCGGAGCATCGTCCCGAGCCGCGCGGTGTCGGCCGCGAGCAGGGTGGCGGACGCGGTGCCGATGGTGCCCTCGACGCGCAGCGCGCCGGTCACGGAGGTGACGCCGGGCAGCGCCGCGACCCGGCCGCCGGCGCCGAGCGGGGTCGGGGCGAAGACCCCGACGGGCGCGCTGACGCGCAGGTCGCTGCCGCTCTGGAAGTCGGCCTGGTCGGTCTGCGAGCGGCGCCAGGTCGCCATGGTCGTGACCGACAGCACCCCGACCGCGATCGCCATGACCAGGAGCAGCACGGGCCCGGCGTAGCGCAGCGAGCGGCGGCCGACCTGCCGGGCGCCGAGCGCGGGGGCCAGGCCGCGGCCGCGCGCGGCGACCCGTTCGGCGGCGCCGGAGGCGACGGGCACGACGCGCAGCAGCAGGACGGCGCCGGCGAGCAGCCCGAGCGCGGGCCCGGACACGATGACCGGGTCGACACCGGACGCGCCGCCGGACGCGCCGGTCCCGTCGACGCCGTACCGGGTGAGCTGCCAGATCGCGAGCGCGGCGACGAGCAGCAGCGCGAGGTCGGCGCCCGATCCGACGAGCCCGCCGCGGCGGGCGCGGCCCATGCCGGCCTGCGCCTCGACGAAGGTGCGGTTCGCGCCGCGCAGCGTCGGGACGGTCAGCGCGACGGCGCCGGCGAGCGCGGTGGCGACCGAGACGCCCCACAGCGGCGCGAGGGGCCCGGCGTCCAGCCGCAGCCCGGACGCGCGGATCGCGGGCGCCCATCCGGCGAGGTGCAGCAGCGGCCCGGCGAGCAGCGGCCCGCACACCGCGGCGGGCAGCACGATCAGCGCGCCCTCGGCGACGCCGAGCCGGGCGAGCTGGCGCATGCCGAGGCCGCGGGTGCGCAGCAGCGCGACCTCCCCGCGCCGGTGGTCGGCGAGCAGCCGGGCGACGAGCATCCAGGCGCATCCGGCCAGCAGGATCAGCTGGAGCACCGGGATCAGCATGGTGGAGCGGGTGACCCGGACCGCGTCGGCGAGCTGGGCGGCGAGCGTCGGCAGGCTCGTCACGACGGTGTACTGGGCGCCGCCGGAGGCCTTCTGGACGATGGCGCCGCTGCGCGCGGCGCGGCCGCCGAGCGGGTCGATGTCGCCGGTGCCGATGTGCCGCAGGTCGGGCATGACCGTCCACCGGACGTCCACGCCGGTGCCGGTGAGGCGGGCGGCGAACACGTCCTGCGGCACCACGAGCGGCCCGTAGGTGGTGTAGTCGCCGTGCTCGGCGCCGGTGGTGACCAGCTGGTCGCCCTGCCAGAAGTAGTCGTCCGGGCGGGGCACCTCGAAGAGCCCGACGACGCGGGCGCGCACGACCGACCTCTTGTCGACGCGGCCGTGCAGGGTGAGGACGTCGCCGACGGCGGCGTGCATCGAGCGGGCGGCGGCGGCCGGGAGGGCGGCCTCCATCTCGGCGTCCTTGCCGGTCCCGGCGCCCGGCGAGGGCCAGCGGCCCTGGGCGAGGCGGGCGTGCCGGTCGATGCCGGTGAAGGTCGCGAACGCGGTGAGCTGCGGGTGCTCGCTCTTCTCCTGCCCCGGCAGCGTGTAGGAGTCGCTGCGGACGCCCATGGAGACCGATAACGGGACGTCCCGGTAGATCTGCTTGAGCGCGGCGTCCACCTGCCGCTGCGCGGTGCCGAGCCCGCCGGCCGGGACGTTGGTGCTGAGCGTCGTGCCGACCGTCGCGAACGTCGCGTCGGCGAGCGTGCGCTGGAGGCCCTCGCGGGTCACCGAGCCGGCGTAGCCGACGAGGGCCGCGAGGACGGTCGTGGCGAACAGCGCGGTGGCGCACGCGGCCAGCACCAGCGTGCGGTCCGCGGCCATGCGCCTGACGACGAGCCCCCGTTGCCCCATAGCCGCACATGATCAATGGGCGTGACCTGGACAACAAGAGCTGAGCGGGTTTCTTGTACTTATCGCAACATTTCCGGTACTTCACCATGATCTGGACAGATCAACCGCCCTACCCGGTGCGCGGGCCTGTCCGGTGCGCGGCGGGTCACGCCTCGCCGCGGCGGAGGGCGATGAGGCGGTCCAGGACGTTCGCGTCCGCGGACAGGCCGTTGTGCGCGTACTCGCTCGTCACCCACGTCCGGATGCCCGGGATGGCGGCGGCCGTCGCCATCGACATCTCGCGGTCCACGTACATGTCGTCGTAGTAGACCGCCGCCGCCACCGGCACGGTCGTGGACGCCAGCCGCTCCGGGTCGTACAACGCCGGCCATTCGTGCGCCGCGACCAGGTCGGCGCACTCCCGCAGCGGGACCAGCGCCGGATCCTCCTCGAAGAACGACGGGAAGATCGTCTCGCCCAGGAAACGGAACGGCTCCGCCTGCGGCGCGAACTCGGGGAACTCCTCGACGACCCGCGCGGCCGACCAGTTCGACGCCGTCCCGTTGCTGAGGGACGACTCGTGGATGAGCGCGTAGAGCGGCTGCGCCGCGAACGAAACGAGCGCGTTCACGCCGTGCAGGAACGTGTCGGACAGCCGGTCCTCGGCGATGAACGCCTCCTCCAGCAGGTAGTGCAGGTTGTCGAACTGCGCGGAATGGCCGAGCCCGATGCCCAGGCCCTGGAACCGGCGGACGGTCAGCCGCTCCCCGCCCGGCAGGCGCTCGTCGGCCCGGTCCAGGTGCGCGGCGATGCGGCGCGCGACGTCCTGGTCCCCCGGGTAGCGCGCGAAGTAGCGCTCGTTGGCCGCGGCGATCCGCCGGTACGCCGCGCGGTACCAGTCGTCGGGCGTCGCCGTCAGGCTCGGCAGCCCGCCGGTGATGAACGCCTCGCTCAGCCCCTCCGGCGCGATCGACAGGTACGTCACCGTGCAGAAACCGCCGAAGCTCTGCCCGAGCACGCTCCACGGGCGGTCCCCGGCCAGGTGGCGGCGCAGCAGTTCCGCGTCGCGGACGATCGAGTCGGCGCGGAAGTGCCGCAGGAGTTCGGCGGCGGCCTTCGGATCGGCGGGGAGCGTCTGCCGGTTCAGCGGCGTGCTGCGTCCGGTGCCGCGCTGGTCGAGCAGCAGCACCCGGTATTCCTTGAGCGCGCGGGCGAGCCACGCCGCGGGCATCGCGCCGGGCCGCGGCGACTTGTTGCCCGGCCCGCCCTGCAGGTAGAGCAGCCACGGCAGGTCCGCGTCACGCCTCCCGGGCGCGACGACCTCGCGCGCGTAGATCCGGATCGCACCCCCGGCCGGGTGGTCGTGGTCGAGCGGCACGTCCAGAAAATGGTCGGTGCACGCGTACCCGGCCCGGACGAACGAGTTCCCCATTCCCCCACTATCCCCGACCCGCTGCGCCGCGGGAGAGGACGTCGGCGATGAGGTCGGGGGTGCGGGCGGGGGGCTCGGCCTGGACGCCCAGCCGGTTCAGCGCGTCCCGGTACCGGATGACGTCGGACGGGCGGTCCGGGTACAGGGCGCCGGTGAGCTGCTCCAGGTACACGACGTCCGGGAGCTCCGGCTCGGCGAACCGGAGCAGGGTCACCGGGCCGCTCTCGACGGCGTGCCCGCCGGCGGCGAACGGCAGCACCTGGACGGTGACGTTCGGCAGCCGCGAGATCTCGACCAGGTGCCGCAGCTGCTCGCGCATCACCTCGGGGCCGCCGACGACGCGGCGCAGCGCGGCCTCGTCCAGCACCGCCCACAGCTTCGGCGGCTCGGGCCGGTCGAGGACGTGCCGGCGGCGCATCCGCAGCTCGACGCGGCGGTCGACCTCCTCGGCGCTCGCGTCCGGGTACCGGGCGGCGATGAGCGCGCGGGCGTAGCGCGGGGTCTGCAGCAGGTCCGGGACGTTCTGGACCTCGAACACCCGGACCAGCACGGCGCCCTGCTCCAGCCCGAGGTACGGCTCGAACCAGCCGGGCACGACGTCGGCGTACGGCTGCCACCAGCCCGGCCGGTTCGCCTGCTCGGCCAGCTCCAGCAGCGCCTCGCGGCGGACGGGGTCGTCCACCCCGTAGAGGGTGAGCAGGTCGGCGACGTCGCGCTCCTTGAACCCGACGCGGCCCAGCTCCATCCGGCTGATCTTGGAGTGCGAGCCGCGGATCTCGTAGCCGGCGGCCTCGGTGGAGATCTCGGCGGCCTCGCGGAGCCGGCGCAGCTGCGCGCCGACGACCATGCGGAGCACGGTCGGGCCGGCCGAGCCGGACGGGACGGAAACATCGATACCGGACACCTCGGGCGACGCCCCCGGTCCGACTCTCGGGTCTCCCACGGGACGCCTCCTCGGCGCACGTCGACGTGCCTTCCGCAAAGAAGTTACCCGCCCGCGAGCCCGTTGCCCAATGCACCCGGACGGACCGTTTCGTGCGTTTCTCCGGCGATTCGTCCCATCGGCCGCCGGCGGACCGGCGCTGACCTGGCAGGATACGAGCCGGCAAGAAAATCCCGAAAAAAGTCGCGGCGGATGTCGATCCGGCCCGCCCCCGCTCGACGCGTCAGTGAGGGCCGGGAAGGACCCGGCCCGGCAGGACCACGGAGGCACCGATGCGCTTCATGATGATGACCACCGACGACGGCGCGGAGCAGGGCGAGCCGGACGAGGCGATGATGGCGGAGATGGGCGCGTTCATCGCCGAGATGTCCGCGGCCGGGGTGCTGCTGGCGACCGGCGGCCTCGAGCCCGGCGGCACCCGCATCAAGGCGTCCGGCGGCAAGGTCACCCTCACCGACGGCCCGTTCGCCGAGGCCAAGGAGGTCGTGGTCGGCTTCGCGCTGGTCGAGGTGCGCAGCCGGGAGGAGGCGATCGAGCTGTCCAAGCGCTTCTTCCAGATCGTCGGCGACGGCGAGGGCGTCATCCAGCAGGTCTTCGGCCCCGGCGACGAGGTCCCCGGCGCCTGACCCCGGGCTCCTGACCCCGGCCGCCCGACCCCGGGCGCCCGGCCCGGCTCCCGGGTCCGGCGCCTGGGCCGGGCCGCCGGGACGGGCGGTGACCTGCGGGGAGGCGGCGTCCGGGTTGCGCGGCGGGCGGCGCGGGTGCTGTCATCGGCACCGTGACGCCATCCGCCGCCCCGGACGCCTCCGGCGCCCCCGACCCGCGCGCCGGCGGCGGACGCCCGTCGGGCGTGCACGCGAGCATCGACGCGGTGTGGCGGCTGGAGTCCGCCCGCATCATCGCCGGGCTGGCCCGGCTGGTGCGCGACGTCGGCCTCGCGGAGGAGCTCGCGCAGGACGCGCTCGTCGCCGCGCTCGAACAGTGGCCCGGGTCGGGCGTCCCGGACAACCCGGGCGCCTGGCTCATGGCCGTCGGCAAGCGCCGCGCCATCGACCGGATCCGCCGCGAGCAGCGGCTGGAGACCAAGCTCGAGGAGCTCGGGCACGGGCTGGAGCCCGAGGCGCGGGAGGCGCCGCCCGAGTTCGACCTCGCCGCCGACGACGAGCACATCGAGGACGACGTCCTCCGGCTCGTCTTCACCGCCTGCCACCCGGTGCTGTCCACGCAGGCCAGGGTCGCGATGACGCTGCGCATGCTCGGCGGCCTCACCACCGAGGAGATCGCCCGCGCGTTCCTGACCTCCGAGCCGACCGTCGCGCAGCGGATCGTCCGGGCCAAGCGGACGCTGTCGGAGGCCGGCGTCCCGTTCGAGGTGCCGGAGGGCCCCGACCGGGCCGCCCGGCTGTCGTCGGTGCTCGAGGTCGTCTACCTGATCTTCAACGAGGGCTACGCGGCGAGCGGCGGCGACGACTGGGTCCGCACGGACCTGTGCCAGGAGGCGCTGCGCCTCGGCCGCATCCTCGCCCACCTCGCGCCCGGGGAGCCGGAGGTGCACGGGCTCGTCGCGCTGATGGAGATCCAGGCGTCCCGCATCCGCGCCCGCACCGGGCCGTCCGGCGAGCCCGTCCCGCTGCACGAGCAGGACCGCGCGCTCTGGGACCGGCTGCTCATCCACCGCGGCTTCGCCGCGCTGCTGCGCGCCCGCGAGATCGGCGCGCCGCCCGGCCCGTACGTCCTGCAGGCCGCGATCGCCGCCTCCCACGCGCAGGCCGCCACCGCCGCCGACACCGACTGGGCGCAGATCGCCTCGCTGTACGGGCACCTCGCGGAGGTCGCGCCGTCCCCGATCGTCGAGCTGAACCGGGCCGTCGCCGTCGGGATGGCGGACGGCCCCGAGGCGGGCCTCCGGCTCGTCGACGCCATCGCGGGCGAGCCGGCGCTGCGCGGCTACCCACTGCTGCCCGGCGTCCGCGGCGACCTGCTCGCCCGGCTCGGCCGGACCGCCGAGGCCCGCGCGGAGTTCGAGCGCGCCGCGGAGCTCACCCGCAACGCGCCCGAACGCCGCGTCCTGCTCGGCCGGGCCGCCGCCCTGCACGGCGCTCAGTAGTCCTTCACGGTGAACGCGTTGACGATCTCGCCGAAGTCCTGGAAGTCGACGACCTCGGTGTCCTTGCCCATCTCGGCGTCGCGCTGCGCGTCCACCCGCGCCTTGTTCGTCAGCGCCAGCTCCTGGTTCGCCGCGACGTACCCGCGCAGCTCCCGCTCGTAGGCCGGGAACGCCGCGCGGTGGTCGCCGCCCGCCGCCTTCAGCTCTCCGGCGAGGACGTACGCGCCGACCATCGCCATGCTGGTGCCCTGTCCTGACAGCGGCGACCCGCAGTACCCGGCGTCGCCGAGCAGGACGACGCGGCCCTTCGACCAGGAGTCCATGTGGATCTGCGCCATCGCGTCGAAGTGGAAGTCGGGCGCGTCCCACATCGTCTCCAGCAGCCGCGGCAGCTCCCAGCCGCCGCCCTCCAGCGCGTCCGCGAGGATCTTCTTCTGCGCGGCGGTGTCGCGGTAGTCGTACGCGATCGGCTGCTCGGACTCGAAGCCCAGGTAGACGCGGACCTCCTCGTTGTCGCGGACGCTCATCACGCCGCCGCCCCACGCGCTGCCCGGCATCTGGTGGAACACCTGCCAGCGGTCCAGGCCGAGGAAGTTCGGCGCCGTCCACACGCCGAGGTAGGTGCCGAGGTGCGAGATGAACCGCTCCTCCGGCCCGAAGACGAGCCGCCGGGTGTTGGAGTGCGCGCCGTCCGCACCGACGACCAGGTCGAACGTCCGGACGG
Source organism: Actinomadura montaniterrae (assembly GCF_008923365.1). Classification (GTDB taxonomy): domain Bacteria; phylum Actinomycetota; class Actinomycetes; order Streptosporangiales; family Streptosporangiaceae; genus Spirillospora; species Spirillospora montaniterrae. The sequence goes on from NZ_WBMR01000033.1 coordinate 17,064, forward strand.
TGCCGCTGCGGAAGGTCACGCGGACGCCGTCGTCGTTCTCGTCCAGTTCGGCGATCGAGTCGCCGAACAGGTACTCGACGCCACTGCCGGCCGCGTCCGCGATGATGTGCGACAGGTCGTCGCGGAGGATCTCGATGTCCGGGCTGTCGAGGTCGCCGGCGGTGATGGTGCGCTCCTCGCTGCGGTACAGCTCATTGCCGTCGGCGTCCACCATCGACATCCCGCGCATCTGGACGCGCCGCTCGCGGACCAGGTCGAGGATCCCCATCCGCTCGGCGACCTCCAGCGCCGGGCCGCGCACGTCGATCGCCTGCCCGCCGTCCCGCAGGCCCTGCGTGACCTCGACGATCGTCACCTCGAACCCGTAGCGCTCCAGCCAGTACGCCAGGGCGGGGCCGCCGATGCTCGCGCCGGAGATGAGGACCTTCGTGTTCTCCATGAGTGACTCCCTCTCAGGGGCGGGAGGTGCTTCCCGCCGTCCACCCAGGAGACTGGCCGCGCCCGCTGACCGCGCCCGCACCGTCCGCTGACGGACCGGTCACGGGCGGGCGATCACGGGTCGGAGTGGGCGGCGTGGGCGGCGTGGGCGGCGTCGATCTGCTCCCAGGCGACCTGCAGCAGCGCGGCGCGCTTCTCCTCGGGCGTCCCGTCCATGGAGGAGATCGCGAAGGTGCCGAAGTAGACGGTGAACAGCGCGCTGAGGGAGCGGACGCGGTCCAGGACGGGCCTGTCCGGGTCGGTGAGCAGGGTGCCGAGCTGCTGCATGCGGTCGCGGAAGGTCTTCGGCGCGGACCGGTCGCGCAGCGCCGCCTGGTTCTCCTGGAGGAACTGGAAGACCGGGGCCCACTCCTCCAGCGCCTCGTTGAGGCGGCGCAGCAGCTCCCGCCTGGTCTCCAGCGTCGTCGGCTGGGTGCGGGCCCAGGCGATCAGCTCGTCGAGGCGCTCGCCGATGCCGCCGACCAGGGCGTCGAGGATGTCCTCCTTGGTGCGGAAGTGGTAGTACAGCGCGGCCTTCGTCACGTCGAGCCGCTCGGCGATCTCCCGCAGGGAGGTCTGGTCGTAGCCGCGTTCGAGGAACAGCTCCAGCGCGACGTCCAGGATGCGTTCCCTGGTGTCCTTGCGACGCGTCTGCGGCTTGCTCACGGTGTGCCTCTCCTCCGGCCGGCCTGCCCGCCTCCACCGTATCGCGGCAACTTACTTGACGCCCGGCTAGTTAGCGCGGCTAGCGACCGGTCCCGGCCGGGCGGAGGCGCCGGGCATCCCACGGAACGCGCCACGCGCCAGGAGCGACCGGCCGGGATGGTACTGATAGTGGAAGCGGGCGCCGCGTCCGCGGAAAGGAGCCCCCCGTGATCGCGCTTCCGGACGTCGAGGCCGCCGCGGGACGCGTCGCCGGCCGCATCCGCGAGACGCCGCTGCTCGCGGTGGACCCCGGCCCGCTCGCCCCCGCCGGACGGCTGTGGCTGAAGCTGGAGCAGGCCCAGCACACCGGGTCGTTCAAGGCGCGCGGCGCGTTCAACCACATCCTCGCCGCGAAGGCCGGCGGGCGGCTCCCCGCGACCGGCGTCGTCGCCGCGTCCGGCGGCAACGCGGGGCTCGCGTTCGCCTACGCCGCCGCCGAAGTCGGCGTGCCCGCCGAGGTGTTCGTCCCCGAGACGGCCCCGGCGGTGAAGGTCGCGCGGCTGCGCGCGCTCGGCGCCACCGTCGTCCAGGTCGGCACGCGCTACGCCGAGGCGCAGGACGCCGCGACCAAGCGCGCCGCCGACACCGGCGCCCTGTTCTGCCACGCCTACGACCAGCCGGAGGTCTGCGCCGGCCAGGGCACCCTCGGCCTGGAGATCCTCGACCGGACCGGCGGCGAGGTCGACACGGTGCTCCTCGCCGTCGGCGGCGGGGGCCTGATGGCGGGCGTCGCCGCCGCCCTCGAAGGCCGCGCCCGCGTCGTCGGCGTCGAACCGGAGACCATCCCGACCCTCGAACGCGCCCTGCACGCCGGCCGCCCGGTGGACGTCCCGGTCTCCGGCGTCGCCGCCGACTCGCTCGGCGCCACCCGCCTCGGCGACATCGCGTACGCCGTCGCCGCCCGCACCGGCGTGGCGCCGGTGCTGGTGTCCGACGACGCGATCATCGAGGCGCGCCGGTTCGTGTGGGAGGAGTACCGGCAGGTCGTCGAGCACGGCACGGCCGCCGCGGTCGCGGCCCTCCGTACCGGCGCGTACCGCCCCGCTGCCGGTGAACGGGTCGTCGTCGTGCTCTGCGGCGCCAATACCGACCCGTCCGATCTCCTCCTCGACCCCGGCGCGTCCTAGGCGGGGCGGGAGTCCGGTCAGGCGCCGATGTAGGCGCCGCCGTTGAGGTGGAGCACCTGGCCGGTGATGTGGCCGGCGCCGGGCGAGGCGAGGAACGCGGCGAGCGCGGCGACGTCCGCGGGGGTTCCGGCGCGCTTGGTGGCGGTCTGCCCGACCAGCATGGCGCGCCGCTCGTCGGTCAGCTGGTCGCCGAAGAACTCGGTGTCCTCGATGAGGCCGGGCGCGATCACGTTGGCGGTGATGCCGCGCTCGCCCAGCCGCACGGCCAGCTCGGCGTTCCAGACGCGCATGCCCGCCTTCGCCGCGCCGTACGAGCCGCCGCCGCGGCCGCCGGCGATCGAGCCCATGCTGATCACGCGGCCGTCGCGGGCGAGCCGCGGTTCCAGGGCGGTCGTGACGAGGACGGCGCTGACCAGGTTGGTCTCGAGGTTTGCGAGCCAAGCCTCGCGGACGCCAGCGAGCCCGGACGGCGCGGGCCGTCCGGTGTCGGTGTTGCCGCCGGCGTTGTTGACGAGGACGTCCACGGTCTCGGGCAGCTCGGCGAGGGCGGCTTCGATCCGGCCGGGGTCGGTCACGTCGAAGACCACGGGCCGCACGCGGGGGCCGAGATCGGCGGCGGCCTCGGCGAGCACCTTCTCGCGCCGGCCGGTGATGACGACGTCCAGGCCGTCCGCCGCGAGGGCCGCCGCGACGGCCCGGCCGATGCCGGTGCCGCCGCCGGTCACCACTGCGCTGCGGGTCATGGGGACCTCCTTTGTTTAGGTCTAAACTTCGTCCTAAACTAGGCGCCGTGGAGGACGAGCGCAAACACGGGGACCCGGTCGACGCCATCGCGGAGGCGTGGGCGCGCGAGCGTCCGGGCACGCCGGTCGCGTCCATCGGGATCATCACCCGGGTGTGGCGCGCGGCGAAGCTGCTCGGCGACGAGCGGCGCCGCACGCTGGCCCGGCTCGGCATCGACACGGCCACCCTCGACCTGCTGTCGACGCTGCGCCGGCACGGCGCGCCGTACGCGATGACGCCCGGCGAGCTGCGCGAGGCGTCGCTGCTCACGGCGGGCGCGATCACGCAGCGGGTGGCGCGGGCGGAACGGGCGGGGCTGGTGGAGACCGAGCGCGGGCCGCGCGGCCGGACGTCGTCGGTACGGCTGAGCGACGCCGGCCACCGGCTGATCGAGGACAGCGTGAACAGGCTGCTCACCTACGAGGACTCGCTCCTCGACCACCTGGACGAGGACGAGCACGAGCGGCTCACCGAGCTGCTGCGCCGCCTCCTGGACGGGCTCGTCGAACGGCTCGGGGCCGACGCCAAGCCCGGCCAGGTGGGCGAGCGCTGAGCGTCAGCTGAGCAGGTCGGCGAGGGTCTCCCGGCGGGAGGGGTGGCGCAGCTTGTGCATCCCCTTGGACTCGATCTGCCGGATGCGCTCGCGGGTCACGCCGTAGACCTTGCCGACCTCCTCGAGCGTCTTCGGCTCGCCACCGGCGAGACCGAACCGCATCGAGATGACGCCGGCCTCGCGCTCGGTCAGCGTCTCCAGCACGGCGTCGAGCTTGCCGCGCAGCATCGACGACGCGACGACGTCGGCCGGGTCCCCGCCCTCGGGGTCCTCGATGACGTCGCCGAGCTCGCCGTCGCCGTCCTCGCCGAGCGGGGTCTGCAGGGACAGCGGCTCGCGGGCCTGGCGGCGCAGCCACTCGACCTTCTCCGGCGTGACGTCCAGCTCGACGGCCAGCTCCTGCGCGGTGGGCTCGCGGCCGAGGTCCTGCATCATCCGGCGGCGGATCCGGGTCATCCGGTTGAGCACCTCGACGACGTGCACCGGGATGCGGATCGTCCGGGACTGGTCGGCGAGCGCGCGGCTGATCGCCTGCTTGATCCACCAGACGGCGTAGGTGGAGAACTTCAGGCCGCGCCGGTACTCGAACTTCTCCACGGCGCGGATGAGCCCGAGGTTGCCCTCCTGGACGAGGTCGTTGAGCGGCAGGCCGTGGCCCATGTACCGCTTGGCCAGCGACACGACCAGCCGCAGGTTGGCCTCGACCATGTGCTCCTTGGCGCGGCGCCCGTCGGCGGCGATCCAGGCGAGGTCGTCGCGGTCCTGCGGGGACAGGGCGTCACCGAGGGTCTCCAGGCGTTCGCGCGCGAACAGCCCGGCCTCGATGCGCTTGGCCAGCTCGACCTCCTGCTCGGCGGTGAGCAGCGGGGTCCGGCCGATGCGGGAGAGGTAGTCCTTCATCGGGTCGACGAGGTCGCGGCTCGCGGTCGCGCCGCGAGCGGAGGCGCCCCGAGCGGCCGCGCCGCGGGTCGACGCGGCGCGAGCGGGCTCGGGGGACGCGACACGGGGGGTGCTGGCGTTCAGGGCGGTGTCCTTTGCTCGTCCGGCCGGGAGGGAACGGGTCACCCGATCTAGGTACCCGGCAGCCCGGCGGCATAAACTTAGGTCGACTCCATAGGTGTGTCAACTATAAATTTAGGTCGACCTATGGCAGGATGGACGGCATGGGTTTGCGGGAGATGAAGAAACAGCAGACGCGGCAGGCGATCTCGCACCAGGCGACGCGCCTGTTCCTGCGGCACGGGTTCGACCGGGTGACCATCGCCGACGTCGCCGCCGCCGCGCAGGTCGCGAAGATGACGGTCACCAACTACTTCCCGCGCAAGGAGGACCTGGCCCTCGACCTGCACGAGGAGTTCGTCGCGCAGCCCGCCCGGACGGTCGCCGGGCGCGCGCCGGGCGAGTCCGCGCTCGCCGCGCTGCGCCGCGCGTTCCTCGACGCCGTCGACCGGCACGACGCGGTCATCGGCTTCTCCGGCGCCGACTTCGCGCGGATGATCACCGGGAGCCCGGCGCTGGTCGCGCGGCTGCGCGAGTTCCACGAGGAGCGCGAGCACGCGCTCGCCGCCGTCCTCGCCGAGGAGGCCGGCACGAGCCCGGACGACGTGCTCGTCCGGGTCGCGTCGGCGCAGCTCATCGGCGTCCACCGCGTCCTGTTCGAGGAGACGCTGCGCCGCACCATCGCCGGTGAGGACCACGACGCGATCGCCGCGGCCCTCACCGACTCCGCCAAGAAGGCCTTCGACCTGCTGGAACCGTCCCTGAAGGACTACGCCGTCAGGCGGTGAGGGCGGCGCCGTCAGGCGATGACGAGCAGGAGGTCGCCGGCCTGGACGGGGGTGGCGGCCGGGACGGCGAGCCGGGTGACGGTGCCGGCCACCGGGGCGGTGATCGCGGCCTCCATCTTCATCGCCTCGATCGTCGCGACCGTGTCGCCCGCCGCCACCTGGTCGCCCTTCGCGACGCGCAGCGTGACCGAGCCGTCGAACGGCGCGCCGACGTGGCCGGGTTCGGCCGGGTCGGCGCGCTCCACCGGCGGCGCGTCCGACGCGACCGACTTGTCGCGCACGGACAGCGTGCGGAGCTGGCCGTTCACCGTGCAGATGACCTGCCGGACGCCCGCCTCGTCGATGTCGCCGACCGCTTCGAGCCCGGCCAGCACGCGCACACCCGGTTCGAGGTCGAACGCGACCTCCTGGCCGGTGCGCATGCCGTAGAGGAACGCGCCGGTCGGCAGGACCGACAGGTCGCCGTACGCCGCGCGCGCTTCGCGGTACTCCTTCGCGGGACCGGGGAACAGCAGCCGGTCGAGGGTGTCGCGTACCTCTGCTCCGGCGAGCGCCTTCTCCTCGGCGCCGTCCAGTGCGGCCCGGGCCGGGGTGTACTGGCGTCCGGCGAGCGCCTTGGTGCGGAACGGCTCGGGCCAGCCGCCGGGCGGGTCGCCGAGCTCGCCGTTGAGGAACCCGATGACGCTGTCGGGGATGTCGTAGCGGTCGGGGTTCTCGGCGAAGTCGTCGGGGTCGGCGCCGGCGGCGACGAGGTGCAGGGCGAGGTCGCCGACGACCTTGCTCGACGGGGTGACCTTGACGAGCCGGCCGAGGATCCGGTCGGCGGCGGCGTAGCAGCGCTCGATCTCCTCGAACCGGTCGCCGAGGCCGAGCGCGACGGCCTGCTGCCGCAGGTTCGACAGCTGCCCGCCGGGGATCTCGTGCTGGTAGACGCGCCCGGTCGGCGACGGCAGGCCCATCTCGAACGGCGCGTACAGCTTGCGCACCGCCTCCCAGTAGGGCTCCATCACGGTGAGCGCGTCGAGGTCGATCCCGGTGGCGCGTCCCGTGAAGTCGGTCGCCGCGACGATCGCCTGCAGCGGCGGCTGGCTGGTCGTGCCGGAGAGCGGTGCCGCGGCGCCGTCCACGGCGTCGACGCCGGCTTCGATGGCCGCGATGTAGGTGCCGAGCTGGCCGCCCGCCGTGTCGTGGGTGTGGAGGTGGACGGGCAGGTCGAAACGCTCGCGCAGAGCGCTCACCAGTGCGCGCGCGGCGGGAGCGCGGAGCAGACCGGCCATGTCCTTGATGCACAGGATGTGGACGCCCGCCTCCACCAGCTCCTCGGCGAGACGCAGGTAGTAGTCGAGCGTGTAGAGCCGTTCGTTCGGGGACGACAGGTCGCCGGTGTAGCAGAGGGTGCCCTCCACCAGCGCGTGTGTCTGGAGCGCCGCGTCGATCGCGGGACGCATGCGCTCGACGTCGTTCAGCGCGTCGAACACGCGGAAGATGTCGACGCCTGTACTGGCGGCCTCCTTGACGAACGCGCGCGCCACCGAGTCGGGGTACGGCGTGTAGCCGACGGTGTTGCGGCCGCGCAGAAGCATCTGGATGCACAGGTTCGGTGCCGCTTCCCTGATGGCCGCGAGCCTGTCCCAAGGGGACTCGCCCAGGAAGCGGAGCGCGACGTCGTACGTGGCGCCGCCCCACGCCTCTATAGAGAGGAGCTGCGGGGTCATGCGCCCGAGGTAGGGCGCTGCGGCGACGAGGTCGTGCGTGCGTACGCGGGTCGCCAGCAGCGACTGGTGCGCGTCCCGGAACGTGGTGTCGGTGACGGCCAGCGCATTCTGTGCGCGCAGCCGCTCGGCGAACGCGCGCGCGCCGAGAGCCAGAAGGCGGTCACGCGAGCCCTGCGGGAACGGCCCGTCGTGCTGGAGCGGCGGGAGCTTGGTCGCCGGGTCCAGGTTCGTGGGCGCGTCGCCGTGCGGCTTGTTGACGGTGACGTCCGCGAGGTAGCGAACGAGCCGCGTCGCACGGTCACCGCTCGACCGGGCCGTCAGCAGCTCCGGATGGTCGGCGATGTAGGACGTGGTGACGCCGCCCCTGCGGAAGTCCGGCTCGTCCAGCAGCGCCTGCAGGAACGGGATGTTCGTCGAGACGCCCCGGATACGGAACTCGGCGACCGCCCTGCGCGCGCGCCGCACGGCCTCCTCGAACGTCCGCCCGCGGCACGTCAGCTTCACCAGCAGCGAGTCGAAGTGCGGGGACACGATCGCGCCGCCGTGCGCCGTCCCCGTGTCGAGGCGGACCCCGGCGCCGCCCGGCGACCGGTACGCCGAGATCTTCCCGGTGTCGGGGCGGAACCCGTTCGCCGGGTCCTCGGTCGTGATCCGGCACTGCACCGCGAACCCGCCGACCGTCACGTCCTGCTGGGAGATGCCGAGGTCGTAGAGGGTCTCGCCGCCCGCGATCCGCAGCTGGCTCTGCACCAGGTCGACGCCCGTGACCTCCTCGGTCACGGTGTGCTCGACCTGGATGCGCGGGTTCATCTCGATGAAGACGTGCTCGCCGCGGTCGTTGACGAGGAACTCGACCGTCCCGGCGTTGACGTAGCCGATCTCGCGGGCGAACTTCACCGCGTCCTCGCACAACCGCTCGGCGACCGCCGGGTCCAGGTGCGGCGCCGGCGCGATCTCCACGACCTTCTGGTGGCGCCGCTGCACCGAGCAGTCGCGTTCGCGCAGGTGGACGGTGTGGCCCGCGCCGTCCGCGAGGACCTGCACCTCGATGTGGCGGGGCCGGTCCACCGCCTGCTCCAGGAAGACCGTCGGGTCGCCGAACGCGCTCTCCGCCTCGCGGCGCGCCGTGTCCACGGCGGCCTCCAGCTCCTCGCGGTGGTCGACGCGGCGCAGCCCGCGCCCGCCGCCGCCCGCCGCGGCCTTCACGAACAGCGGGAACCCGACCTCGTCGGCCGCCTCCAGCTCCCGTCCGGGCTCCGGCGTCGCCGACCGCAGCACCGGCAGGCCCGCCCGGCGCGCCGCCGCGACCGCCTCGATCTTGTTGCCGGCCAGGCTCAGCACCCGCGACGGCGGGCCGACGAACGTGATGCCGTTGCGCTCACACGCCTCCGCCAGCTCCGGGCTCTCCGACAGGAACCCGTAGCCGGGGTAGACCGCGTCGGCGCCGACCCGCAGCGCCGTCTCCACGATGCCGTCGACGTCCAGGTAGGCGCGGACGGGGTGGCCGTGCTCGCCGATCTCGTACGCCTCGTCGGCCTTCTGGCGGTGCAGCGACAGCCGGTCCTCGTGGGCGTAGACGGCGACGCTGGCGATGCCGAGTTCGTACGCGGCGCGGAACGCGCGTACGGCGATCTCGCCGCGGTTCGCGACGAGCAGCTTTGTGATCACGTGTTCTCCCAGGAGACGGCTCGGGCGCGTCCGCCCGCACCCGACGGCCTCCCGGGCTCGGCGCTGAGCGTCGGAGGAGCATGGGCCGGTCCGGCGGGCGAACCGAATCTTCGGATACCTACCCAGTTGACCGGCCGGGCTTTACCCGGGGATACCCCGTCCTCTTGTGAACAAAGTGATAGATCGCGGTTACCGGGAAAAATGCCCTTTCGTTCCGTCCGCGGCGAGCAGGGTCCCGGCGATCGCCCTGGCCCGGAGCGCGGGCGCGGCCGACCGCTCGCGCAGCGCGGTCACCAGCGCGCCGTCCAGCAGCAGGACGAACTGCCGCGCCAGCTCGGCGGCGTTCGCGCGGTGCCCCGCCTCGGCGAGCAGGCGCTCGAAGAACGCGGCCACCGCCGTCTTGTGCGCGTCCGCGAGCCGCCGCACCCCGGCGTCGCTCCCGGCCGTCTCGGCCATAGCGTTGAGGAACGAGCAGCCGTGGAAGTCCGCGCTCTCGAACCGTCCGGCCATCACGTCGAAGACGTCGAGGGGGTGCCCGCCGCGCTCGGCGACGGCCTCCTCCAGGCCCCTGCGCCACGTGCGGTCGCGCTCGCCGAGGACGGTCGCGACCAGGTCCTCCTTGCTCTGGAAGTGCCGGTAGAAGGACGCGCGGCCGACACCGGAGGCGGCGAGCAGCCGTTCCACACCGACCGCGCGGACGCCCTCGGCGTAGAAGAGCTCCTCGGCGGCCTGGACGAGGCGGTCGCGCGCACGGGTCGGCATGCCGCCAGCGTATCCGGCTTTGACGGAAAACGGAACCGACCGGTACCGTCTCGAAAACGGAACCGATCGGTACCGTTCTGTCGCCGCGCCAGCCGAAGGAGACCGCATGGCCGTCACCGCGCCGCCGGAGAGCCCGCCCGCCGGGGTCCCCGCCCGCACCCTCGTCCTCGCCGCCGGCACCTTCGCCGTCGGCACCGACGCGTTCGTCGTCGCGGGCGTGCTGCCCGAGATCGGCCGCGACCTGCACGTCGGCGTCGCCGCCGCCGGACAGCTCGTCACCGTCTTCTCGATCGCCTACGCCGTCCTGTCCCCGGTCATGGCCGCCCTCACCGGCACCTGGCCGCGCCGCCGCGTGCTGCTCACCGCGCTCGCGGTCCTCGCCCTCGGCAACACCGCCACCGCCCTCGCGCCCGGCTACGGATGGGTACTGGCCAGCCGCGTCCTCGCCGCCGGCGGCGCCGCGATGTTCACCCCCATCGCCGGCGCCACCGCCGCCGCACTCGCCGGCCCCGCGCACCGCGCCCGCGCGCTCTCCTACGTCACCGTCGGGCTCGTCACCTCCACGGCCCTCGGCGTCCCCATCGGGACGCTGCTCGGCACCGTGATGTCCTGGCGCGGGACGATGTGGTTCGCCGCCGCGCTCGCCGCCGTCGCCGCCCTCGGGGTCGCCGCGCTGCTCCCGCACGTCCCCGCGCCGCCCGCCGTCGGCCTGCGCGCCCGCCTCGCGCCCCTCGCCGACCGCCGCGTCAACGCCCTCCTCATCACCACCGCGATCCTGTTCACCGGCATCTACCTGCTGCAGAACTACATCAGCGTCGTCTTCGAGCCGGCCACCGGCGGCGGCGGACGCTCCCTCGCGGTGCTGCTGTTCGCCTCCGGCTGCGCGGGCACCGCCGGCAACCTCATCACCGGCGCGTGGGCCGACCGCTTCGGACCGCGCCGCGTCATCACGGGCGTCGCCGTCGTACTGGCCGCCGACCTCGCGCTGCTGCCCGTCACCGGGACGACCATGGCGGGCGCCGCGGCCGCCGTCGCCGTCTACGGGTTCACCGCATGGGGCGTCATGGTCCCGATGCAGCACCGGCTCATCGCGGTCGCCCCGGACGCGTCCGCCCTCCTCGTCTCCCTCAACGCCTCCGCCGTCTACCTCGCCGTGTCGATCGCGGGCGGCGCGGGCGCGCTGTGGCTGCGGGCCGCGGACGCCACGTCCCTCGCCTGGGTCGCCGCCGCCGCCATCGTGGCGGGCCTCGCCGCCTCCGAGGTCGCGCACCGGCTCACCGCCGTGTCCCCCACCCGATGACCGCCTTCCTCCGGCCGGGCACGCGGTAGGCGACCGCCTTCGCCCGGCCGGGCACGCGGTAGGCGACCGCCTTCGCCCGGCCGGGCACGCGGTAGGCGACCGCCTTCGCCCGGCCGGGCACGCGGTAGGCGACCGCCTTCGTCCGGCCCGCCACGCGGACCTGCCGGACGCTCTAGGCTTTCGGTCGGGTTTCGTGTGCTTGTAGGGGGAACAGGGTGCGGCTGCCGGAACATCTCGAACTTCTCGTCTCCGACGAGCCCGTCCTCGACGTGTACTCCTACGGGCCCTGGCGCGTCCCGGACGGCCTGTACGACGAGATCCGCGCCCGCATCGACAAGCTCGCCGCCGACCCGCGCTGCAAGGACGCCACCACCGACGAGCACTCCCTGCTCACCGCGCCCGCCCCGCTCGTCGTCGCGGAACTGCTCCTCACCCTCGACTTCCTGCTCGGCGCCGGGGCCGTCAACGCCGGCACCCACTCCCGCCTGCAGTACCAGTTCTTCAACCGGTACCACAACGAGCCCCGCGACCCGCTGCGCGACGCCGGCGGGTGGGGCGTCAGCCGCGGCTCCTTCCAGCCCCTCGAATGGCTCGAGGACTGCGGCGACCAGGACCTCGCCCTCGCGCTCGCCCGCGAGTCCCTCGACGTCTTCGAGGGACTCGAACCGATCGAGCAGCGCCGCCAGGCCCTCATCAAGCTGTACGACGACCCGCCGCCCGCGCTCCGGATCCAGACGCCGCTCCCCGAGCAGCGCGCCCTGTGGCTCGCCCACGCGAGCGACGACATCGTCACCGTCCTGCCCGAACTCGCCGGCCCCATCGGCTACCTCGAATGGGTCTGCTCCGGGCTGCTGCCCGTCCACGAGCACCTCCGCGAGGTCGCCCCGCACGACGAGACCGCCGACGAACTCCTCGTCCACCTCCTCCTCCAGGGCGGCCTCAAGCAGGTCCCCGCCGAACTGTCCGTCGTCCTCACCGAGGACCGGTACGGCGAGCTCCTCGAACGCTTCGCCCGCGACCGCGACACCTTCGAACCGAACCCCTGGTACCTCAACGAATGGGGATGGCTCGGACGCGCGCTCGGCGCCGGCGCCATCGACGCCTGCCGCGGCTGGCTCGACATGGCGATGCGCTTCACCGGCTGCGTCCAGGGCCTGCCCAACGAACCCCGCATCCCCGACCCCGAATGGATCCCCGTCGGCGAGTTCGGCGCCGACGTCCGCCGCCTGTTCACCCCCCGCCGCCGCATGGTGAACCCGCTCGCCGCCGGCGTCGGCACCGCCCCGTCCCGGAACCGCCGCACCCGCCGCGCCGAGGTCGGCTCCGGCCTCGTCGGGCAGCCCGACGTCGTCGCCGCCCTCGAGACCATCGCCGAGACCGGCGGGCCCGTCCGGCTGATGCTCGTCGGCCCCGACGGCACCGGCAAGCGCGACGCCGCCCAGGAGATCGCCCGGCTGCTCCGCGAGCACCGGATCGTCGACCCGCCGCTGTGGCTCGCCGACGACTTCTTCGCCGGCAAGGAGGTCTCCTCCGCCACCACCCAGCTCTACACCGAGGCCCGCGACGCCGCCGGCACCCGCCTCATGGTCATCGACGGCCTCGACGACATGTCCCGCGACGGCCGCAGCGGCGAGGCCATCGTCGAGGAACTCCACCGCGCCCTCGACGTCCACGACGACCTCCACGTCGTCGCCCTCTGCGAACCCGGCGGCGACGAGCGCATCCGCGAGGTCAACCCCGGCCTGTCGCTGCGGTTCCAGGTCGTCCGCACCCACCCGTTCGACGCCGACGGATACGCCGAGCTGTTCAACCGCGCCCTCCAGCAGCGCGGCGCGCGCGCCCACAAGCGCGCCCTCACCGCCGCCGGGCAGCTCCTCGTCCGGACGCCGCCGATCCGCAACCTCCGCAACGCCCGCCTCGCCCAGCGCCTCGCCGACATCGTCGTCGAGAACGTCCGCGCGAACACCCCGCCCGGCGAGGAACTCGTCGTCAAGCGCGCCGACGTCCCCGCCACCTTCGACACCGCCGGCACCCCGTCCGACCCCATGGCCGAACTCGCCGCCCTCACCGGCCTGCGCACCGTCAAGGCGGAGATCGAACTGCTCGTCGCCGGCGCCAAGGCCGCCAAGCTGCGCCGCGAGGCCGGCCTCTCCTCGCCCGCCGCGCCCGCCCGGCACATGGTCTTCACCGGCGACCCCGGCACCGGCAAGACCGTCGTCGCCCGCCTCCTCGCCCGCATCTTCAAGGACCTCGGGCTGCTGACGTCCGGCCACCTCGTCGAGGCGTCCCGCTCCACCCTCGTCGGACGCTACGTCGGCGAGACCGCCGTCAAGACCCGCGGCGTCGCGCAGAGCGCCGTCGGCGGCGTCCTGTTCATCGACGAGGCCTACGCCCTCACCGAGACCAGCATGTCCGACGACTACGGCCAGGAGGCCATCGCCGAGCTCATCAAGGTGATGGAGGACCACCGCGACGACCTCGTCGTCATCGTCGCCGGCTACGAGCGCGAGATGCAGCGCTTCGTCGCCTCCGACCCCGGCCTCGCGTCCCGCTTCCCCACCACCGTCCGGTTCCCCGACTTCACCGACGCCGAGCTCGTCGAGATCTTCACCGGCCAGGCCGCCGCCGCGGGCCTGTCCCCCGACCCCGCCGCCCTCGACAAGATCACCGAGCTGCTCCGCCGCGCCCCGCGCGGCCGCTCCTTCGGCAACGCCCGCGTCATGCGCAACCTGTGCGAGCGCGCCACCGCCCTGCAGGCCCGCCGCGTCACCGCGCTCCGCCGCCCCGGCCCCGACGACCTCGCCGCGCTGCTGCCCGAGGACATCCCCGACAGCCTCAGCGGCGCCGGACGCGTCCTCCCCGCCACCGACCCGCTCGCCGAACTCGACGCCCTCGTCGGGCTGCGTTCCGTCAAGGACGAGGTGCACCGCCTCGCCGCCGAGGCCCGCGGCGCCGAACTGCGCCGCGCCGCCGGCAAGCAGGTCACCGTCCCCACCCGGCACATGATCTTCACCGGCAACCCCGGCACCGCCAAGACCACCGTCGCCCGGCTCGTCGCGTCCGTCTACGGGCACCTCGGGCTGCTGTCGTCCGGCCACCTCGTCGAGGTGTCCCGCGCCGACCTCATCGGCCCCTACCTCGGCCAGACCGCCCCCCGCGTCCGCGCCGCCGTCGAGCAGGCCCTCGGCGGCGTCCTGTTCGTCGACGAGGCCTACTCCCTCGCCGGCGACGCCTACGGCCAGGAGGCCGTCGCCACCCTCGTCCAGCTCATGGAGGAGTACCGCGGCGACCTCGTCGTCATCGCCGCCGGCTACGAACGCGAGATGAACGCCTTCCTCACCGCGAACTCCGGCCTGGCGTCCCGCTTCCCCAAGCGCATCGCCTTCCCCGACTACACCGACGACGAGCTCACCGCCATCTTCGAGCACCTCGCCGCCGCCGAAGGCCTCACCCTCGCCCCGGACGTGCGCGGACGGCTCCGCGCCGTCCTCCGCGACACCCCGCGCGGCCCGTCCTTCGGCAACGGCCGCCTCATGCGCAACCTGCTGGACGCCGCCGTCGCCGCCCAGTCCGAACGCCTCACCGCGTCCGGCTCCCCGTCCGACACCGAGATCATCACCCTGCGCGCCGACGACCTCCGCACCGCCGCCCCCACGTCCCCGGAGAGCGCCACGGGCCTGTACCTGTGACCCGTCCACACGTGGTCTGACGCCGCAACACACAATTGGTCGGAATCTCCCGCCTGTGCCTGTCTAGACTCGTCTCGCCCAATCAATGCGGAGCTGGAAGGGGCTCGGTGTCCGATCGAGACTGGCAGCACACGGTGCTGCGCGACCTCGGCGCACTGGAAACCGGCCTGGTCCCCCCAAACCCACGCCCAACACCTCCCCCTGCCCTGATGGCCGCCGACCCGGAACGGGACGCGTCTTCTTCCTCTTCTTCCTCGCCCTCGGTCACCGGCGCGTCAGGGGACCGCCATTCCACGCCGCCCATCGGCACCCGCACCCCCACCGCCCCCTTCGCCCGCTCCCCCGTCCCCCGCCTGCCCCACGCCCTCGCGACCTCCCGCGCAGCCACGCTCCCCTCCGCCCCACCGCCCGACCCTCCAGCGACAACACCAGCCCCACCGGCCTCGTCCTCGACCGACCCGCAGGCAACAGCCACCGCCGACCGGACGCCCGAATCCGCCCCACCGGCCTCACCCACTACCGGACCGTCCAAGCCCTCGGCCTCGGCCGCCGCCCCGCCCCCAGCGCCCTCCGCCTCCGTCCCGCGCCCAGCGCCCTCCGCCTCCGCTCCGTCAACGGATGCCCCCTCTTCCAGGAGCGCTGACGGGACGGACCCCTCCGAAGCAGCGGACGGCTCTCCAGAGGCGGAACCGTCGACCGCCCTCACCGACTCGGCGCCGCCCGCAACCTCCGAGGCACCCACACCCGCGCACCAGCCCACCACCGCAGAAGCCAGGGCAAACAACGCCTCCACGACACCACCGTCCACACCGCCGACGGTCACCGCACCCGCCGGCAACAGACCGGCGGCCCACACCGCCGCAGACGTCGACCATCCCACGCCACCTGCAACAACAGGTTGGGTGATCACCCCGCCGCCGGAACCAGCACCGGCGTCCTCCCCTCTCCCAACACCCGCCGAACCCCGAGTTGAGCAGTCTCCCAACACGCTCAACCCATCGCCCCAGCCATCCGCCCCCGCGAACGCCGAGCGGCCCGCACCCCCAAGCAAGACGACACCGCCCGCAGACCATCACCCCTCCACCTGGACGACCGACTCCATAGACGCCCCTCCGGCGACGCCGGGCTGGACGATCCCCCCTCCATCCGAGCAGCCGCCTGCCGCACCACAGCCCGACCCGCGCCCGCACGGGCCTGCCGCATCACCGTCCGGACCGTCAACTACCGCACCTCCCGCGGCCCCACGCCTCGAGCCATCCCTGCCCACGCCCAGCGCAGCGCCCTTCGGGCAGCCCCAAGCCGCGCCCGAACCTCAGCCCTTCGGCAAGGCCCCGGACGCACCCAGCACCCCACCGCCCGGGCTACCTGCTCACACACCCGGACCGGAGCCGTTCGGCACGACCCCGGACGTAGGCGACGCAGCACCGCTCAGGCCATCGACCCACACGCCCGGCCAACTGCCACCCGGGCCGTCCACTCAAGCACCCGAAACAGCACCACCCGACGGGAACTCCCGCCACGCGCCCGGTCCCCTGCCGCTCGGGCCGATCCCCGATCTGGCGCCGCACAGCGTTCCCGAATCGTCGCCGGTCAGGCCATCCCGCCCCAGCGGCGTGCCCGACCGGTTCGGCACGCCGCCCGGTGACGTCCCGGCTCCTCAGGACCTCGTCCGGCGCAACCCCCACGGCGACCCGATGGCGCGGCGGCTGGGACGCGGGGTCCGCCGCGCGATGGGCGCGTCCGCCGCCGGGCAGGTCCGCGAGCTGGCGCAGCTCACGGCGCAGATCGGCGTTCCGGTCCCGTCGAGCCGCCGGATCGCGGTGACGAGCATCCGCGGCGGCGCCGGCAAGTCGACGATCACGGCGCTCATCGCGGGGATCCTCCGGCAGTACCGCCCGGACCGCGTCCTCGCGATCGACGCCGACCCGGGTCTCGGTTCCCTGGCGCTGCGCATCGGTGTCAACGCGCCCAGTTCGCTCCGAGACCTCGCCGCCGCGCATCCCAGCACCTGGGAGGAGACCGCCGCCCACCTCGGCCGGACCCCCGAAGGCCTCTTCGTCCTGCCCGCCGCCCCCAAGGGCGCCCTTGCGGACGACCTCGACCACGCGACCTTCCAGCACGGTACCGGCCGCCTCGGACGTTACTTCTCGACCACCGTCATCGACTGCGGCGGCGGGCTCGTCTCCGAGCTGCAACGCGGGATCCTGCACGGCGCCCATGCACAGGTCTTCGTCACCCCTGGCACGCCCGACGGCGCCCTCAGCGCGCGCGCCGCTCTCAACTGGATGGCCTTGAACGGTTTCGGTCCGCTCCTCCAGCGCACGGTCATCGCCCTGGTCGCACACACGCCGAACCCGGACGCCGACCTGGACCGCGCCGCCCATCTCCTCGGCAGCGGAACGCTCCCCGTCACGCTCCTCCCCTTCGACCGGCACTTGGCGGCCGGTATCGCCATCGCCCCCGAACGCGTCAGCATGCCCACCCACGGCGCCGCGACCCGGATCGCGGCGGACGTCTTCACCCGTTCCTTGAGCGCCTCATGAGCCGCGAACTGATCGTCCTCACCTCCGAGAAACCGACCTTGGATCTCCAAGTCCTGGCCTCCTCACCCCTCCACGTAACGGGGAATTACGTCTTCGACGCCGAAGACCGCCTCCTCCTACGCGTCCAAGAGCCCGTCCTGATATCCGTTCCAGGCGAAACCGAGCGCCTCCTCGGAATCGAGTCCGCCACCCCCATCTGGTGGACGGAGATCCATATCGCGACGGCTTCTCCCGAGGCCGATCACCTGGCTCAACGTTGCGCCGAGACCCTCGACGGCACGATCTGGACGGCTCGATGACGGAAACCGCAGGCGGCGCCGACGTCCTCACCGCCCAGGCCATGATCATGCTGGCCGACCGCCCTGTCGTCGCCCTTTCCCCGGCCATCTCCGAGGCCCTCTTCGAATGCGAGCGGACGAACCGGACCTTCCAACTGGTCACGTCCGCCACCAGCCGATTGACCCTTCCTCTCCGAGCGTCCAAAGCCCAGTGGCTCGTCCACGACGACGGCTACTACGAGGGGCTTACCGGCCGCCCGATGCACTGGAACGGCACCGCCTTCGTTCCGCTCCCGGACGCCCGCGACTACGCCCCTACCTACACGACTCCCCCGACCGCGCCCATCGGAAGCCAGCTCGTCCTGACGTTCCAAGCCCGTCACGCCCCCACGGCCGTCCTCGGCTTGCACACCGAGAAGCTGATGCGTCTCCTGACCGGCGAACCGCCAAAGGGCTGGGGCCTGACCGAACCCCTGCAACATCCCTGGGACCCCGAAGAACTGACGGCCCACACAGCGACCACTTCTTCGTCCCGCATCATCGCCATTGGAGCAAGCAGCCGCCCGGCGATATCGACCTCGGACTTCTCGCCCCTCGTCCCCCCGGCTTCCGGCACCGCCGAGATGACGACGCTCACCATCGGCTACACGGACGACGAAGACCCCCCGATCCCCCAGCTACCGTCCTTCATCGACCTCTTGTCAGCGGACCACCCCCTGACCGCGTTGCTGGCCCAACTGATTCCCGGCCGCCACGACCTCACCACCGAACCACGCTGGATGGGCTCCTCGGCCCCCATCGGCCTCGCCTCCGCCGGCGCCTACACCGGCCCGCCGGGCTTCTCCCGCAAACGCCTAGGCCCTCCGGACGCCCCCCTCACCTGGTTCCACCTGGGCAACGGCTACTCCCCCGAATACTGGCAACGCCACCAAGACCTCCTAACCCACCTCCGCCGCACCCCCTGAGCCCTTCATGTCCGTGCCCGCACACCCGGTTCCGACGCCGCCGCAGCGCCCAGCATCACAACGATGGCCTGGCCGCCGACCCGTCCTTCGAGCCTGAAGTCAATCCCCCGTCTCACTCAGCGCCCGCCGCCGAGCCGCGGCTGGCCGCCTCGGCGAAACGCTTCCGTCCTCGAATTCGCCCCGCAGGTCCCGCGACGCCGGGCTACCCGTCATCAGGGACGACCGTGACGGCGGCTTAGGCCACAGCCGCCATCGTTGAGCGGCGGGAGTACCGCGCTCCACCAGGACTGGCCGGGTGGCTCGGCCTCGACAGCCTTTCTGCCCGATGCCAGGCGGGCTTGAAGGCGATGAGGTGATTTCGGGGTCGTGGTCCATCCTGCAGCGCGACGTCCCCGTGGCCGACCGCGCCGACCAGCGTCTTCAGGGCCGTCAGAGTGTGCCGCGAATGGGGAGAGGTCACCTCCAATCGCCGATGCGACCGTAGGAGCTGCCGACGATGGGCCTCGACCGGCGCCGCCCCGATGGAGCCGCCGCCGGGCTTGGGAGCGACGGTCGCGGCCGAGCCCGTGATGTGCGTCGCGAGGCCGTTGCGACCACCTGGGGACGGCGTGACCGGGGGTGTGGTGACCCGGTGCAAGTGTTGTGTGAGGGCGGGCGGAGGGGCTTGGGGAGGCATGGGCAACGGTGCTTGCCCGTGTGGGGTCAGGAGCTCCACATGGCGGTGTTCTGGCGTTCGGCGCCGAGGTGGATGTCGTGGGATTCGCCGATGACCTTGCTCATGCCGGAGACGGCGGTGGCCATGCGCTGGGCGGCGAGTTTCCATTCGCGGGACTTCTGTTCGTAGGCGTTGCGGGCGTCGCCGTCCCATTCGGCCAGGTGGGCGCGGACCTGGCTGTCGAGGGTGTCCAGGACGGCCTGGTAGCTCTTGAGGGCGCTGGTGAAGTTGGCCTGGGCGTTCTGCATGCCGCCGAAGTTGACGTAGGTGTAGTCGGTGCTCACCGGAGGTCCTCTCCTTGGGGGGTGCGGGCGGGTCGGGGGTCTTCAGCCGTTGACCAGGCCTTTGAGGGTGTTGACGCGGGCGGTCTTGTTCTGTTCGGCGGTCTGGTACTTGGCCTTGGTGTGGACGAGTTTGTCGTGGATGAGGTCCAGGTCTTTGAGGACCTTGGCGAACTCGGTCTCGAACAGGTTGTAGACCTGGGTGAACGCGGTCGAGGACTCGCCCTTCCAGGCGGCCTGCAGTTCGGCGTGGTGGGTGTTGAGCTGGTTCTTGATCTGGCCGATCTGGCCGTGGGCGTCCTGGACGTTGCCGGCCGCCTGCTGCATGTGCTGGCGGTTCACCGATGACCGGTTGCTCATCGCCGTTCTCCTTCGCCTCGGTGCTACGGGCGTCACGGGGCGGTGCTCGCGTGTACCGGTGGAAATCCCCATCTGTCCGATACGGCTACACGCCCCGTGACAACGAGCAAGATGAAGCGTAGAGACCGGTGATTCCGCCTGTCCATCAGGTATGTCACCTGTGGATAACTATGGTCGGCGGGACGCGTGGGGCTGATCAGGCAAAGGGGTCAAGAGTCTGATCGGTTCCATCGTTATTTGGCCGGAACCGGCCGTACTGCGGCCGACGATGTAAGGGTTGGCCCCTCTTTGAACAGTTGCAGTAGGTTCGCCGGAATTGGGATTGCTTCCTTCGTGCCGTAGCCGAGTTTCGCGATGTCGTCGGCCGTGGGGATCGGGTAGCGCAGGCCTTGGTCGGTGAGGAGGGAGAACGTCTGCAGTGGCTGGCCGGGGCCGGAGAGGGTGCCCGCGAACGTCCCGCCGCCGGGGAGGACGACCTGGTCGATGCCGGAGGCGGTCTGCCCGGATGGTGCGGGGATGCTGCCGCCGATGGTGAAGCGGGCGTCCGTGGAGAGCTTGGACGCCTTCCGGTAGACGGTGCACAGGGGCTGCTGCGGGTCGTACGCAACGATGTGGGGCGGCGTGTCCGGCAAGGCGTGGTCGTACAGGTTGGTCTGGGACGGCTTGGACGCGGCCTCTGCGGGCGTGATGTCGCGCGGCGGGCCCGCCGCCAGGGAGTCGAGCAGCAGCCGTGCCTGTGTGGCGGAGATGCTCGCGAGCCCGTCGGGCAGTTGGACGTACCACCGTTCGGGGGTGCCCGCTATGGCGGCGACGTGGAAGATCTGGCCGGCAGGCGCCGAGGTGTTGCCGGGGCCGGGGAACTCGTGTCCCTGCTGGGGGATGGAAGGGGCCGCATAGTCGGGCCCCTGCGGCAGGCCGTTCAGCCAGCGTTCGTCCACAGGGACGGGCTGCTCGGCGCTGAGGCCGCGGGCCGCCTTCGGGCTGATCCGCATCCGGCTGTTGCGCCAGATGAGCCAGTCCTGGGTGCCGCCCTTGACGACGACGCCCTGAGCATCGGTGAGGGGACGCCCTCCAATGTCGGGTCCGCCCACCAGGGACACTGTGGAGCGCCCCAAGGGCACTGGAGTGCGGGCGCATAGGGACCACGCGGTGTGGCTTGGTTTGCCCGGTGCGGGCAGGGATTCCGGTGCGCCCTGGATACCGGTGAGCGGGTCACGGGGGTACTTCGCCAGGGACTTGGACGAGACCGTCTTCCGCTGGATGTCGGACGTCGGCGTGGCCAGGCGGGCGGACGCGTAGTTGAGGAACGGGACGAGCTTGCGGTCCTGCCGGCTGTAGGCGTAGGTGGCGCCCGTCTCCTTCTCGATGATGAGGACGCCGGGGCGTTCGAGGTTGCGGGCGCCGCCCTTGAAGATGAGGCCGGTGATGCCGAAGCCTGCCGCGACCAGGACGGCCACCATGACGCCGCAGAGGGTCCCGACGCCGGTGCGGCGCAGCGGGGACTCGGCGGCGCTGGGGCGGCCCTGGAGGAGTGCGAGGGCCACGCGTTGGGTCATCAGGCGGTGCGCCTGGTAGAGGTCCTTGCGGGTCTGCATCAGCCGGCCAGCCCGCGCAGCCAGGAGTACAGGTCGAGCAGCCCCAACGCGAGTGGCAGCAGGCTGATGATGAGCAGGATGTCGACGATGTCACCCGCGCGCCCCCAGAAGGGCGACGGCTTGCGGACGGGGAGCCTGAGGGCCATGGCCGTCATGACGGCAACGGCGAGTAGGGCGGGGAGGACGACGGTCACCAGGGTCACGGCGGGGGTGGCGGTAACGGCCTGGTGCAGGGCGAGGATGGCGAGCCCAGCGAAGCCTGAGAGCAGCATCCAGAGGCGTTGCGAACGGCCGTGGAAGACACGCGCGCGCAGGAGGAGCACCAAGGAGAGGCAGAGGCTCATCGTCACGGGCAGCCATCCGTGCGTGGTCAGTAGGGAGAGCTGTGCGCCGAGCCCCGCCAGCCCTACGGCGGACACCAGCCCGGTGGCGAACCTGTCGGCTTCGCGCGTGCGGCGCAGGAGGGTCGGCCCGTCGAAGGTCTGGGCGCTGCGGAGTTCTTCGGCGTTCTCCGGGACGGGCGGCAGGGGCAGTCGTGCGAGGCGGAACGCCAAGGAGGGGATGAGGGCTGTGACGGCGAGGCACAGGGAGGCGTCGAGGGCGGCCATCCCGTACGGGGACAGCCCGAGGCCTTGGACGAGCGCGGCGGACACCAGTCCGAGCAGTGCGACGAACGCGATGCCCAGGAACGTCGGCAGGCCGTCATGGATGGCGAATGCGGAGACGACGGCGGCGAGGGTGACCGCCGCGAAGGCGGCCGCGAGATGGGGCGTCCCGAGGTGCAGGAGCGCCACGGGCCTGGCCGGTGCCAGGAGGCCGCCCAGGAACGCGTACGGGAGCGCGCTATAGCCGAGTACGGCTCCGGCCCCGGAGTCGCCCAGCGCGCGCGACAGGACGATCCCCGCCAGCAGGAGCACGGCGGCGGTACCGGCGGAGGCGGCTGCCAGCAGCCCCCAGGGAGGCCCCGCTAGGGCCACTCCCACGGCGCCGAGGCCGAGGGTGGCCGCACCCGCGAGGAGGCCGAAGCGCCGGGTGGTCTCGGGGCGCCAGCGGTCGGCGTGCTCGTTGACTCCGGTGGCGACGACGTCGGCCACGTCGTCGAACGCGACTTCGGGGAACTGCGACAGTTCAGGCCGGAAGTAGAGGATCTCCCCGTCTCGGACGCCGAGGGCGGACAGCGAGCGGGACTCGTCGAGGGGCGCCTCGTCCAGCCGCTGCAGCACCCAGCCGGAGTGCGCGAGCCCGGCGTCCGCCAAATTGTGCCCCGCGACCTGCAGCAACGTCGGAAGCATGTGGGAAAGGGGAATGTCTCCGGGCAGCGAGAGGTCCAGCCTGCGGTGCGGGGCGACGACGACCACGCGGCACAGGTCGGCGCCCGTCGAGGTATTCACGCGACCTCCGATCGTAGCGATGACCGCACATTCACTATCAGCCGCGACCGTTTTCCGCCACCCGGAGAATGGCTTTACATCGGGCGGCGGCGCGCGGCCGGGATCACTAGGATGACCGGAAATTGACTCCGGGTCATGGCGACGCGAAGGGACACGGCCGTGGGAATCGTGGTGGTGCGGCGGCCGGAAAGGCGGCCGCCTCCGCGGCTGCCCGAGGGCGAGATCGTGCTGGAGCCGCCCCCGGAGATCCCCGAGACGATCAGCCAGGGGTTCGCGAACGCGCTGATGTACCTGCCCATGGCGGCCAGCGGCGCCGCCATGGGGTTGATGTTCATGGGCGGTGCGGGCGGCGCCGGGGGCGGCAACCCGATCATGTGGGTGGCGTCCGGTCTGTTCGTCCTGTCGATGATCGGCATGGGCTTCGGGCACATGGGCCAGGGCGCGGGCGAGCGGAAGCAGCGGCTGAACGGAGCACGCCGCGACTACTACCGGTACCTGGACCAGATGCGCGCGCGCGTGCGGAAGGCCGCGACGCAGCAGCGGGAGGCTCTGGAGTGGAGCGGCCCCAGTCCGCGGACACTGTGGTCGCTGGCGATGAGCCACCGGCTGTGGGAGCGGCGGCCTTCGGACGAGGACTTCGGCCAGGTACGGATCGGCCGGGGCCGGCAGAGGCTCGCGCTGGAGCTCGTCACCCCGGAGACCAAGCCGATCGAGGACCTGGAGCCGATGTGCGCCGGCGCGCTGCGGCGGTTCGTGCGCGCCCATGCGACGGTCCCCGACCTGCCCGTGGCGGTCTCGTTGCCGGCGTTCGCGCGGATCACGGTGACGGGGGACCCGATCGCGGCGCGGGCCATGGCGCGGGCGCTGGTCGCGCAACTGGTCACCTTCCATACGCCGGACGATGTGCGCCTCACCGTCTGCGCATCGCCGGACCGTATGCGGCAGTGGCAGTGGGCCAAGTGGCTGCCGCACTGCCTGCACCCCACTGAGCACGACGCTGCGGGACCGGTACGCCTCACGGGGCACTCGTTGGCGGACCTGGAGGCTCTCCTCGAGGACGACCTGAAGGACCGTCCTCGCTTCTCTCCTGGGGTCGACTCCCAGGACCTTCCGTTCCACGTGGTGGTGGTGGACGACGGCATCGTCCCGGCCGACTCGCAGATAGGCGCGGACGGCATCAAGGGCGTGTGCGTCATCGACCTCAGCGGTTCCGTTGCGCCGACGTCGGACGCGACCATGCTGCGCCTGCACGTCACCGATGACGGCATGCGGATGCTGGAGCGCGACCACACCGGCAAGGACGTGTCCAGTCCGCTCGGTAAGGCGGACTGGTTCACGCCCGTGCAGGCGGAGGGTCTCGCCCTTCGCCTGGCGCCGCTGCGGGCCGGCGCGGCGGACGAGCCTGAGCAGAATGCCCTGGCCGGCAATCTCACGCTGACATCGTTGCTCGGCCTGAGCGGGCCGTACGCCATCGACCTTCGGTCCACATGGCAGCCGCGAGCGCAGCGCAACCGGCTGCGCGTGCCCATAGGCGTCGACTCCGACGGCCGTACGGTGGAGCTCGACATCAAGGAGTCCGCGCAGGGCGGCATGGGTCCGCACGGGTTGCTGATCGGTGCGACGGGTTCGGGCAAGTCCGAGCTGTTGCGGACGCTCGTCCTGGCCCTGGCGGTCACGCATTCGTCGGAGACGCTCAACTTCGTGCTGGTCGACTTCAAGGGCGGGGCGACGTTCCTGGGGCTGGAGCGCCTACAGCACGTGTCGGCGGTCATCACGAACCTGGAAGAGGAGCTGCCGCTCGTCGACCGCATGTACGACGCGCTGCAGGGAGAGATGATCCGGCGGCAGGAGCTGCTGCGCGCTGCAGGCAACTACGCCTCCCTGCGGGACTACGAGCGCGCGCGCGAGCAGGGCGCCCAGCTGGCTCCTCTGCCGACGCTGTTCGTGGTTCTGGACGAGTTCTCCGAACTGCTGGCCGCCAAGCCGGAGTTCGCGGAGCTCTTCGTGATGATCGGGCGTCTGGGGCGGTCGCTTGGTGTGCATCTGCTCCTCGCCTCGCAGCGGCTGGAGGAGGGCAAGCTGCGCGGGCTCGATTCGCATCTGTCGTACCGGATCGGCCTCCGCACGTTCTCCGCCATGGAGTCGCGGGTGGTCCTGGGCGTGCCGGACGCGTACGAGCTGCCGTCCCAGCCGGGCAACGGGTACCTCAAGGTCGACGTCAGCGACATGGTCCGGTTCAAGGCGGCGTACGTGTCGGGGCCGGTCGAGGAAGAGGAGCGGACGCGGACGGCCGCTGCCGGTACGGCGACGCCGCGGCAGATCATTCCCTACAGCACGGCCTACGTTCCGCCGCAGACTCCGCACCAGCCGGCGCTGGAGCAGCCCGATGCCGGGCAGGAGTCGGGCGAGACCCTCTTCAAGGCCGTCATCGACCAGCTCGCCGGGCAGGGTCCTGCAGCGCACCGCATCTGGCTGCCGCCACTGGACGTCCCCCCAACGGTCGACCAACTGCTTCCTCCGCTGACGCCTACGCGCGAGCAGGGGCTCACTGCAGCGGGTTGGGAGGGCCGTGGTCGTCTCGCCGCGGTGGTGGGGATCGTCGACCGGCCTTTCGACCAGCAGCGCGTGCCCTTGTGGGTGGACCTGTCGGCGGCGGCCGGGCACGTGGGGATCGCGGGCGCGCCACAAACGGGCAAGTCGACGATGCTGCGTTCGCTCATCACGTCGCTCTCATTGCTGCACACACCGGAGGAGGTGCAGTTCTACTGCCTGGACTTCGGTGGCGGCACGCTCGGCGGCCTTTCGGGGCTGCCGCATGTGGGCGGTGTGAGCAACCGGCTCAACGCCGACCGCGTCCGCAGGACGGTCGCCGAGGTGTCCACGCTCCTTGAGCGCCGTGAGCGCGACTTCGCCGAGCGGGGCATCGACACCATCGCGACGTACCGGCGTCTACGGGCGGCCGGTCAGATCC
Organism: Actinomadura montaniterrae; assembly: GCF_008923365.1. Taxonomy (GTDB): domain Bacteria; phylum Actinomycetota; class Actinomycetes; order Streptosporangiales; family Streptosporangiaceae; genus Spirillospora; species Spirillospora montaniterrae. Next base: position 42,729 of record NZ_WBMR01000033.1, read on the forward strand.
CCGGTGACGGGTTCGGAGACGTCTTCCTCGTAGTGGACGGGTGGATGACGCTACGCCAGGAGTACGAGCACCTGGAGGAGGTCATCACCGACATGGCGGCGCGCGGGCTCGGCTTCGGCGTGCACGTGGTGGCGACGGCCGGCAAGTGGTCGGAGTTCCGGATGGGGATCCGGGACGTGTTCGGCACGCGGCTGGAGCTGCGCCTGGGCGACTCCTACGAGTCGGAGATCGACCGGCGGCTGGCCGAGAACGTCCCCGAGGGGCGCCCCGGGCGCGGCCTCACCCGCGACCGCCTGCACTTCCTGGCCGCGCTGCCGCGGCTGGACGGGATCGGCTCCGCGGACGACCTCGGCGACGGCGTGGCGAAGATGGTGGAGGCCGTCGCGGGAGCGTGGCAGGGGCCCCAGGCGCCGCCCGTGCGGCTGCTGCCGGACCTGCTGCCGTCGTCGGCCCTGCGGGACGCTCTCGGGGACGCTGAGACGCCGAAATGGCGGGTCCCCGTCGGGATCGACGAGGACGCCCTGGCGCCGGTCCTGCTGGACTTCGCCGCCGACCCGCATTTCGTCGTCGTGGGCGACACCGAGTGCGGCAAGTCGAACTTGCTGCGCCTTATCACCGAGGGCATCGTGGCGGGGCACGGCCCGGACGAGGCGAGGCTGGTCTTCATCGACTACAGGCGCGCGCTCCTGGACACGGCCGACACCGACCACCGCGTCGGCTATGCCGCATCGGCGTCCGCCGCCACGGAGTTGGTGACGGACCTGGTCGAGGCGCTCAACGACCGGCTGCCGCCCGCCGACCTCACCCCGGAGCAGCTGCGTAAGAGGTCTTGGTGGAAGGGGTCCGATGTGTTCGTCGTCGTCGACGACTACGACCTCGTCGCCACTGCGAGCAATCCACTGCTACCACTGCTGGACCTGCTCCCGCAGGCACGTGACATCGGCCTCCACCTCGTCCTGTCCCGGACCATGGGCGGTATGGGCCGCGCCTTGTACGACCCTGTCATCCAGCAGTTGAAGGACTTGGCCGCACCGGCGCTCATCATGTCCGGCAGCAAGGAGGAGGGGGCGCTGTTCGGCGAGGTGCGTCCGACGCCGCTGCCGGTGGGGCGCGGCACCCTCACCGACAGGCGGAACGGCGCACGCCTGGTGCAGACCGCCCTATTGGACGACTGACAGGGCGGCTCGATCGGCGGAGCGGTTCGATCGGCGGGGCGGCTCAATGGTGGGCGCCGATGGTGCCGCCCTCGGTGCCGGTGACGATCGGCTCCTCGTCCTCTTCCCGGTCGCCTAGGACGACCCGTCCAGGACGCCACCCGCGACGCTTCCCCATGGGGACGACGATGCCGCACAGCGCCGCCAGTGCCGCCAGCCCAACGGCACCTGCCGCGACACCTGTGGCAACGTCGGTGGTATGGGCGTCCGGATGCGATGGTGCCGCCAGCTTCGCCGGGTGGAGTGCGGGCTGCGCGGTCGCCGCGCCAAGGGTGTCCTCCCCGGGCACTATCGCGGTGACGGCCTGCGTCGGGTTCACCATGCCGCGCCCTGTGCCGTCGCCTACATTGCCGTCGGCCGTCGACAGAACGCGCCTAACGACCTGGTCCTGATGCAGGGCAGGGTGGCTCGCTCGTACCAGCGCTACGACACCCGACACATAGGCGGCTGCGAAACTCGTCCCTTCCGCCTGAGGGTTGTAGCCGCCACCGGGCCACGGAATGGTGAGGTCCTTGCCGGGCGCGCCGACATCCACCCGGGACTGGAGACCGGACGACTCGATACGGTGGCCGTCCTCCCCCAGTGACGCGACGGAGATGACGCCCGGATAGCTCGCCGGGTAGGCGGGGCCGTCGTTGCCGTCGTCCTTGGTGGCATTGCCCGCTGCGGCGACGACGACCGCGTCGTGGTCCTGCGCGTAGCGGACGGCCTGTTCCAGGGCCGCGGACGGGGCGGCCGCGATGGACACGTTGATGACCTGAGCACCGGCGTCGGTCGCCTTACGGATGGCGCTGGGAAGCCGTTCGCCACCGTTATCGTCGCGGTCGGCGTTCTGCTGCTTGACGATGACGAGCCGGGCCGCGGGTGCGACGCCGGTGAGCGGGATCCCCTGGGCGGCCAGGTCGCGTCCGGCGATGAGCGCGGCTACGCCGGTGCCATGGCCGGCGCAGTCCTTCCTGCCCGTTCCGGTGAGGTCGGTGTAGTCGACGACGCGTCCGTCCAGCATCGTGTGGCCGGTGTCCACACCGCTGTCGACGACGGCCACCTTCACTCCCTGTCCGCGGGTCAGGCCCCACACGCGTTGGAAGGCAAGCCGCTTCTGAGCCCAGGGTTCCTTGATCGCACCGCGGTAGCCGCGCGGCAGGTCGCATGTGACCGGCGCCTGCGACACCGGTGGCGGCGCGCTAGTGGACGGCGTAGGGGAGGTCTTAGCGGAAGGCTTGGCGGACGGCTTCGACGTGGGTTTCGTCGAGGGCTTCTTCGTCGGCGAGGACTTCGGGGTGGGTTCCGTCATCGGGCCTGCGGCCGCGGTGGCCGGTACGGCGGCGGACGCCGGTAAGGCCGGGCATGAGGACGCCAGTAAGACGCCCGCCGCTACGAGTCCGATCGCGCGCATCGCCTTCTCCCCCGGGGGCATGGGTGGCTCGGCGAACGACTGTAGAGGAATCCTTACGCCGTTGGCATCGCGCGTGTTGGGAAGCTGTCAGGAAACGTGGCGGCGGTGCTCCTGCCATAGCCGGACGGTCATCAGGACCGCCGCGATGGCCGCACCAAGGAGGAAGCCCACAAGGAAGCCGGTGCGCGAGTCCGCCGGTGCGAAGGCGAGCCACCCGGCGCAGGCGACGACGACGAAGGCCGCGTAGCAGGAGGCGAACGTGTAGAAGCGCCTGCTCCAGAAGAACCGCTTGGCCGGGATCTCGGGCGGTGCCTGCAGTTCGGCGTCCGGCCCTAGGCTCGCGGCCTTGGGGCGCTTGAAGTACTCGAACTGCATCCAGTTGCCGCACGGCTCCCAGCCGTCCGGTGCGAGGCGTTGCTCGACGGCCTTGCGCCGGCCGGGCAGGACGGTCTCGCGGCGGTACTCCCAGCGCTGCGGGTGCTCGCCGTCGCGGCGGCAGACGAACCGGCCGACCGAGTCGACCCGCTCGACCTCCCAGCCCTCGTCGCCGAACCGGTTCAGCATCGCCCTGTCCTGGAAGGCGTCGGCGGTCCAGCGCCACGTCTGCGCGGACGCGTCCGGTTCGGGGCCGTCGTCCTCTGGCGGAGCCAACCGCGCGGCGAACTCCTCTACGGGACCGAACTCCTCTTCTGGTTTCGTCCCCGACTCGGCTATGTACGCGGCAAGGTCGTCGACCGTGCCCGACACCTCGTCCGAGGGGACACCGCTGTCGCGCAGACGTTCCGCGAGGTCCTCGAAGTAGGGGGTCGTCATCGGATCCCTCCTTGCGCGAGCACGTCTCGTACTGCCGCATCGAACGTCAGCCAGAGAGCCCCCTGCTCGGCCAGCGTCGCGCGCCCCTCGTCCGTCAGGTTGTAGTAGCGGCGCCCCGGACCCCGTTCGGCGACCCGGTACTCGGCGGCGACGAGGCCGGCCTCTTCCAGGCGGTTGAGCACCGGGTAGAGGGTGCCGCCCTTGATCTGCCCCAGGCCCGCTTTGGCGAGCACCTTGGCGATCTCGTATCCGTAGCTCTCGCCGTTCGTGAGGCTGGCGAGCACCAGCAGATCGAGGACGCCCTTGAGCCAACTAGCGCGTCGGTCGGCGACCATGGCGGCCATCCTCACAGCCGTAGGGACGGGGGCACAAACTAGCTCCCGGCAGGGACGACATCGGTCTCACGCGCCTTCGCGGTGATCCAGGGGACGACCACCATGCTGAGCACGTCGATGAAGATGTGCAGGCACACGGGCACGAGAAGGCTGCCGCTCGACAGGTAGAGGTAGGTCAGCGAGCAACCGACCGCGGCGACGAGGACCATGCCGGCCCATCCCTGGTACACGTGCCCGACGGTGAAGAGGGCCAATGCCACTGCGGCCGCCGTTGTCACGCTCAGGCCGAGGACGTCGACGCCCAAGGCGATGAGGAAGCCCCGGTACACGAGTTCCTCGGAGACGCCCGCGGTGACGGCCATGGCGAGCGCGTACCAGCGCTCGGTGGACGTCCTAGGGAGCATCTCCTTGATCTGGCTGTTCTCCGATGGGCTCCTGCCGGCACGCGCGCTCCGGTGGAAGAGCCACGCAAGCAGCGGCATGGCCACGACCATCGCGCCCACGGCACCGATGGCGAAGGACGGCTCCCGCGGCGCACGGACCCCGATGTCCGACAAGTGGACGCCGGGCGAGACGAGCAGCATCAGCACGGCCAGGGCGGCGGCCCACCACGAACCTGAGATCCACTGGCGGAACATGCCGATCAGCGCGTTCGGGTCCTGGTCGCGCCGCCGCCGCATGCGGTCGTAGGACCGCTTGCCCCACACGCCTTCGGCCAGCACGTAACCGATCAGCGGCACCGCCAGGCCCAGCCCCAGGGGTGAGAAGTCGGGCGAGATCTGCACCTGACCACCTTCTTCTCGTCCATCGTGACGACCTAGACGGTAGAGCAAGCTAGCTAGGCATACAACCTAGATAGCTTCGGGCAGCCCAAGCCGGAACATTCGCCGCTAAACGGAACGATCACTCGGAATAGCCGGATGGATCTTGCGGTTGCAACTAACGTGCGAACCCCGGCCGACGGGGTAGCACGCACGTCACGTCCACGACGACCCCCTGGAGGCGAGCCATGCCCAGCAGCATCCTTCGGCCCCGCATCGACCACGGCCGCAAACACGTGAAGTCCACCTCGCTGCGCGCCCTCGCGGTCGCCGCACGCCTGGAACGACACCACGCCCCGGAGGGCCCACCGGGCCGCTCCTCCGGCCGGGACGAGCAGCCGCAGCCCGAGCGGCGGGCGCCGGACCCGGCCTGACCCCAGCGCGCGCGGCCACATCCGGCCGCCGTACCCGAAGCCCTCGCGCATCCGCGCGAGGGCTTCGGCATGCCGGGAGGAGGTGCTAGATCAACCGTTTCCCGAAGCGCATACCATCGTTGGCCATAGTCTTGCGGGACGAATCGGAAGCAACGGGGAGCGAGTGGTGTGACGGACAGGACGATGCCGGACGCCCATCCGCTGCGGTCGGGCGACCCGACCGAGCTGGGCGGATACGAGATCCTGGGCCGCCTGGGCGAGGGCGGGCAGGGCGCGGTCTTCCTGGGCCGGCCGGCCGGCGCGGACGCGGCGGTCCGCTCCTCCGACCACGTCGCGATCAAGCTTCTGCACGGCGGGCTCGCCGGGGACGAGGCCGCACGAGCACGGTTCGTGCGGGAGCTGGAGGTCGCCAAGCGCGTGGCCCGGTTCTGCACCGCGCAGGTCCTCGACGCCGACCTCGCGGGTGACCAGCCGTACATCGTCAGCGAGTACGTCCCCGGACTGTCCCTGCACCGCGTTGTGCGCGAGGAGGGTCCCCGTACCGGCGGCGCGCTCGAGCGCCTCGCCATCAGCACGCTGACGGCGCTCACCGCGATCCACCAGGCCGGGATCGTGCATCGCGACTTCAAGCCCCACAACGTGATGATGGGACCGGACGGCCCCCGCGTCATCGACTTCGGGGTGGCGCGCGCGCTGGGCGCGGCGGGTGAGACCCAGAACGTCGGTACACCCGCCTACATGGCGCCCGAGCACTTCACCGGCGGCCAGGTGGGACCGGCCTCGGACATGTTCGCCTGGGGCACCACCATGGTGTTCGCCGCCACCGGACGGCCCGCGTTCGGCAATGACGAGATGGCGACCGTCATGCACCGGATCATCACCGGCGAACCGGACATCGGCGACCTGTCCGGGCCGATGCGCGATCTGGTGCTGGCGTGCCTGGCCAAGGAGCCTTCGCAGCGCCCCACCGCCCGGGAGGCGCAGGAACGTCTCGTAGGAGCGGCCAGTGGCACCTCCCAAGTGGCCGCTGTAGTGCCGCCCTTGCCCGCGTTCCCAGGGCTCCCCGTGGACAACGCGGCGCCGGGCCATCCGGGGTCGACGGACCCGAACGCTCCGCCCTCGGTGATGGCGGGGGCGTTCCTGCCGCCCGACCATGTCACCGACCCGACCGGACCGCGGAACAGGACGGCGCCGCAGCCGCCCCCGTACGGCGAGATGACGCCGCAGCCGGCCGAGGCCCACTACGCGCCCTTGCCGGCTCCCCCGAGCCCCCCAGGGCCGCCCTACGCGCAGCCGGCGGGCGGCGGGAAGCACGGACGGCGTCTCGTGCCGATCGCGGCAGCGGTCGCGGTGGCCGCGGTCCTCGTGGGCGGCGGCGCGGTATGGGCCGCGACGAAGTCGGGCGGCGGCGGGCATGACAACCAGGGCGTGGCGGCCTCCGACCGGAGCCCGGGCGCGGACGACGGCTCGTCCGGCGCGGGCGGTACCGCCGGATCGGCGAACGGCCCGGCCAAGCCGAAGCAGCCCGGCAAGGGCAAGCAGCAGGGGCAGGGGCAAGGGCAGGACCCGGCCGCCCCCAACAAGAAGCAGGGCGGCAAGCAGCAGCAGCCGGGCGGTTCGACCCCCACCCAGGGCACCGGTGGCGGTGGCGGCGCGTCCACGCCCGTCCACGAGCCGCCCAACAAGTACACGCCACAGCAGGCGTGCGGCAGCGGCTACAACGTGCAGCGTTCCGTGGCCGGCTCTGGGGGCACCGCCTACCTGCTGTACAGCAGCAGCACTCAGAAGAACTGCGCCGTCACGATGAAGACCAAGAACGTGGGCAAGGCCTCCGCCGTATCGGTGTGGCTACAGGCCCAGGGCGGCAGCCGTATCGGCGACAGCGGCTCGTACGCGTGGTACGCGGGACCGGTGTACGTGAAGGCGCCCGGCGTGTGCGTCCGCTTCGGCGGCAACGGCGCCACCGCCCCCTACGGCAACTGCGGCTGACCCGCCGTCCGCGCACGACGGACAGGGCGGGCGACGACGGATAGGGCGCGCAGGGCGAGCTCCTAAGGCAGAAGAAAAGGCCACCCTCGCGCCTGGGTGGCCTCTGCCGTGTTCGCTTCTCGCATTGGCGGACGGGTCGACGTTCGATGCACCGTAGCCGACCCGTCGCGGTTCGACATGCCGCACGGTCCCCTGAGGCCCGGACGGCGTTGTTGGCGGTTTTCCAGGAGTGTCAGTTGCGGGAGGCGATGAGGTGGTCGAAGTCGCCGTCCTTGGCACCGAGGATGAGAGCCTCGATCTCCGGGCGGGTGTAGATGAGGGCCGGGCCCTCGGGGTGGCGGGAGTTGCGCATCGCGACCTGCCCACCGGGCAGCTCGGCGATCTCTACACAGTTCCCCTGGGAGTTGCTTCGCCGGGACTTCAGCCACCGCGCTCCGTGGAGCTTGGTCGCGGGCATCCCGTTGTCGTAGTCGGTCTGGAGCATCATGTCTCTCTGAGAAAATCACCAAGAAGCTCGACGGTGCGCTCCGGGGTCGCACTGTCGACGCACAGGCGTTCCATCGCCTGCAAATAGGTGTCGACGTCGTCGCGCTTGTCCAGGTACATGGCGCCGGTGAGGTTCTCGACGTAAACCACGTCCGGCAGGTCCTGCTCGGGAAAGCGCAGGATCGTGAACGCCCCTCCTTCGGCGGCGTGGCCGCCGAACCTGAACGGCATGATCTGGATGGTGACGTTGGGCAGCTTCGACATCTCGATGAGGTGCTCGAACTGGCCCCGCATCACCTCCGGCCCCCCGATGGGGCGCCGCAGCGCCCCCTCGTCGATGACCGCCCACAGACGCGGGGCGTCCGGGCCGGTGAGCCGTTCCTGCCGTTGCAGGCGCAGTTCCACGCGCTGGTCGATCTCGTGTTCGGCGGCTCCGGCGTTGCCCAGGCGTATGACCGCACGCGCATACCCCTCCGACTGCAGCAGTCCCGGGACGAACTGCAGCTCATACGTGCGGATCAACGCCGCCGACTCCTCCAGGCCCACATAGGTCTGGAACCAGCCGGGCAGGACGTCGTTGTACCGGTGCCACCACCCGGGGGTGTTGGCCTCCCGCGCCAGCTGTATCAGCGCCTCGCGCTCGGCCTTGTCGCCGACGCCGTACAGCGTGAGCAGGTCGTCCACGTCGCGTTCTTTGAAGCTGACGCGCCCGAGCTCCAGGCGGCTGATCTTCGACTCCGACGCGCGGATGACGTAGCCGGCGTCCTGACGGGTCACGCCCTTCTGCTCGCGCAGACGGCGCAGCTGGGACCCGAGCAGGATCCGACGAACCGTCGACCCGCTTCCCGGCGTCTCTGGAGTCACGCCCAACCTCCCGGCTATTCGGCGGACAGCGAACCTAGTGTGCCACTGGCCTCCGTGTCCTGCGGTTACCTCCGATCACTCGCGTGCAACCCGGTCGCCCCACACCCTCACAACCCGGATGCACGTGCATTGGGCCTTGCATTCGCACGCTACGATGCGCAGGATAACGCACGAGACTTCCGAGCCACGGCTGCACAACGAGATCACTCTGCGGGGTCCGGGGAATGACGTCACGCCAGGCGCACGACGACACGCGGTGGGAACTCGGCCCCCTCGCGGGGCCGGCGGTCCCACGGGACCATGCCGTGCACTCGACGCCCATACCCGAGTCATGCGATCTCCCTCCGCGCCTGGACGCGGCCGTGACCGCGCTGACGGAGCTCGCCGGGGCGACGGTCTCCTTCACCGTCCGTCCCGATCCCGAGTCGGTCACCGAGGCCCGGCACTTCGCGCTCTCCCGGCTGTCCGACTGGGAGCTGCCGGAGCTGGCCGACGACGTGGGCCTGGTGGTCTCCGAACTCGTCACCAACGCGCTGCGGCACAGCGGCAGGGCGGCCTGCGGACGGCCGGGCGACGACGTGCACCGCGAGGGCGTGTACGACGACCCGGCCGACCCGCTGGGCTCGGCACCGTCCGCTATACGGCTGCGGCTCGTGCACCAGAAGCCCTGGCTGCTGTGCGGAATCATGGACGCGAGCCCCACCGCGCCCCGCCGCAAGGAGCCCGACTACATAGCCGAGACGGGCCGCGGCCTGCATCTGGTCGAATCCTTCAGCGTCCGGTGGGGGTGGCGGACCCTCTCCCACGGGAAGGTCGTATGGGCGCTGTTCCGGTCGCCCTGAGGGATTGCGCCCTGAGGGATAACGCGCCGCCTCACTGGGTATAGGGGACTGTCCCCCCGACGAGCGGCAGAGAGGGAGCACCGGTGGACTTCGCCGTCGAGCACCGCGTCGAAAAAGGCCTCACCGTGGTGAAGATCAGTGGGGAGATCGACGTCTTCACCAGCCCCCGACTGCGCGAGGAACTGCTCGGCATCATCGACAGCGGCGGCCTGCACCTGGTGATCGACCTGGGCGAGGTCACCTTCCTCGACTCCACCGGCCTCGGCGTGCTGGTCGGCATCTACCACCGGCTCCGCGCGCGCGACGGCTCCATGTCGTTCATGGGGGTGAACGACCGGGTCCGGCGCGTCTTCCACGTCACCCAGCTCACCAAGATCTTCGTGCTGCACCGGTCGCTGGAGGACGCCATCGCGGCTCACGAGGCCGCCGCTCCCTGACCGCCGCCGCCCGGCCGCCGGGCTTCGTCACTCCCGGCCGCCGCGCTTGGTCGTCTCGCGGCCGCCGCGCGTCATCGGTCCCGGCCGCCGCGCGTCATCGGTCCCGGCCGCCCGCCCGGCTCCGGAGCCTCTCGACCGCCACTTCTCCGGCCGACTTGTCGGCCTTTCTGCTGATATCCAGGGCGGTCCGTCGCGGAGTTATCCACAGTTCGGCGCGAAGGCGCCGTGCCCGGTCGCAACCGGTACGGTGAGTCAGAGATCAAGCCCGCCGCCTGGGCACGGCCCACCGACGCGCGCGGTGCTGTCCGCCAGCCGATCATCGAACGGACGGGAGCGCTCCGTGGCAGAACAGCCGCTGCATGAGCACACGCTCGGCAATGGCCTGCGCGTGGTGGTCTGCGAAGACCATGTCGTACCGCTGGCCGCCGTGAACATCTGGTACGGCGTCGGCTCGCGGCACGAGCGGGCCGGACGGACCGGCCTCGCCCACCTCTTCGAGCACCTGATGTTCCAGGGCTCCGCCAACGTCGCCGAAGGCGAGCACGCCGCGCTGCTGGAGAGCGCCGGCGCCGCGTTCAACGCCAGCACCTCCTTCGAACGCACCAACTACTACGAGACGGTCCCCATCAGCCACCTGGAACTCGCCCTGTGGCTGGAGGCCGACCGGATGGGCACGCTGCCCGCCGCGCTCACCCAGGCCAACCTCGACAACCAGCGCGACGTGGTGAAGAACGAGCGCCGCCAGCGCTACGACAACCAGCCCTACGGCACCGCGTTCGAGCGGCTGTGCGCCCTCACCTTCCCCGAAGGCCACCCCTACGCGCACACCCCGATCGGGTCCATGGAGGACCTGGACGCGACCACCCTCGAAGACTGCGCCGACTTCTTCGGGACCTGGTACGCGCCGGGCAACGCGGTCCTGTCCGTCGTCGGGGACGTCGACGCGGAGAAGACCATCGCGGCGGTCGAGCGGTACTTCGGCGGCATCCCCGCGGGCCCGCAGAAGCCGCCGCCCCGGCCCGGCGAGCTCGGGCCCCTCTCCGGGGTGCGCGACGAGACACTCGACGAGGACGTCCCGTCCCCCGCGTACTTCGCGATGTTCACGCTGCCCGCCGACGGCGGCGACGACATCGAGGCGGCCGAGCTCGCGGTGGAGATCCTCGGCGGCGGCTCCGGGTCGCGGCTCTACGACCGGATGGTCCGCCGCGACCAGATCGCCACGGAGGTCTGGGCCGGCGTGACCCGGCTCGCCACCGGGCAGTCGCTGGCCATCGTGGACGCGATCGGGCCGGAACCGGACAAGATCGCCGCCGTGCTGGACGAGGAGCTCGCCCGGTTCGCCGCCGACGGCCCCGACGCCGACGAGACCGCCCGCGCCACCGCGCAGGCCGAGCGGGGCTTCCTGGAGCAGACCGAGACGGTCACCGGGCTCGCCAACGCGCTGTCCCAGAACGCCACCCAGTTCGACGACCCCGCCCGGGTCTTCACCGCCCCCGGGCGGGCCGCGGCCGTCACCGCGGACGCGATCAAGGAGATGGCGGGCCGCTGGCTCGCCCCGGGCGGCCGCACCGCCCTGACCTACGGAGGTACGCCGTCGTGACCGGTCCCAGCCCCGACCTGCCTCCCGGTACCGCGGGCCTCGCGCTCCAGCCCCGCCCGGTGCCCGGACCGGTCCCGCCGTGGGCGTTCCCGGCCGGCACCGCGGGGCGGGTCCCCGCCGGGCCCGCCACCCTGCGCGTCGACCTGCCCGGCCGGAGCCTCGCCGCGGTCAGGCTCGTGCTGCACTCCGGCGCCGGCCGCGAGCCCGACGGCCTGGACGGCGTCGCCACGCTCACCGCGCACGCGCTCCTGGAGGGCACCGAGCCCGGCGGCGGCACCGCGCTGACCGCCGCGTTCGAGCGGCTCGGCGCCAGCCTCTACGCCTCGGCCGACCTGACCGCGCTGCGGATCGCGCTGGACGTCCCCGTGACCCGGCTCGCCCCGGCCCTGCAGCTGTTCTCCTCCGTGGTGCGCCGCCCCGCGCTGGACGACGCGGACGTGCGCCGCCTCGTCCGCGAACGGCTGGAGGAGATCGCGCAGGAGGACGCCGACCCCGGCTCCCGCGCGATGCGGGAACTGCGCGCGGTGATGTTCCCCGCCGAGGCCCGCGCGTCCCGCCCGACCGGCGGCACCCGCGGCTCGGTCGGCGCGCTCCAGGGCTCCCACATCCGCGACTTCTACGGCTCGGTGGTGCCCGCCGAGGCCACCGCCGTCGTCGCGGGCGACCTGACGGGCACCGACGCCGACACGGCCCTCACCGCGGCTCTGGAGGGCTGGGCCGGCACCGGCGGGCCGCTCCCGACCGCCGATCGGATCATGCCCGAGTCCGCCGCCCGGATCGTCGTGGTGGACCGTCCCGGTTCCGTGCAGACCTACCTCGCCCTCGGGCACGGCGTGCCCGACCGCTCCCACCACGACTGGCCGTCCCTGGTGGTCGCCTCCCACGTGCTGGGCGGCGGCCTGACGTCCCGGCTCAACGCGGTGCTGCGGGAGGAGAAGGGCTACACCTACGGTGTGCGCGCGGGACTGCTGCGCATGCGGCACTGCGGCCTGTTCATCGCCCAGGGCGCCGTCCACACCGAGGTGACGGCCGACGCGGTCGCGGACGCGCTCACCGAGCTGCGCAGCATCATCTCCCGGGGGATCGACGCCGAGGAGCACGGGTCGTCCGTCCGCGCCCTGGCCGACCGGGCGCCCGCCGAGTACGAGACGGCCCGCGCCGTCGCCGCCGAACTCGCCGACGCGTCCGCCAGCGGGCTCGGGGCCGACTACCCCAGCAACTACCTCGCGGCCGTGCGCGCGTCCACCCCGGACGGTGTCGCCCGCACCTACAACAAGCACATCGACCCCGAGGCGCTCACCATCATCGCCGTGGGCGACGCCGCACAGATCCGCGAACCACTGGAGAAGCTCGGCTACGCACCCGTCACCGTCACCTCAAAGGAGGAATGACCCCTACCCGGCGACCCGGCCTCGCGCCGCCGCCCCAGGGCCGCGAACCGACAACACGAACCAGCACCACAGCCGACGGAGTGAGCTGACAGCCCGAACCGCCAACCCGAACCGCCGGCCCAGACCGAGGCCACGAGCCGACGGCCCAGACCGAACGGGCCGCTCGGCCCGGGGGAAGGGATCGGCGGGCGGCGCGGCCCGCGGGAAGGGATTGGCGGGCGGCGCGGCCCGGCGGCACGGACCAGCGGCACGGACCAGCGGCACGAACCAGCGGCACGAACCGGCACGGCTCACCGACGGCCTGACCTGGCGGCACGAGCCGGCAGGGCGAACCGGCGGGCGGGTCGGCGGCGGCACGACCGGCGGGGGGGCGAGCCGGCGAGGCGGCCCGGCCGAGGTGAACCCGCGGGGCGGGGGGGCGAGCCGGGCGAGGTGAACCGGCAGGACGGGGCGGCGGCGTGAACCGGCGGCAATGATCGGAGGTCCGGGCCAGCAGGCGGGGGCGGGCCGGCGTAGCGGGTCGGCGGTCTGAACCGGCGGCGCTGATCGGCGGGTGGGGCGGGTCGGTGGGGCGGACTCGGTGGGATGAGGCGGTGGGGTGGGCGAACCGATGGCATGGTGGAGTTCGTCTGACATTCGCGGGGGAACGTCCCGCGCGTCGGGAGAAGGGAACGGCCGGTGTCCTACGGGCAGATGGCAGGCGGGCCGTCCGTCGACACGATCCTCGCGGAGCCGAACTGCAAGCCGGGCGGCGTCGTGGCGGGCAAGGTCCACGTGCGCGGCGGCGACCGTCCCCTGGAGGTGCGGCACGTCACGCTGGCGCTGATGCCGCGCATGAGCGACGGCCGCGGCGAGACGGCAGGCCCGGAGGTCTACCGCGGCGCGCTGACCCGCCGCTTCACGCTGGAGCCCGCCCGGCAGCGCGACCTGTCGTTCTCCATCCCGCTGCCGTACGAGCTGCCGTTCACCACGGTCCTCGGACGGGAGCTGCCCGGCTTCACCATCGGGCTGTGCACCGAGGTGGACGTCGCCGGGCAACCTGATCCCGGCGACATCGACCCCATCTCGGTGGAGCCGCTGGAATCCCAGCAGTGGGTGCTCGCGGCCATCGCGAAGCTCGGCTTCCAGATCAGGCACGTGACGTTCGAGGAATCCGAACTGCGCGGCGTCGCCCGGCACCTGCCGTTCCACCAGGAGATCCACCTCGCGCCGCCGTCCGCCTTCCACGGCCGGCTCGACCAGATCGGGCTGACGTTCGTCGCCAGCCCGCGCGAGGTGGCCTTCGTCCTGCGCGCCGAGGACCGCGCCGCCTCGTCCGACGAGGCGTTCGGCGTGTTCAAGGTCGGGCATGCCGAAGCCGCCGAGACGGACTGGAACGCCAGGATCGGCAAGTGGCTCGACGAGGCCGCCGCGCTCCCTCGCGCGGCCCACGCGAGCCCGCCGCCCGGCGGGTCCGCTTACGGCGGCCAGGTGACCTTCCCGCCGCCACCGCCCTCGCCCGGACAGCCCGGGCCCGGCCCCGCGTCGCCGGGTGGCGGGTACGGCAGCGCGGGCAACGCTCAGTTCCCGCCGCCCGGTCCGGCTCCGGGCGCGCCTCCGGCACCCATGCAGCACCCGGGCCACGCGGCGGCCGGCTCGCCCTTCCCACCGCCTGGCACTCCGGGGGCGGGCTACCCGGCGTCCGGCGCCCCGGGGCCGTCCGCGCCGGGCTTCCCGCCGCCTCCGCCCGCAGAGTTCGGACCGTCCACGCCCGGCGCCGCAGCGGGCGCAGGTGGCCACGGTGCCGCACCCGCCTACCCGCCCGGCGGCCCGAACCCTCCGTCGCCCGGCCAGGAATTCCCGCCTCCGCCGCCGGGTCAGGGGTTCGCCTCCCCGCCCGGTCCCGGCATGGGAGGCCACGGCGCCGCGCCCGCGTACGCGCCCGGCACTCCCCCGCCACCGAACGGCCCAGGGCACCAGCCGCACGGCGCGCCCCCTGCGGCGAACGTGCCGCCCGGCCAGGGCGCCCCGTTCCCGCCGCCTCCTCCCGGAACCCCGGGAGCCGCGAGCCACGGTCAGCCGCCTGGATTCCCACCGCCCGCGGCCTCCCACGCCCCTGCCCCCGGCGATTTCCCACCGCCCGCCCCCGGAATGCCGCCGCACGGCGCACCGGGCTATGGGATGCCGCCGCAGGGCGGAGCGGGCTCCGGAATGGCGCCAGGTGGCGGGCCAGGCGCGGGGATGACGCCGCACGGCGCGTCGGGTTCTGGAATGCCGCCGGGTGGCCCACCCGGTGCGGCGATGCCGCCGGGTGGCGTGCCTGGTGGCGGGATGGCGCCGGAACTGCCTGGGCAGCATGTGCCGGGTGGTCCTGGCTCGTATCCGCCGCCTGCGGCTCCCGTGATGGGGCCCGGGGGGCCGCCGCCTGCACCGGCCGGGCCGCCGCCTGCACCGGGCGGGCCCGTGTACTACGGGGGCGCTGAGCCGCCGCCCGCGCCGCCGGGGCCCGCGCCGTATCCGCCGCCCGTCCACGTACACCACGGTCACCATGGGCACCACCGTCACCACCATGGGTCCGGGATCGGCACCGCGGGCCTGGTCGGCGGTGCCGTCGTGGCGGGCGTCGCCGGAGGCATGGCCCTGGACGCCATGGGCGACGTGGCCGGTGACATTGCGGGTGATATCGCCGCGGACATCGCCGGCAACGTCGCCGCGGACGTCCTCGGCGGCCTGCTGGGCGGGCTCTTCGGCTGACCAACCGGCCGGCATCCGCGCAGGTGGACCGGCACTTGCCGGTTTGACGGTGCCTCAATACGGCGACCTCAAGGGTGAGGCACTCGTCCGAGCACCACGAGGCACGAAAGCCGGCCGACGCGCATCGCACGCCGCGGACCGGTGAGTTCCGGCCGCCCGCATGGTCTGCACAGGACGACGACGGACGTCAGAAGTCCGTGCTTGCAGCTCGTGTTCACGACGACCGGGTGGGAGGGCTGATGCGTGAGCTGATGGTCGACATGTTCAGCACCGTCGACGGGTTCGGTGGCGGCGGACCGAAACCGAAGGCGTACTGGGGTTACGAAGGGCCAGGGCTCTTCGAGTGGATCCACGGCCAGCTCGCCCAGGAGCACGTCACGCTCATGGGCGCCGAGACGTACCGGCAGATGGCGGAGATCGTCGCGACCGGTGACGATCCGACGTTCCCGCGGATGACCGAGCTGCCCAAGGTCGTCTTCTCCAAGACGCTCAAGCCGCCGCTGACCTGGGCGAACACCATGCTCATCGACGAGCCTCTCGAGACGGCCGTGCCGCGGCTCAAGGCCATGGACGACGGGCTTCCGATGCGCACGATCGGCAGCCCGTCGCTGGTCCGCAGCCTCTTCCGGCACGGCCTGGTCGACCGTGTGCGGGTGATGCTCTTCCCGATGATCCACGGCGCCGAGGGCGAGGGGCCCGTGTTCGCCGAGCTGCCCGCGCTCGCCATGGACCTCACCGGCACCACCGTGATCGACGACCGGCTGGTGCTCCTCGACTACCGCGTCACCGGAGACGAATCACTTGAGTGAGGTCGCACGGCGGCAGCGTCCGGGGCAGGCTCGTCGTGCTCGCCGGCCGGGAGGACGACGGCGGGGACGACCGCGGCGACGGTGATGCCGATCGCCCACCAGAACGCGCCCTGGAAGGCGCCGGTGGCGCCGTGGCCGAGGAGCGACTGCAGGGCGACGGCGACGATCGCGGTGCCGAACGAGGCGCCCACCTGCTGGGCGATGCGGGTGTTCATGGTGGCGTGCGGGATGCCCGCCGGCTGGACGTCCTGGTACGCGACGGACATCGGCGGGATCAGCACCGCGCCGACCCCCACGCCGCGGACCAGCAGCACGGCGCCGAGCCACCACAGGCTCGTGCCGGGCCCGGCGAGTGCGAACGGGATGGTCGCGACGGCGGCGAGCAGGAAGCCGGCGATCGTCACGGCGCGCGCCCCGAACCGGTCGACCAGCGCGCCGACCACGAAGCGCGCGGCGAGCGCGCCCACGCCCTGCGGGATCATGAGCAGCCCGGCGTCCAGCACGCTGTCGCCGCGAAGCTGCTGGTAGTAGAGCGGCAGCAGGAACATGCCCGCGTACATCGCCGCGCCGGCGGTGAACAGGACCGCGGACGCGCTGCCGAGTGAGCGGACGCGCAGCAGCCGGACGTCGACGATCGGCTCGCGCCCGCCGGGCCGTGGCCGTGACGCCCAGGCGATGAACGCGGCCAGCAGGACGGCTCCGGCGAGCAGGGGCGCCAGGACGCCGGCGTGGTCGATCCCGCCGTCCTCGGCCAGCTGCGAGAGGCCGAGCAGGATCCCGGTCAGCGCCGGCGCGAGCAGCGCCAGGCCGATCCAGTCCAGACGGTCGCCCAGACGGTCGCCCAGACGGTCGCCCGGGCGACCGCGTCCAGCGGCCGGAGGCGAGCCGGGCCGGTCGGCGGGCAGTGGGGCGCCGGGACGGTCGGCGGGCAGCGGGGCGACGGGGCCGTCGGCGGGCAGCGGGGCGCCGGGACGGGCGGCGGGTGGGCGGGAGCCGGGGTGGTCGGCGGGCAGGAAGCGCCATGCCAGCAGCAGGCCGGCGGCGATCACGGGCACGTTGATGAGGAACAGCCAGCGCCAGCTCAGCCAGTTGAGGATCACGCCGCCGATCACCGGGCCGAGGATGGGGCCGAGGGCGATGGGCAGGCTGACGGCCGCCATCAGCCTGCTGCTGACCTTCCCGCCCGCCGCGCGCACCGCGAGCGTCTGCATCAGCGGGAAGATCAGTCCGGCGCCGAAGCCCTGCAGCGCCCGGAAGCCGATCAGTGCGGTGTCGTTCCACGCGACCGCGCACAGCACCGAGGCGAGCACGAACAGCGTGAGCGCGGCCGTCCAGACCCGCTTGCCGCCCCAGCGGCGCTCCGCCCACCCGGTGATCGGGATGGCGACGGCCATCGCCAGCAGGAAGCCGGTGGTGACCCACTGGATCGTCCCGGCGGTCGAGTGCAGTTTCACGGCCAGCGTGCGGATCGCCAGCGTCACCATCGTCGAGTCGAGGATCGCCGCGATCCCGCCCACGAGCAGCGCGACCAGGGCCATCTTCACCTGCGGCGAGAGCCGCGTCCCGGTGCTCTCCGTCATCGTCCCGCCTCCACCTTAAGAGAGGATTTCATCTCTTAAGAGGGTAGGACGCTTCGATACGGAAGGCAAACCTTCCTTATACTGGGCCCGTGACCCCATCCACCGGACCCGTCCGCCAGCGCCGCCGCGGACCCGAACTCGAGGCCGCGCTGCTGGACGCGGCCTGGGACGAGCTGGTCGAGGCCGGCTTCGCGAAGCTGACCATGGAGTCCGTCGCCTCCCGGGCGGGCACCGGCATCGCCGTGCTGTACCGCCGCTGGGCCAACAAGGACCAGCTCGTCCTGGCCGCGCTGGAGCACTACCGCAACACCCACCCCGTCGACGTCCCCGACACCGGCACCCTGCGCGGCGACCTCCTCGCCGCGCTGACCGGCATGGGCCAGGCCCGCGCCGCGTTCTTCGCCGTCACCGCGGCCGCCGCCTTCGCGGGGCTGCTGACCGGCACCGGGCTCACCCCCGCCCAGGCGCGCGACCGGATCCTCGGCGACCAGCGGCACTCCCGCATCCGGACGATCTACCAGCGCGCCCACGACCGCGGCGAGATCGACCTCGAACGGATCCCGCCCGCGGTGCTCGCGCTGCCGTTCGACCTGGTGCGCCACGACCTGCTCATGGACCTCGAACCGCTGAAGCCGGCCCGCATCCGGTCGATCGTCGACGAGCTCTTCCTCCCCCTTGTCCACGCCCGGCACGACGGGCCGGATCCGGCGGAAGCCCGCTGATCGGCAGGGTCGCGGAAGCAATACGGCTAGCGGCATGGCGGCCACCTGTGCATATGGCGGGCGTTTCGGACCAGATGTGGCGCGGTCTCGGCCAACCGGGTCCCGGATGGTTAGGGTCGAGAGGGCAGCCCGCCTCCCGAGGAGTCACATGACCACCGTGATCCTGGTCCTGCTCTGCCTTGCGATCGCCGGACGCGAGCTCTACCTGGCCTCCGACAAGCGGCTCCCGCAAGCACAGGCGGACGTCCGCGAACTGCGCGCCCAGCTGTCCGAACTCGCCAAACGGCACGAGGCGCTCCGGTCGGAGGTCGCCGCCGCGGCCGAGCCGTCCGGGATCCCGATCCCGCAGCCGCTGCCCGACGGCGCGTCCGCGGAGGTCCTCGACCGGCTGGAGGCCTTCTCCGGGCGGATCGACCGGCTGGAGAAGGAGACCGCCGACCTCGCCGGGGAACTGGCGGGCCTCGGCCTCGACCGGGAGGCGCAGCACGCGCTCGCCCGCTCCCTCGACACGGTGGAGCAGGACGTGCGGGAGCTGCACCGGGAGATGCTCGAACGCGTCGACCGCGAGGAGGGCGTCGTCCCGGGGCTCCTGCTCAGCGAGGAGGGGGAGGCGGAGGCGCTGCTCGCCGACGCGTACGAGCGGTGCGCCGCGGAATGGGGGCTGCACGTCCGCGTCCGCGACCAGCGGTCCCCGCAGGCGGCCGACGGCTCCTACCTCGGGACGGTCTACTATCTGTCCGGCCGCCGCCCCGACGAGCTGACCGAGACCCTGTTGTCGCAGGCCAGGACCCTGATCGACGCGGAGGACCCGGGTGCGCTGAGCGCCTTGCTCGGCGAGCTGGCGCACCTGCGCGGCGGCGGGATCGCCCGGTTCGGCCGGTTCGCCGTCGTCCGGACCCGGGGCGAGCTGCTGTGCGGCGTGCTGCCGGACGAGGCGCCCGCCGCCGAGCCCTGGGAGCTCGCGGGACGGCTCCGCGAGCTCCCCGGCGACCGTCGGGCCGACCTGTCGTGGCTCCGCCCGGACGGCTGATCAGGGCCGGACGAACCGGGGCGGGGCGTCGTCGGACCGGTCGACGCCGAACGCCAGCAGGCAGCGGGGCGGGTGCCCGGCATCGGTCTGCAGGCACACCCCGACGCCCAGATCGGGGTCGATGACCACGACGCGGCGCAGGGCCCGCAGCGCGCGCCGGGCGCGGCCCCGCGTCCGCGGCCGGGACGGCTCGTGCAGGGTGCTCGTGACGACGCGTCCCGCGTACCGCCACAGCGACAGCGAGTCGAGGACCCGCACGCCCGCCGAGGTCAGGTTCGCGACGATCACGACGCCGCTGTCATCCTCCGCCCGGTCGGACGGCGTCGCCAGCGGCGCGTCCTCCGGCAGGTCGCGCGGCGCCCTCGGGCCGCCGACCGCGCGGTGGTAGCGGAGCGGGTCGAGGGTGTCGATCACGAACGCCCCCGCGTACGGGCGGGACGCGCGCGGCTGCCCGGGGCGCGCCCGCAGCGGCGTCCGGGGGGCGTTCCGCACGTTCAGGTGGGCGCTGAGGTCGAAGACCATGCCGGCGTCGTCGAGCCAGGTGGGCAGGCCGAGCTTCGCCGACGCGGTGCGGTCGAGGCCGTCGGTCATGCCGCGGATCTCGTCGGCGCGCCCGGAGAGCGCCGCCGCCATGCCCAGCCCGGGGAACGCGCCCTCCAGCACGGCCAGCATCGCGCGCCAAGTGGTGCTCCCCACGAACTCGATCATGAACGCGTCAGCGAGCGCCCGGCGCCGTCCGGGATCGGTCATGGGCCCCGGCGGCGCCGAGGGCGCCTCATCCGCGACCGGCGGCGCGCCAGCAGCGGACGCCGGCACAGCAGCGGACGGCGGCACAGCAGGCGGCGGCGCGGTGGGCGGCGGCGCGGTGGG
>NZ_WBMR01000330.1 GCF_008923365.1 Actinomadura montaniterrae
TCGGGGCGTGGGGCGTCGGGGCGGGCGGCCCAGGCGCGGACGGCCGGCTCGACCAGCCGCCGGGCCCGCCCGAGCCCGCCGCGCCGCTTCAGCACGATCGCCGCGGTGAACCCGGCGATGATCAGCAGCGTGAGCAGCCCGACGATGATCGCGAACCGGATCAGCAGGATGTCCATCACCTCTCGCACGTCCCTCTCCCCTCATCGTTTTTAGCTTGACCGTGCTAAATCCACCGTAGCACAGACGTGCTATAAAAGGCGGATGCCCAAGATCGTCGACCCCGAGGCGCGCCGCCGCGAGGTGGCCGAGGCCGTCTTCCGCGTCGCCCGCCGGGACGGCCTGGAGCAGGCGTCGCTGCGCAACGTGGCCGCCGAGGCGGGCCTCGCCATCGGGTCCGTCCGGCACTACTTCGGCGGCCAGGCCGACATCATGATCTTCGCGATGCGGTACTTCGCCGAGCGGGCCGGCGAGCGGCTGCGGCTGCGCGCGGGCCGGCTCGCCGTCCCCGACCCGGCGGCGCCGCCCGCCGAGCACGCCGCCGCGCTGGAGGCGCTCTTCGCCGAACTGCTCCCCCTCGACGCCGAGCGGCGCGAGGAGGCCGAGGTGTGGCTGGCGTTCGTCGTCGGCGCCCGCACCCG
Organism: Actinomadura montaniterrae; assembly: GCF_008923365.1. GTDB lineage: Bacteria > Actinomycetota > Actinomycetes > Streptosporangiales > Streptosporangiaceae > Spirillospora > Spirillospora montaniterrae. The sequence goes on from NZ_WBMR01000330.1 coordinate 639, forward strand.
GCCCGAGCTGCGGCCGCTCGCCGCGGAGATGCACGGCGACCTGCGCTCGATCGCGCTGCGCGTGCTGCGGGCGGCCGCCCGGACCGGCGTCCTGCGACCGGGCCTCGATCTGGAGGCCGAGGCCGCGCGGGTGCACGCGCTCGTGGACGGGCTCACCCTGCACGCCGTCCTGCAGCCGGAGAGCTTCGGCCCCGAGGAGACGCGGACGGTGCTGCGCCGGCACGTGGCCGAGCTCACCACCGTCCCCGCCGCCGGCGGCTGCTAGATTCCGAACCTCGTTCTAATCACGAGGAGGCGCGTTGAACCCCTGGCAGACCCCCGAGCGCGCGGCGCTGCGCGAGCTCGTCCGCGACTTCACCGCCCGGGAGATCGTCCCGTCGCTGCCGGAGTGGGAGGACGCCGGGGAGCTCCCCCGGTCGCTGCACCGCCGCGCCGCCGAGGCGGGCATCCTCGGCGCCGGGTTCCCGGAGGAGGCCGGCGGCTCGGGCGGCGAGCTGTTCGACGCGCTGATCGTCGCCGAGGAGATCATCCAGGCGGGCGGCTCCGGCGGCGTCGTCGCGTCCCTGTTCACGCACGGGATCGCGCTCCCCCACCTCATCGCGTCCGGCGACAAGGAGCTGATCGACCGGTTCGCGCGGCCCGTGCTGGCCGGCGAGAAGATCGGCGCGCTCGGCGTCACCGAGCCCGGCACCGGGTCGGACGTGGCCGGCATCCGCACCACCGCGGTCCGCGACGGCGACTCCTACGTCGTCAACGGCGCCAAGATGTTCATCACCTCCGGCGTGCGCGCCGACTTCGTCACCACCGCCGTCCGCACCGGCGGGCCCGGGTTCGGCGGCATCTCGCTGATCGTCGTCGAGAAGGGGACGCCCGGCTTCACCGTCTCCAAGGCGCTGCGGAAGATGGGCTGGCAGTGCTCCGACACCGCCGAGCTCGCCTTCACCGACGTCCGGGTGCCCGCGGCGAACCTGATCGGCGCCGAGAACAGCGGGTTCCTGCAGATCGTGCAGAACTTCGTGACCGAACGGCTGTCGCTGGCCGTCCAGGCGTACGCGACCGCGCAGCGCTGCCTCGACCTCACGCTGGGCTGGATCCGGGACCGCGAGACGTTCGGCCGGCCGCTGTCGTCGCGCCAGCTCGTCCGGCACAAGGTCGCCGAGATGGCGCGGCAGGTGGACGTGGCGCGCGCCTACACCCGCTCGGTCGCCGAACGGCACGCCGCCGGCGAGGACGTCCTCACCGAGACCGCGTACGCGAAGAACACCGCCGTCTACGCGTGCGAGCACGTCGTCCACGAGGCGGTGCAACTGCACGGCGGAATGGGGTACATGCGGGAATCGGAGGTCGAGCGCCATTACCGCGACGCCCGCCTCCTCGGCATCGGCGGCGGCACCAACGAGATCATGAACGAGATCGTCGCCAAACGGCTCGGGCTCTAGCGCGGAACGGCGCCCGGCGGTGAAAGGGGGAACCGCCGGGCGCCGCATTTCCGGGAACGCCCTGTTTCCGGGAACGTCGGTTTTCCGGGGACGTCAGCCGAGCGGGTTGCCGCAGTCGATGGGCCAGTACGGGCCCCAGATGTCGAGCGAGTTCTCCACGAACTTGATCATGACGGGGTCGAACGCGATGCCGACGTGCGCGTTGGTGTCGTTCGCGCACTTGTCCTGCAGCAGGACGTTCTGCGCGTTGGAGCCGTTCAGGAACTCCGAGGTGTACGGCGTGACGACCTCGTCGTACTTCGTCGAAAGCACGATGTACTGCACGCCGGGCACCGTGTCGCCGCCCGCGTTGAGGTTCTTCAGGAAGTCGGAGTCGGTGATCTGCTCGCCGGCCGCCGGCGCGGCCTTCACCACGGCCTGCGTGATGCCGAGCAGGCTGCCGAGCGCCACGAGCCCGTCCAGGTTCGTCCCGTGGTTGGACGGCACGATGCCGATCAGCTTGTTGACCTTCGACGCGCCGCCGAGGAACTTCAGGTAGTAGCGGGGCATCATCCCGCCCTGGGAGTGGCCGACCATGTCGACCTTCGAGGCGCCGGTCGCGGCCAGCACCTTGTCGACGAACGCCGACAGCTGGCCCGCGGACGCGGCGATCTCACCGGTGCCCTGGATCGGGGCGTCCTTCGCGCCGCCGTAGTTGAGCGCGTAGACGCAGTATCCGGCCTTCTTCAGCGCGGGCGAGAGCTTCTGCCAGTTGAACGCCATGTTCTCGAAAGTGCCGTGCACCAGCACCACCGGGCGGGGGTGCAGGAACGACGGTTTGCAGTTCCAGTCGTTGGCGCCGTCCGGGCTCGTCTCCGCGTGGGCCGCGGGCGCGGCCACGGCGGACAGCCCGATGGCGGTGGGAATCGCCGCGGCGATGACGGCCCAGGACTTGAGTCGCCTGAAACGCATGTTCATCTCCCTGGAAGCGGGCACGCCGAATAGTGGCCGGAACCCGGGGAGCGGGAATGCGGGTTCCGGCCGCGCATCGTCGTGAGGTCGGGGGTGGGTGCGGCCGCGTTGATCAGCTGAGGTGCTGACAAGGTACGGCCGCGTTTCCGCGCGGTCTTGTAGCAGGACTCGCCACTTGGCCCGGAGGAATTGTCAGGCGGCTCACAAGCGGGCCCGCCCGCACGCCCTCCGACCTGCGGCCCGGCGCCTTTCCGCAGCGCGCCGCCTTTCTACCGCGCCCCGGCTTCCTACGGTGCCCCGGCTTCGTACGGTGCGCCGCCTTCCTACGGCGCCCCGCCCTTCTACGGTGCGCCGGCGAGCCCGTCGACCAGGGCGCGCAGGCCGTCGAGGTAGGTGTCCTGCGCGGTCAGCGCCTCCCAGCGGTCCGCGACCTCCGCGAGGCGGGGCAGCTCGGCGGGGTCGAGGTCGGCGAACACCCGCTCGCGGTAGGTCGGCCGGTCGTCGCCGGCCCGGCGCCGTGCCGCCGCAGCCCGCACGATGATCTCCCCGGCGGTGTAGTACCAGATCGCCCGGTACGCGTGGACGGCCCGCTCGGGGCTCAGCCCGCACTCCTCCAGGCCGTCCAGGATCTGCTCGACGAACCACAGCGCCGACCGTCCGAGCAGGTCGTCGGCGGTGAGCACCTCCGCGATCCAGGGGCAGGCCGCGAGCGTCTCGCGGATCGCCGCCGCCGTCACCACGATCCGCTCGCGGGGATCGGCGGGCAGCTCGGGCGCGCGCGCCATCCGCGCGGCGTAGTCGTCCAGCAGCAGGACGAGCAGCTGCTCCTTGTCGCGGACGTGGTGGTACAGGGCCATCGGCGTGCTGCCGATCTCCTTGGCCAGGCGCCGCATCGTCAGCCGGTCCACGCCCTCGGCGTCCACGATCCGGCGCGCGGTCTCGACGATCTCGGCGCGGGAGATCCGGGGCGGCCTGCCCCGCTGGGCGGACGGTTGCGGCATGCCCCCATCATCGCGGACTCGACAGCCGGGCCCGCCGCCGGTTAGTTTCTATACATGTACAAAAAAGAACGGGCCCGCCCCTGGGCGGTGCTGGCGGCGGCCTGCGTCGCCCAGTTCGTCTTCGCGCTCGACATGGCGGTGATGAACGTCGCGCTCCCGGCGATCAGGACCGCCCTCGGCTTCGCACCGGTCGGCCTGTCCTGGGTCGTCCACGTCTACGCGCTCGCCTTCGGCGGGTTCCTGCTGCTCGGCGGCCGGGCCTGCGACCTGTACGGACGGCGCCGGATGTTCGTCCTCGGCCTGGCCGTGTTCGGGCTGTGCTCGCTCGCCGGCGGGCTCGCCCAGGCGCCGTGGCAGCTCGTCGCGGCGCGCGCCGGCCAGGGCCTCGGCGCCGCCGCCGCGGCACCGGCCTCGCTGGCCCTGCTGACCACCACGTTCACCGAGGGCCGGGCCCGCGTGCGCGCCCTCGGCGTCTGGAGCGCGATGAACGCCGCGGGCGGCGCGCTCGGCGTCCTCGCGGGCGGCGTGCTCACCGAGTACGCGGGCTGGCGCTGGGTGATGCTGGTCAACCTGCCGTTCGTCGCGCTCGCCCTCGCGCTCGTCCCGGCGGGCGTGGCCGCCCACGCGCGCACGGGCCCGCGCGAGCGGCTGGACGTCCCCGGCGCGGTCCTGGCGACCGCCGGCTTCGGGCTGCTCGTCTTCGGCGTGGTGCGCACCGACGCCGTCGGCTGGACGGCCCCGGCGACCCTCGCCTGCCTCGCCGCCGCGGCCCTGCTCCTCGCGGCCTTCGCCGCCGTCGAGACCCGGGTGCGCGCGCCGCTCGTCCGGCTCGGCCTGCTGCGCGGCCGGTGGGTGGCGGGCGCCAACCTGATCGTCTTCCTCGCGGCGGCGGGCCAGTTCGCCGCGTTCTACTTCGTCTCCCTCTACATGCAGCAGGTGCTGCACATGGGCGCCGCCGAGACCGGCCTGGCCTTCCTGCCCTTCTCGGCGGGCGTCGTCCTCGGCACGCTGCTCGCCACCCGGGTCGCCGGGAACCGCTCGCCCCGCGCGGCGCTGATCCCGGGCAGCCTGCTCGCCGCAGCCGGCCTGGCCTGGTTCACCCGGATCAGCCCGGACGGCGGCTTCCTCACCGACGTGCTCGGCCCCTCGGTCGTCGGCAGCATCGGCATCGGGCTCGTGCTCGCCCCGGTCGCCGCCGCCGCGACCACCGGCGTCGCGGCGCGGGAGGCCGGGATGGCCTCGGGGCTGCTCAACAGCTCCCGCCAGCTCGGCGGCTGCGTCGGCCTCGCCGCTCTCGCCACGGTCGCCGCCCACCGCACCGGCGACGCGACCTCCCCGTCCGCCCTGAACGGCGGTTACGCGCTGAGCCTCACCGTCTCCGCGGCCCTGTTCGTCCTGGCCGCACTCGTGGCCCTGGCCCTCCCCCGCACCCGCCCCGCTGCCCCGCCGCGCGACGAGCTATCGGTCGAAAGACCTCGTTCCCGACGAGCGTGATGAGATTTCTGTCGGGTTTAGAGTCGCAAACCGTGAAAAGTCAGTCACCTATTGTGATCGCCCGTCACCTACGACACCGGATCGCTAACTTTCCGTGTCGAGATGCGACCCCCCGCGCAAGGGAAAGAATGACGTGACGGCGACGATGGACGAGCGGATCACGAAACTGGAGGACCGCGTGACGGATCTGGAGACCTGGGCCGGCCCCGGCCAGGCGTCGGCCCCCAGCGAGAATGTCCGCGCCCTGCGCACGGACATGCGGCAGGTCAAGGGCGACGTGGCGAAGATCCAGAAGACCCTGGAGCAGCACAGCCTCCAGTTCAACAAGATCGGCGCCCGCCTCGACCGGACGGACGCCCGCCTCGACCGGGTGGAGACTCTGCTCGGGCTCATCGTGACTCACCTGGGCATACCTGACCCGGCAGGCGGTTGACGCGGTGAGGGCGCCCGGCCGATGGGGCCGGGCGCCCTTTGCGCGGGTCAGGCCTGGGCGACGGCGCCGTCGGCGAGGAGGGCGTCGACGTCGTCGAAGCCCAGGTCCTCCAGGACGGCGCGGGTCTGGCCGCCGGGCAGGACGGGGAGGCCGTCGGTGTCGGTGGCGGTGCGGGAGAAGCGCGGCGCCGGGGCGGGCTGGCGGTGGCCGGCGCGCTCGGGGAACACGTCGCGGGCGGTGTTGAAGGGGTGCTCCTTGGCCTCGTTCATCGACAGCACGGGCGCCACGCACGCGTCGCTCGGCACGAAGACCTCGGTCCACTCGTCGCGGGTCTTCGCCTTGAAGGCGGTGGCGAACCGCTCGCGCATCTCCGGCCAGCGGGCGCGGTCGTACTGCTCGGGCAGGCCGTCGGTGTCGACGCCGAGGCGGCGGACGAACTCGGCGTAGAACTGCGGCTCGATCGCGCCGACCGCCATGTGCCCGCCGTCGGCGGTCTCGTAGACGTCGTACCAGGGGGCGCCGGTGTCGAGCATGTTGACGCCGCGCTGGTCCTGCCAGATGCCCCCGGCGAGGAAGCCGTGGATGAAGGTGGACAGGTGCGCGGCGCCGTCCACGATGGCGGTGTCGACGACCTGGCCCTGCCCGCTGGTCTTCGCCTCCAGCAGGGCGGCGAGGACGCCGACGACGAGGTACATGCTGCCGCCGGCGAAGTCGCCGAGCAGGTTCAGCGGGACCTGCGGCGGGCCGCCCGCGCGGCCGATGGCGTGCAGCGCGCCGGTGATGGCGATGTAGCCGATGTCGTGGCCGGCGGTCTGGGAGAGGGGGCCCTCCTGGCCCCACCCGGTCATCCGGCCGTAGACGAGGCGCGGGTTGCGGGCGAGGCAGTCGTCCGGACCGAGGCCGAGGCGCTCGGTGACACCAGGCCGGAATCCCTCGAGCAGGACGTCGGACCGCTCCACGAGCCGGAGCACGACCTCCTTGCCCTTCTCGCTCTTGAGGTCGATCGCGATCGAGCGCTTGCCGCGGTTGCTGAAGTCGGTGCCGCCGGTGGCGGCGCCCTGCACGGCGGACGCGCGGTCGACCCGGATGACGTCGGCGCCGAGATCGGCGAGCAGCATCGCGGCGAACGGCCCCGGCCCGATCCCGGCCAGCTCGATCACGCGCACTCCGGAGAGCGGCCCCTTGCCCATCTGCAGCCCCTTTCGGTCCCACCTGTCTCCGCCGGGAGCCGGCCCCGGGGCGGTCTCCCCGCGGGCGACGCTGAATCCCGTTCGGTAACCCTAGTGTGCCCGATCGCGGTAAGTGGGTTCTGACCGACCCCGTTCAGCGGGACGCGGCGGTGACGGCGACGGGGACGTTCGGGCGCCGCTCCGGCCGGGCGACGAGCAGCCGGTGCTCGGTCGTGGCCGGACCGAGCGGGCCCCGCGCCCGCGGGACGAGCCCGGACGCGGCGGCGGCGAGGTAGTACCAGCCGCCCGACGGCGCCTGCCACCAGGTGCCCGACACCGGGCGGCGGCCGTCGCAGGCGCCGGTGTCGCGGGGCCGGCCGGCGGGCCGGTCGGCGACGAGCGTGGACGTGCCGGCCTGGCCGCCGTCGGCGTAGGTCGTCCGGGTGCAGAACCAGCCGGCGGGCGCACCGCCGTGCGGGAGCGTCCCGGACCAGAACTCCCAGGCCATGGCGCCGGTGACGGGGCGCGCTCGGGGCGGTTCGAGGCAGCCCAGGCGGTTCCAGGTCCGCAGCGCGCCGGGGCCGAGGCGGGCGGGCGGGTCGGGGCGCGCGGCGGGCTCGTAGGCGGGCGAGTGGTAGGTGAGGACGGCGGCGCGCGGCCCGCCGAGGTAGCCGAGCGTGCGGTCGCCGAGGTGGAAGAGCGGGCCGCGGCCGCAGGGGGTGCGGGCG
>NZ_WBMR01000331.1 GCF_008923365.1 Actinomadura montaniterrae
CTCGCCTGCCTCGACCTCGCCGCCGACCGTCCCGGCGACGCCGCCGCGCGGCTGCGGCTACCGGGCGGAGCGGGCCTGGCGCACCCGCTGGCCCGGCTGCTCGCCGCACCCCACCTGGTCGAAGCCCTCGCCTACACCGGCCACCGGGCGCGCGCCGCCCGCGCCGCCGAGGACTTCACCCGCTGGGCCGACGCCACCCGCACCCCGGGACGGCTCGCGCTCGCCCGCCGCTGCGCCGCCCTCCTCGCCGAATGCGACGACGAGGCCGCCGCGCACTACACCGAGGCGCTCCGGCTGCACGAGTCGGCGGGCGCGGTGTTCGAGCTGGCCCGCACCGAGCTGCTGTTCGGCGCCCGGCTCCGGCGCGGCCGCCGCCCCCGCGCCGCCCGCGAGCACCTGCGCACCGCGCTGCGGATCTTCGAGCGGTACGGCGCCGTCCCGTGGACCGGGCAGGCCCGCGCCGAGCTGCGCGCGGCGGGCGACGCGGGCCCGGCCCCGGACCCGGAGACGGCTGCACCGCGCACCGCCTCCGGGCCCGGGGAGCCGCCCGCGCTGACCGGGCTCACCGCCCAGCAGGCGCACATCGCCCGGATGGTCGCCGAGGGCGCCACCAACCGCGAGATCGCGGCCCGGCTGCTGCTCAGCCCGCGGACCATCGACCACCACCTCCGCAACGTCTTCACCCGGCTCGGGATCCGGTCGCGCGTCGAACTGGCCCGGATGATCCGCTGACCCGCCGGGCGCGGACGAGGGGTCCGCGCCCGGCGTCCGGCGGAGGACCGGCCGGTCTCAGGCCTTCTCGTACTCCTCCTCCTTGGCCGCGTCCTTGGAGCCGCGAGCGCTCTTCGAGGAGCTCGAGGAGTTTCCGGAGCCCGAGCCCGAGCCCGAGCCCGAGCCGGAGCCGCTCTTGGCCTTGCGGCCGTTCCCGGACTTCTCCTCCTCCTTCAGCGCCTCCTCGTGGGTCTTCACGACCTCGCTGTCGCGGATCTCGCCGCGCCAGCCCTCGATCTCGTCGGCATGCGTCAGCGACTGGGTCATCACGTGCCGGCGGAAGTGCTTGAGCTCCAGCCGGACGCGGCGGCCCTGCGCCCGCCAGATGTTGCCGGTCCGCTCGAACAGGCCCTGCGGGTGGTACTCCAGGACCACCAGGACGCGGGTCAGGTTCGGCGCCAGCTCATGGAAGCTGACGGTGCCGTCCACGTGGCCCTTCGCGCCCTTGGAGCGCCAGACGACGTGCTCGTCCGGGACCTGCTCGACGATCGTCGCCTCCCACGTCCGCTTGGACCAGAAGATCTTCGCCTGCCAGTTCAGCTTCTCCTCGTCCGCCTGGTCGACGCTGATGACCTTCTTCATGAAGGACGGGAAGTCCTGGAACTGCGTGAACTGGTCGTAGACGAGGCGGCGCGGCGCACCGATGTCGGTGTGCTCGATGATGTTGGTGACCTTCACCTTCTTGCCGCCGCCGCCCTTGCCGCCGCCCTTCTTCAGGGCGCCGCCGATGGTGTCCTTGAGCCGCCCGAACAGGCCCTTCGCCTTCTCGGCGGGCTTGCCGGCCGCCTCCTCGGCGGTGTCCTTGGCGTTCTCGGCGGTGTTCTTCGCCGTGTCCTTCGCGCTCCTCGCCGTGCTCTTCCCGGTGGAGCCGCCGCTCTCGTTCCGCTCCTCGGGCTCCTCGCCCCGGTCGTTGCGGCGGCTGAGCGCGCGGCCCGCCGCCACGGCGGCGCCGGCGCCGAGCAGGACGCCGCCGGTCGCGCCGAGCGCCTTGCCGCCCGGCACGCCGCCCGGCAGGTTCTGCGTGATCCGGCCGAGGCCCGACGGGCTCCGCCGGCCGACCGGCAGCCGTTTCGCGATCTGTCCGATGGGCACCGGGCCCACCCTGGTTCCGCGTTTCATGGTGTGTCTCCTCCGCAGGAGTTCGGTTTCGGGGGTCTGCTTCACGAGGTCCGGACGACCTCCCCGTCATGGATCTCGCCGCGCCAGCCCTCGACCCCGCCGGGGGCCGTCAGCGAGCGGGTCATGACATGGCGGCGGAAGTGCTTGAGCTCCAGCCGGACCCGGCGGCCCTGCGCGCGCCACAGGTTGCCGGTCCGCTCGAACAGGCCGCCGGGGCGGTACTCCAGGACGAGCAGGACGCGGGTCAGGTCGGGCGTCAGCTCGTGGAAGCTGACGGTCCCGTCCACCCGCCCCCTGGCCGCCGTGGACCGCCAGACGATGTGCCGGTCCGGGACCTGCTCGACGATCGTCGAGCGCCACGTGCGGCTCGACCAGAAGATCCGCGCCTTCCAGTGCAGCTTCTCGTCGGACGCCTGGTCGACGCTCACCACCTTCTTCATGAAGGACGGGAAGTCCTCGAAGCGGGTCCACTGGTCGTAGACCAGCCGGCAGGGCGCGCCGACGTCGATCTGCTCGACGATGTTCACCGGCCCGCCGCGCCCACCGCCGCTGAAGATCCGCTTGAGGGTCTCCTTCAGCGCCGTCCAGCCGAAGCTGAGCAGCGCGCGTCCCGGGGACTTGCCGTCGTACAGGGCCCGGGCGCCCGCGAGCGCCGCCCTGACCAGCGGCCCGCCCTGCTCCGCCTCGGCCGCCAGCCGCCGGACGGAGCGTTCCAGCCGGGACTCGAAGCGGGCGACGCCCCGGTCCGCGACCCGGCGCCCGGCGCGGCCGGCCGCGGCCGCGACCAGAACGCCGCCCGCGCCGGCGGCGAACCCGGTCCGGAAGTTCATGTGCTCGTCACCTCGCCGTCCACTCGGAGTCGTGCGCCGGGCTACCCGCGTAAAGAAGGGCAAAACAGGCCGCAGGCCAGCGCCGGGCCCCCGCGCACGCACCCGCCGGAACGTCGTCACAGCAGGTCACAGCGGTCGCGCGCAGAGTGAGCGCACCAAAACCGCGCGATCACGGGCCGAAACCGCCCGACCAGACCAGCCCAGCGTGCACACCGGACCACGGCCGCCTCCGGTAACGGTTAAGCCTCTTGCGTAATGCACCCCTTGAACTGGTACGGACCAGTGTTTATCTTCATGGCCACCACGCGCGTTTGTGCTCAGTGAGCATTCGCACCGCGCACAATTTTTCATGCGCGAAAGGGAGGAGGGCCGGGCGGCCGACGCCGCCCGTGGGAGGACCACGCCAAAGGGTCATGCGACGGCACGCCGCGCGACCCGTCCGGGGCGGCGTGAACATGCGGGCCGAAAAACGACGCACGGACGCGCGGGAGCGTCCGCAAGTGCGAGCCGAAGAAGGCGGGGACAGATGAAACGGCACCTCATCGGCGCCATCGCCGCGGGCCTCACCGTGGCACTCGGCGTCAGCGGATGCGGCAAGGGAAGCTCGTCCGGCGGAGACGACTCCGACGGCAAGACGATCAAATTCGTCGCGGCCATCTACGACGACAACACCAAGCCCTTCTGGGACGCCCTGATCAAGGACTTCGAGGCCAAGAACTCCGGGTACAAGGTGAACCTGGAGATGGTCGACTGGACCCAGATGGACGCCAAGGTGAAGACCTACGTCCAGACCAAGCAGGTCCCCGACATCCTCAACTACAACGCGTTCTCCGACTTCGCCCGCGATGGCCTGCTCTACAAGGCCTCCGAGGTCGTGTCGCCGGCCACGCTCAGCGACTTCACCCCCACGTTCGTCGAGCAGGCCAAGTTCAACGGCGAGCAGTACACGCTGCCGTTCATCTCCAGCGCCCGGCTGATGTTCTACAACAAGGACCTGTTCCAGAAGGCCGGCATCACCGACCCGCCCAAGACCTGGGCCGACATCAAGGCCGACGCGCAGAAGATCAAGAAGACCGGCGCCATCGGCTACGGCCTGCCGCTCGGCCCCGAGGAGGCGCAGGCGGAGTTCTTCTCCTGGGCGATGAACGACAACGGCGGCTGGGTCGACTCGTCCGGCAAATGGGCGATCAACCAGCCCGCGAACGTCGACACCCTGAACTTCCTCAAGGACCTCAACAAGTCCGGGCTGACCCAGCCGAACCCGGAGAGCACCGACCGCAAGACGGTGTTCAACCAGTTCGCCCAGGGCAAGATCGGAATGGCGATCGGCGGCCCGTTCACCAAGGCCGGATTCATCACCCCGGCGAACCCGAACCTGAACTTCGGGGTCACCTCGCTGCCGGTGAAGAACGCGAGCTCGCAGCCGAACACGCTCGGCGTCATGGACGTCCTCGACGCGTTCAAGAAGAACGACGGCAAGAACAAGGAGGCCGTCAAGAAGTTCCTCGACTTCTTCTACCAGAAGGACAACGTCTCGCGGTTCCTCGCCAAGGAGGGCTTCCTCCCGACGACGAAGTCCGCCGGTGACGCGCTCAGCTCCGACCCGTACATGAAGCAGTTCGTCGACGCGCTGCCGACGAGCAAGTTCGCCCCGACCAGCAACCCCGCGTGGTCGGCCGTGGCGGGCGCCGTCAAGCAGAGCCTCGGCACCTCGGTCGCCGACAAGGACCCGAAGAAGGTGCTCGACGAGATCCAGCAGACCGCCGAAAAGGCGAGCTGAGTGCAGGACGTCGCCGTGAAGCGGGACGCCGGATTCCGTCCGGCGTCCCGCCCCTCCCTGCTCAGGCGCATCGGGCGCGCGCTCGTCCCGCTGCTGTGGCTCGGCCCGTCCATCGTGCTCATCGCCGTCGTCGTGCTGTGGCCCGTCATCGAGATGGTCCGCACCTCGCTGCTGAAGATCAGCTCGTCCGGCGTGACGCTCGGCAACCGCGGCTCGGCCAACTACACCGACCTGTTCGACGAGGACGCCCTCGTCCCCGTCGTGCTCCGCACGCTGCTGTGGGTCGCCGGCATCGTCGTCGTCACGATGGTGCTGTCGCTCGCGATCGGCCAGCTGCTCAACGCCCGCTTCCCCGGCCGCCGCGTCGTCCGCTGGGCCGTCATCGTCCCGTGGGCGGCGTCGGTGCTGATGACCGCGCTGATCTGGAAGTGGATGCTGGACAACTACTCCGGCATCGTCAACCGCGTGCTGCTCGACCTGCACGTCATCGACAAGCCGGTCAACTGGCTCGGCCACCCCCACCAGGCGATGATCTGGATGATGTGGGTCGCGGTGTTCGTGTCGCTGCCGTTCACCTCGTTCGTCATCCTCGCCGGGCTCCAGTCCATCCCCGGCGACGTGTACGAGGCGGCCCGCGTCGACGGCGCCGGCGCCTTCCGCACCTACTTCGGGATCACGCTGCCGCTGCTGCGGCCCGCCGTCCTGATCGCCTCCATCATCAACGTCATCAACGTCTTCAACTCGTTCCCGATCATCTGGGCGATGACCGCGGGCGGTCCCGGGCACGCCACCGACACCACCACCACCTTCATGTACAAGCTCGCGTTCTACGACCAGCACGTCGGCGAGTCCGCCGCGATGGCCGTCGTCAACTTCGTCCTGATCCTGGTGATGGTGCTGGTGTACCTGCGGGCCACGCGCTGGCGGGAGGAGGTCCGATGACGGGAGGAGGTCCGATGAAACGCTCTCCCGTCCGCAAGGTGCTCCTCACCGGGGTCGGCTGGCTCGTCGCGCTGATCTTCGTGGCGCCGTACCTGCAGATGTTCCTGACGTCACTGAAGACCGAGCACGAGCTGACCAAGTCGCCCGGCACCTACCTGCCCGGGCACTGGCAGTGGTCGAACTTCGTGGACGTCTGGAAGGCCGCGCCGATCTGGACCAACATGCGGGTCTCGCTCATCGTCGCCGCCGTCGCCACCGTCGTGACGCTGGCGTGCGCGATGCCCGCCGCGTACTACACCGCCCGCAACCGGTTCCGCGGGCGCGGCGCGTTCCTGCTGCTCGTCCTCGTCACCCAGATGTTCGCGCCGACCGCGCTCGTCATCGGCATCTTCCGGGAGATGGTCGCGCTCAACCTGACCGACACCCTGATGGCGCTGATCCTCGTCAACGCCGCGTTCAACCTGCCGTTCTGCGTGTGGATCCTGCACGGCTACTTCTCCAGCATCCCCAAGGAACTGGAGGAGGCCGCGTTCCTCGACGGCGCCGGACGCCTCGGCGCGCTGTTCCGGGTGACGCTCCCGATCTCCACGCCGGGCGTCATCACCGCCGTCGTCTACACGTTCATCTCCGCCTGGAACGAGTACATCGTCGCCCTGACCGTCACCGCGTCGCCCAACCGGCAGCCGCTGACCGTCGCGATCCCGTCGTTCGTCACCCAGTACCAGGCGCACTGGCAGTACCTGTTCGCCACCTCGCTCATCGCTATCGTTCCCGTCGTGATCCTCTTCGTCTTCATCGAGCGGTACCTGATCGGCGGCCTCACCGCGGGCTCCGTCAAGTGACCCTCATCGCGATCGACGTCGGCGGGACGTCCATGAAGGCCGCGCTCGTCCCCGCCCCGTCCGGCCCCGCCGGCTCCGGGGCGGCGACCGGCGCGGACGTGCTGCTCGCCGAGACGTGGCCGACCGACCGCACCGATCCGGTCGGCGGCATCCTCGACTTCGCCGCCCACATGGCCGCCCGCGCCGACGCGCTCGGACGGCCCGCCCGCGCCGCCGGGATCGCCGTCCCCGGCATCGTGGACGAGGCGTCCGGGACCGCCGTCCGCGCCGCCAACCTCGGGTGGCAGGACGTGCCGCTGCTGCACCTGGCGGAGGAGCGGCTCGGCGTCCCCGTCGCCGTCGGCCACGACGTCCGCACCGGCGGCCTCGCCGAAGCCGTCCTCGGCGCGGGACGCGACGCGGGCGACTTCGTGTTCATGGCGATCGGCACCGGCATCGCCGCCGCGCTGATCCTGAACGGCACCACCTACCCGGGCGTCTCCGGCTGGAGCGGCGAGGTCGGGCACGTCGTCGTCCGGCCCGGCGGCGAGGACTGCGCCTGCGGCAACAAGGGCTGCCTCGAGACGTACGCGTCCGCCGCGTCCATCGCCCGGCGCTACACCACCCGAGCCGCCGCTCTTACTCCGACCGGCGGATCGGGGGCGGTCGCTAATGCAGCGGGCACCACGCTCGGCGCAGCGGCAGCGGGCAGCACCCTCGGCGGAACGGGCACGCTGGACAGCGCAGCAGCCCTGGACAGCGCAGCAGGTCTGGACGGCGCAGCAGGTCTGGACGGCGCAGCAGCCGTGAACGTCGCCGCAGGTCTGGACAGCGAAGTGGCAGGCGTCCACGCGGAGGACGTGATCGCGCGGGCAAGCACCGACGACCTCGCCGCCCGGATCTGGTCGGAGGCTCTCGACTGCCTGGCCGACAGCCTCGCCGCCACCACGCTGCTCCTCGACCCGGGGCTGTTCGTCCTCGGGGGCGGTTTGGCGCAGGCGGGGCCGCTGCTGCTCGAACCGCTGGAGGCACGGCTCGCCGACCGCCTCCTGTTCCGTCCCGCTCCCCCGCTGGCCGTCACGCGACTCGGCGACCGCGCCGCCGTCCACGGCGCCGCCCTCCTCGCCGCCCGTCTTCTCTAACCTCGCCTCCCCGGCCGCCGCTTTGTCTGCGGCCATACCGAGGAAGTGGTGGCATGGGTAGATCCGAACTGTACCCATGTCCGATTTTGGAAGTATTTCCTGCCGGGGTTCTTGATGCCAATCTAGGAGGTTCATCGAGATCCCATCGATTGGCAAGATGGAGTGTTCTGGGGATCTTGGATAAGGGCGTTCGGCGGAATCGCGAGAGGGGTGTTCGGGTGGTGGGGTGGCGCTTGCGTACGGGGCCGCCCCTCCAAAGTCAAGGGCGCCTTCGGCGTCGCTTCGCGATGGACTTCGTCCACCCTTGACTTTGGAGCCTCTGCGGCCCCTG
>NZ_WBMR01000332.1 GCF_008923365.1 Actinomadura montaniterrae
CTCGTGGCGCGGCTGCCGCCGCCGGTCCCGTCCGGACCGGCCCGGCGCCGTCGCGCCGCTGTACGACCTGGGCCGCCGCGCCCTGCGCGCCGGGACCGCGGCGGGCCTCGCCGGGCTGCGGGAGCTGGCCGGGCTCGCGCTCCTCGCCGTCACCGAGGCCGAGCCCGACCTCGGCGCGCTGCTCGCCGGCGGCCTGCTCGGCGGCCTCGACCGCGACGACCCGTTCCACCGCGAGCTCGCCGCGACCGCGCTCGCCTACCTCGACCACGGCGGCCGGATCGAGCCGACCGCCGCCGCCCTGCACGTCCACGGCAACACGGTGAAGTACCGGGTGCGGCGGTTCCAGGAGCTGACCGGCCGGGCGCTGCTCGACCCGTCCGGCGGGACGGCGGTGGAGCGGACGGCGCACTGGTGGTGGGCGCTGCGCCACTGGCTCGCTGCGCCGGGCACGTGACCGGCCGTCGGTGCCGGGTGATGGGATGGAGGCGGCGCCCCGGGGCGGGGCGTCCCGGAGACAGAACGGGGGAGCAGTGACCGCACCGCGGATCAGCACGGTGATGTGGCCGATGCAGTCCTGGCCGGAGGCCGGCGAGCTGTGGCGGCGCGCCGAGGAGCTCGGGTTCCACCACGCCTGGGTCTACGACCATCTGGCCTGGCGCGGGACGACGCCCTGGTACGACGCGTACACCACGATGGCCGCGGCGGCGGCCGTCACCTCGCGGATCCGGCTCGGCACGCTGGTCACCTCGCCGAACTTCCGGCACCCGGTGCCGACCGCGCACGCGATCAGGACGATCGACCACGTCAGCGGCGGCCGGCTCACGATCGGGATCGGCTCCGGCGGGACGCGCCGCCAGTCCGACGCGGGCGTCCTCGGCGGCGACGAATGGACGCCGCGCGAGCGCGCGGACCGGTTCGCCGAGTGGGTCGGCCTGCTCGACCGCGTGCTGCGCGGCCCCGAGACCACCAGCGAGGGCGCGTTCTACACCGCGCGGGACGTGCTGTCGGGCCCCGGCTGCGTCCAGCGGCCCCGCGTCCCGTTCGTGATCGCCGGCGACGGGCCGCGCGGCATGCGGCTCGCCGCGCGGTACGGCTCCGGCTGGGTGACCAGCGCGCACGGGGACGGCGCCGAGCCGTTCGACATCGTCCGGGAGCGCCTGGCCAGGCTCGGCGAGGCGTGCGAGGCGGAGGGCCGCGCCCCGGCCGACCGGGTCCTGCTGACCGGGTTCAACGGCGAGCCGTGGCTCGCGTCGGCCGAGGCGTTCGCCGACCTCGCGGGCCGGTACGCCGAGCTCGGCATCACCGAGATCGCCCTGCACTGGCCGCGTCCGGGCACGCCGTGGGACGCCGACATGAAGGTGTTCGAGGAGATCGCCGCGCAGGGCCGGTGAGCGGCGGACCCCCGCCCGGGGACGCCCGGGCGGGCGCGGCTAGACTCCTGCGATGCCGTACGTCCTGCTGGCCTTCGCGATCGCCTTCGAGGTCACCGCCACGCTGGCGATGCGCGCCTCGGAGGGGATGAGCAGGCTCGGGCCGTCCGTCCTGGTGGTGGCCGGCTACCTGATCTCGTTCGTGTTCATGGCGAAGGCGCTGACGTCGCTGAACGTCGGGCCGGTCTACGCGATCTGGTCCGCGCTCGGCACCATCGGGGCCTTCGCCGGCGGCGTCGTGCTGTTCGACGAGCAGGTCAGGCCGCTGACGATCGCCGGCGCGGTGATCATCGTGCTGGGCGTGATCGTGATGAACCTCGGCGGGGGAGTGAGCCGGGGCTAGGCTCCGGCGCGCGCTCCGGGCCCGCGGCGACCGCGCGCCGCGCCCGCGAGCGGCGGGTGTACTCCTGGCCGAGCGCGAACAGCAGCCAGGTGAGCGCGGTGGCGTCGTCGACGACGCCGACCGGCAGGAACACGTCGGGGATCAGGTCGATCGGCGACACGATGTACACCACCGCGACGACCATCGCGACGATCTTGCCGGTGGACGTCCGGTAGTACGCCTGCGCGCCGCCGGCGACCGGGCCGAGGCGGCGCCGCCGGCGCAGCCTCAGGATCCCTACGACCAGCAGGAAGGCGCCGAGGGCCAGCGCGACGGCGCCCGCGAGCGTGAGGTCGACGCCGCCGAGGCGGCCGTCGGCGGTGAGGACGGTGGCGCCGCCCGCGACGAGCAGGACCACTCCGAGCCAGGCCATCGTGCACCTCCTGGGGGAGTCGACTGCGGTATTTCCGCTCGGACGCGTTCCATTCGCCCCGAGGTCCGGACGCCCGGACGAACGGGCGCCCGGGCGCGGGTCGGGCGGGCTCCGGCGCCGGTCAGGCGGGTTCGGCGGCGGTGGTGACGCGCTGCTGCTCGAGCATGCCGCCGAGCAGCTCCGACGGCGTGCAGCCCGCCAGCGCGCGGAACTCCCGGTTCAGGTGCGCCTGGTCGTAGTAGCCGCAGACCGCGGCGGCCTCCGCCAGGCCGAGCCCGCCGCGCGACAGCAGCCCCACGGCGCGCTGGAACCGCAGGACCCGGCCCATTACCTTCGGCGGCAGCCCGGCCTGCTCGGTGAACCGCTGGGTGAGGTGCCGCCGGCTCCACCCGACGTCCTCGGCGAGCCGCGCCACGCCGACCGCGCCGCCGGTGCCGTCCAGCAGCCGCCACGCCCGCGCGACCTCCGGGTCGGGGACGGGGCCGATCTCCAGCCGGCGCAGCAGGAACGCGTCCAGCAGGTCGAACCGGGCCGCCCAGGACGGCGTCCCGGCGAGCCGCTCGACGAGCGCCGCGGCGCCGGGCCCGAGCAGGTCCGGCAGTTCGACGGCCGCGTTGGTGATCCGGGCCATCGGCACGCCGAGCAGCGTGTACGCGCCGAGCGGGGTGACGTCGAGCTGCACGCCGTGCTGCCCGCCCGGCGTCGTGTACTCGCCGTGGCCGTCGTGCATGCCCGCGACGAACGACCCGTACTCGGTGCCGGCGTCGGACGGCGTCGCCAGCCGCATCGGCGGGCCCAGGTTGACGATGACGACGGCGCTGCGGGTCGGCAGCGTGCGCATCCGGGACGGGACGGCCACCGGCTCCCAGTACCCCTGGTAGACGCGCAGGAAGGGGCGCAGCGCGCGGTGCGGGCGGCCGCGCGCCTCCAGCCAGCCTCCCCGGTCGCGGATCTCGACCGGCCTGTCGACCATGCCCCCACTACTACCACCCGCCGCCGACATCGCGCCGCCGCGCGGGCGGGCTCACTCGTACATCTGCCCGCACACCGCGATCCGGGCCAGGTCGCCCCAGGTCATCGTGGTGATCTCGCGGACGTAGGAGCGGGCGGGCGGCTCCCCGGGCGCGGTGGGCACCGGCACCCGCGCGCCGTCCGCCGCGTCCCAGCCGCCGAGGCTCCCCGCGACCGCGCACTCCAGGTACGTCGCCGGGTCGAAGTTGTACCAGCGGGCCGGGGTGGCGCGGCCCCCCGAGCCGGGCGGGCGGGGCGCGTCGACGCCGAACCGCGCCTGCGGTCCCGGCGGGCTGGCGAGGAAGTCCTCCAGGTCGGCGATCTGGGACAGCACGACCCGCTCCCAGTCGGCGTACCCCTCGGGCTCGTCACCGGGCAGGGACAGGTCCTTGGCGCTCCACGCCGGGTCGAAGCCGGCGGGCGGGGTGGTGGACGCGGCGGCGAACATCGCCGCGACGTCGTCGGGTTCGAGGTGCGCGTTGTCGCGGAGCGGAGCCGACACCTTCCACAGCGCGCGGAGGAACGCCGACAGCGACCAGGAGGCGGCGCGGGCCTCCTGGCCGAGGTGCAGGAAGATCAGGTAGAGGTCGCGGTTGGTCCGGACGGACGGGCCCGGCGGCCCCTCCACCCAGTACGACTGCTTGTGCGGGACGCCGCTCTCCAGGGCCAGGACCTGCGCAAGCGCGGAGATCCGCGAGTCGTGCGCGGCCACATGGAACTTGTTGCCGAGATCGTCCTGGCGGACGACGTCCCATGTCTGCATCCGGCTCCTCCACGGTCGGCGGTGCGGTGCGGCGGCCCCCGCCCAGAAAGTGTCCCATTCCGGCAGCGGACCGCCAGTAGTGGTGATGTCACTTTCCGGACTCGAAGTCGTGACTTACCGCACATGTCGATAGACGTGGCGGAGCGCCGCGCGAGGGGACCGGCGGCCCCCTCGCGCCGGGCGCTCAGTGCTTCGAGCGGTGGATCACCTGCATCTCGGTGAAGCCGTACAGGCCCCACGGGCCGTTCTCGACGCCGACGCCGCTCCACTTGAAGCCGCCGAACGGCTGGTGCGGCGCGAGCGCGAGGTGGGTGTTCACCCAGGCGGTGCCGCACTCCAGCTCCGCGGCGACCTCCGCGGCGCGGTCGGCGTCGGCGCTCCACACCGAGCCGGACAGCCCGAAGTGGGTGCCGTTCGCGCGGGCGAGCGCCTCGTCCAGGTCGGTGTACTTGATGATCGGCAGCGCGGGCCCGAACTGCTCCTCGTCCACGATCCGGGCGCCGTCGGCGATGTCGGCGAGGATCGTCGGCTCGAAGAAGTAGCCGGGGCCGTCGATCGGCCTGCCGCCGGCCGCCGCGCGGGCGCCGCCGGCGAGCGCGTCGGCGACCAGCTCGCTGACCCGCTCGTACTGCGGCCTGTTGTTGATGGGCCCGTACTGGACGCCCTCCTCCATGCCGTTGCCGACCTTCACGGCCTTCGCCTGCTCGGCCAGCGCGTCGACCACGTCGCCGTACAGCGCCTCCGGCACGTAGACCCGCTTGATCGCCGAGCAGACCTGGCCGTTGTTCTGGAACGCGCCGCCGAACAGCTTCGGCGCGACCGCCGCCGGGTCGGCGTCGTCGAGCAAGATCGCCGGGTCGTTGCCGCCGAGCTCCAGCGTGACCCGCTTGAGGTCCGGCGCGGCGGCCGCGGCGACCCGCTTGCCGGTGGCGACGCTGCCGGTGAAGCTGATCTTGCGCGGCGTGTTGTGCGCGGTCATCCAGGCGCCCAGCTCGTCGCCGCCGGTGACCACGTTGAGCACGCCGGGCGGCAGCACGTCGCGCAGCACCTCGCCGAGCTTCAGGCTGGACAGCGGCGTGAACGGGGACGGCTTGAGCACCATCGTGTTGCCCGCCAGCAGCGCCGGCGCGATCTTCCAGACCGCCAGCAGCAGCGGGAAGTTCCACGGGGTGATGGCGGCGACGACGCCCATCGGCCGGCGGACGACCTCGACCACGGCGTTGTCGTCGTCCTGGATGACCTCGCGGGGCAGGTCCAGCTCGGCGAAGTACTTGAGCCACACGCCGGCGCCGACGACCTCCATCGTCCCGTCGGCGAGCGGCTTGCCCTGCTCCAGCGTCAGGATGCGGCCGATCTCCTCGGACCGGGCGAACAGCACGTCGGCGGCGGCCAGCAGCGCCTTGCGCCGGGCCGACTCGTCGCGGCGCCACGCGGGGTAGGCGGCCTGGGCGGCGGCCATCGCCGTGTCCAGCTGCTCGCGGGAGGCGTCGGGCGCCTGCTCGGCCACCTCGCCGGTCGCCGGGTTGATCACTCCGAAGGTGGCGGGCGCGGCCACCGCCGCGCCGTCGATGGTCATCGCGAAGTTCTCGGACACGTTGCTCCTCCGCTCGGGGGGCCGGCTAACCGAATGACGTTCAGTATTCACCCTGGGGCGCCCTCTTGACGAGCGGCCCCGGCGGCGGATGATCAGCCCATGCGCTCACCTCTCACCGCGGCGTTCGCTCTGACCCTCGCCCTCGCCGCATCCGGCGGGGCGCCGGCGGCCGCCGCCACCCACGCGGCCCCCTCCGTCCGAGCACCCCGGCTGGCGGACCCCCACCCGTGCGCCGGCCGGCCCGGTTACACCTGCTCGACGCTGACCGTCCCGCTCGACCACCGCGACCCCGCCAAGGGGACGCTCAAGCTCCAGGTGGCCGCAGGGGACAACGTCCGCGCGCCGAAGGGCGTCCTGCTGTTCCTGACCGGAGGGCCGGGCCAGCCCGGCGTGCCCTTCATCTCACGCATGGCCGAGCAGAGGCTCCCGGAACTGGCGAAGAACTACCGGTTCGTCACCATCGACCAGCGCGGCACCGGCGAGTACGGCGCCCTCGACTGCCCGAAGCTCCAGGCCGAGGTCGGCAGCAGCGACATCGAGCCGCCCACCCCGGACGCCGTCCGCGAATGCGCCGGGATCCTCGGCGACCGGCGCGGCTACTACACGACGGAGCAGACGGTCGGCGACCTCGACCTGCTGCGCCGCGCGCTCGGCGTCCGCGCGATGGTCCTGGACGGCGTCTCCTACGGCACCGTGACCGCCGCGAGCTACGCCGTCGCCCATCCGCACAACGTGGACAAGGTCGTCCTCGACTCGGTGCTCCCGCACGTCGACCCGCAGCACGACGACATGCTTTACCTCACCAGCCTGCGCGCCACCGCCCGGGTGCTCCGCGACGCCTGCGCGACCGCGCCGGCCTGCGGGTTCGACCCCGCGCAGGACCTCGCCTGGCTCGCCCGGCACCGCAGCGACCCCGTCCTCGTCTGGGACATGCTCGTCAGCTACGAGTTCCTCGACCCCAGCTATCGCGACCCCGACCCGGGCGGCATCCCCGCCGGATCCGGCGATGTCGTCACCGCCCTCCACCAGGCCCGCCAGGGAGACCCGGCCCGGCTCGACGCGCTGTTGCGGATGATGAACTCCGGCGGCGACCCGGTCGCCGACTACAGCTCCGGGCTGCACATCGCCACCGTCTGCGGCGACGGGCAGTTCCCCTGGGGCACGTCCGAGGCGCCGCTCGCCGGGCGGGAGGCCGCGCTGCAGCGCGTCCGCCGGACCCTTCCCGCCTCCGCCACCTGGCCGTTCACCGCGGACACCGCCGTGGGCGACGGGTTCGTCCAGGAGTGCCTGCACTGGCCGTGGGCGCGGCACACCGCCGAGCCGCGGACGGACCGGCTGCCCGCCGTCCCGATCCTGCTCCTGAACGGCGACCGCGACCTGTCCACGCCGCTGGAATGGGCCCGCGAGGAACTCCGCCGCGCCCCGCTCGGCCGGCTCGTCGTGGTGAAGGGCGCGTCCCACTCCATCCAGAACCGCGAGCGCGGCACGCAGGGCCGCGAGGCCGTCTACTGGTTCCTCAACGGCTGACCGTTCCACGACGGTCGACCGGCGAACGGACGACCGGCGCCCGGAACGTCGGGCGCCGGTCGTCGTCGCGATGGGCGGGCCGCGGTCAGGCGGCGAAGATCCGGTCCAGCAGGTCGCGGTACCCGCGCAACGCGAGGCGGAGCCGCTCGGTGTCCGGGGCGTCGTGCCGCCCGACCTCGTCGGAGAGCGCCCGGCGGTGCGTCCCGACCGAGCGGCTCAGCGCCTCGACCGCCTCGGCCGCGAGCGCGTCGGCCGCGCGGACGGACTCGGCCGGGTCGTCGATGAAGCCGGACTGCACCTCGTGCCAGCGCTCCCGGAACCGCTCGGCGTCCGCCGGGTCGAACAGCCGCTCCGGGACGCCGCCGAGCCCGGCGGGCGTCGGATGCAGGCCGGGGCGGGCCCCGCCGGGGCCGGGGCTCGGGAAGCCGGTCGCGACCTCGTCGTCCGCCAGCCCCGCGGCCGGGACGGGGTCGGGCGAGGTGTCCTCGGCGGAGCCGGGGTCCGCCGCCGGCGCCGGGGGTGGGCCGGCGACGTGGACGTCTCCGGCCACGCCCGGGTCCGCCGTCCCGGCGGCGCGGGCCCGCTCGTCCGCGGCCGTC
>NZ_WBMR01000333.1 GCF_008923365.1 Actinomadura montaniterrae
CGGCGGGCGCGCCGGGGGAACCGGGGGCGGCCGGCGGCGCGGGCGGTCCCGCGTCGCCGAACTTGCCGTCGGCGCGGCGCGGGGCCTCGACGGGCGGCGGCGTCCGGTCGCGCATCAGCCCGAGCAGGCCGCCGGCCAGCAGCATCACCAGGCCGAAGAACACCGCGGCGGCCGGGATGTAGCTGCGCACCAGGTCGATCTGCAGCGCCGTCTTGTCCGACATCGAGACCAGGCCGCGCTGGTCCTTCTCCAGGGTGACGAGGTCGGCCTGCGCGACGAGCATCTTGCCCTTGCCGTCCGGCGTCTGCACCCAGCTGCGGATGTTCTCGCGCTGCTTGACCGGGATGCCGGTGCGCGGGTCGACCCACATCGTGTTGTAGGCCTCGGTGTAGCGGTCGACCTTCTGGTCGCCCTTGCTCGCGGGCAGCCCGAGCATGGTCGCCGGCATCTTGGTGTCGAGCGAGGCGGTCTTGGTCAGCGGGATCTGCTGGGTGAACCGGTAGGTCGCGAGGCCGTGGACCCGCTCGACGGCGCCGAACCGCATCGGCGCCTGCTGCTTGGTGGTCATGTCGAAGAACGGGTAGTCGCGCTTCTCCACGTTCCCGATCGGGAACAGCAGGCCGTACCCGGACATGCGGACGGTGCTGTCGCCCTCCACGTTGGCGCCGCAGCAGTTGACGAGGACGCCCGTCCGGCGGTCGAACGCGATCCGGAACTTCTGGATCTGCACCGGGGTGTCGGGCTTGGCCTGGTCGTAGATGTCGGTGGTGGAGTCCCAGACGGCGATCTTGTTGTTGCCGCCGTTGGCCCGCACGTCGCCGCGGATGGTGTTGTTGGCGCGCAGCGTGACGCCGTTCTTCAGCTTCAGGTCGGACTGGTCGAAGTAGGTGCTGTTCGGCGACTCCAGCCGGGTGACCTGGTAGCGGTTCAGCGGGGCCTGCACCACCTGGTCGGCCACGTAGAACCGGACCATGGGCGCGAGCGCGAGAAAGAAGGCGCCCAGGCCGATCAGGATCAGGCCGACCACCGGTCGCCGCATGAACACCTCCGGGACTGCGGTCCGTCTCCCCGGGCCGTGAGGCCGGAATCCGGCGTGCCCGGTCAGGCTACAGGACTTGCCAAACCGGCCGTCCAATAGCATCGACCACTCATCGTGCGAATCCGAAGAATCCTCCCATATTGGTCATGGCCCGCGGGCGCGGTCGGCGCATCCCCGGCAGGGCCCCCGGCCGGACCCTCGGCCGGGCCTCGGCCGACGTCTCCCGGCGACCGCATACCGGCCGGTAAGCTCCGCCTGTACTCCCCGTGATCCGTGAGGTTGCCCATGGACTCGCCGGCAGCTGCCTCGGCGCCCGAGCAGGACCCCCGCCCCGAGCAGGACCGCGGCCCCGAGCAGGACGGCGGTGCGGCGCCGGGCCACCGCGCCACGTTCGGCCGGTGCCTCCGGCTGTTCAGCGCGTTCCGGCGCGAGGGCACCGATCCGGAGTACTTCTACGGGCTCATGGCGCAGGACACCGTCGCCCAGCTCAGCACCTACACCCGCCTGGACGGCGCCACCGTCGTCGACGTGGGGACCGGTCTCGGCCAGTTCGCGCGCGCCCTGGAGAACGCCGGGGCGCGCTGCACCGGCATCGACCACGACATCAAGGAACTGACCGCGCTCGGCCCCCCGGCACCGAACACGCTCGTCGCCAGCGCGCTCGCCCTGCCGTACCGGACGGGCTCGGCCGACGTGTGCTTCTCGTCCAACGTCCTGGAGCACGTCCCCGACCCGTGGCGGATGGCCGGGGAGATGGTCCGGGTGACGCGTCCGGGCGGCCTGGTGTTCCTGTCGTTCACCAACTGGCTGTCCCCGTGGGGCGGCCACGAGACGTCGCCCTGGCACTACCTCGGCGGCGACCGGGCCGCCCGCCGGTACGAGCGCCGCACCGGACGCCGGCCGAGGAACCGGTACGGCGAGAGCCTGCACCCGGTGTCGGTGTCGGCGGCGCTCGCCTGGGCGCGCGGCAACGGCGACGTCGAGGTCGTGGCCGCGGTGCCCCGCTACCTGCCGCGCTGGGCGTCCGGGATCGTCCGCGTCCCCGGCCTGCGGGAGATCGCGACCTGGAACCTGCTGCTCGTGCTGCGGAAGACGGGCCCGTGAGGCCGGCGCCGCCGCAGGCCGCCGGGCCCGCCCCGCCGCCGATCTCCGGGCACCAGGACGCGCTGGACGGCGTCCGGGCGCTCGCGGCGCTGGCCGTCCTGGCGTTCCACGTGGCGAGCGCCTCGGGGGCGATGACCCGGGAGGGCGGCTCCGGCTGGCTGTTCAACGGCGGCCAGGTCGGCGTGCCGATCTTCTTCACGCTGTCCGGCCTGCTGCTGTACCGCCCGTGGGCGGCGGCGGTGCTGGACGGGCGGGCCGCTCCGCGCGTCGGCGGGTACCTGCTCAAGCGCGGGCTGCGGATCATGCCCGCGTACTGGGCGCTGATCGTCGTCTTCATGGTGACGTCCGCGCGCGCGCATCTCGGCGACCCGCTGACGTGGGGATCGCTGCTGACACTGACGCAGACGTACCTGCCGCACACGTGGTGGGGCGGCGGCCTAGGCCCGCCCCGGATCGGGCAGACGTGGAGCCTGGTGGTCGAGGTCAGCTGGTACGCGCTGCTGCCGCTGACCGCGCCGCTACTGGCCTGGTACGCCAAACGGGTCCCGACGCGCGACCCGGGCGTGCGGGCTAAGCGGCTGCTGCGCGCGATCGGCGTGTACGGGGCGCTCTCGTTCGTCTACGTGGTCTTCATGTTCGTGCCCGACCGTCACAAGCAGATGGGCCTGTGGCTGCCGCACTTCTTCGTGTGGTTCGCCATCGGCATGGCCATGGCCGTCGTGACGGTGTGGGCCCGGCTGGACCAGCGGCGCCCGGTCGCGGCGATGTGCCGGGCGGTCGCCGACTCGTGGGGCGCGTGCTGGGCGGCGGCCGCGATGCTGTACGTGGTCGCCGCGACGCCCGCGACCGGCCCGTACACGCTGCAGACGCCGGACGCGCTGTGGACGTCCGTCCTGCACCTGGTCGTGTTCGGGCTCGTCGCGGTCGCGCTGGTCGCGCCGATCGCGTTCGCGCCCGCCGGGCATCCGGTGATCGAGGGGGTGCTCGGCAACCGGGTGATGCGCTTCCTCGGCCGGATCTCCTACGGCGTCTTCCTCTGGCAGATGATCATTCTTCTGGCCTGGTACGACGCGGCGGACCGGATGTACCGGGGGCATGTCCTGACGGATCTGCCCCTGCTGGCGGCGGCGTCCATCGCAGCGGCGACGGCGAGCTACTACCTGGTGGAGAAGCCGGTGATGGCGCTGCTCCGCCGGCGCCGTCCGCGCGCCGGGCGCGACGTCCACGACGATCCCGGCCGGACGGTTCCGGACCCGGTGGCGCCGCCGGAGCGGGCCCGTTCCCGGCGGGCCCCTGCCCGGGGGCGGCCCAGCTGAGCTCGATCCGGCCGCCGGACCCGCCGCCGGGCCCGCCGCGCGGCCGGGGCCGCCACAGCTCCACCGCGACCCGCCCGACGATCACCAGCCCGAGCAGCTGCGGCACGACGTCGCCGAGCAGCCCGTCCGGCTTGGACGGGTTGTCGAGGAGCCCGAACCGGTTCCCGGCGGCGAGGCAGCCGGCCCCGGCGACCATCGCGAGCACGACCGTCCAGGGGGACGCGAGGGCGCGCAGCGGCCAGGCGCGGCCGGTCCTGGCCCAGCCGCAGGCGGCCGCGACGGCGGTGGTGACGGCGAGGCCGGGGATCCCGGCGATCCAGCCGCCGAGCGCGGCGGCGAGGCCGATCGCGGCCCAGGCGGGCCAGCCGGTCCCGGCGACCAGGGCGCGGCCGGACGGCCCCGTCCCGCGCCGCTCCCGCGCGGGCCAGACGGCGACCAGCAGCAGGACGAGCAGCAGGTTGAGCCCGGCGACCACGGCGATCCGCTGCGACCGGTCCGGGGTGTAGGTGAGCTGGACGACGCCCTTCGTCCCGGTGGGGACGACCCAGCCCTGCTTCCAGCCGTCGAGCCGGACGGGGCGCAGCGCGGTGCCGCCGGCGGTGGCGCGCCAGCCGGTGTTGAAGTTCTCGTTCACGGTGAGGAACGAGGTCTTCGCGGCGTCGACCTCCAGCTTGCGGGAGCTGGATCCCCAGCTCAGGACCTTGACCGGCTGCGGTGCGCCCGCGTCCGCCGCCGCGCCCGCCCCGGTGCCGGTGCCGTTCGCGACGGCCTGCGGGCCGACGGTGACGGTGTCGATGCGGTAGGCGTCGAGCGGCACCGAGGTCAGGTGGTTGCGGCCGGCCTTCAGCGGCGCCTGCCTGCAGGCGGCGAACCGCAGCGGCCGCCCGGCGAGCAGGTCGCCGAAGGTGCCGGTGGCCTTGGTCTGCACGGTCGTCCCGTCCACCCGGACCTTCGGCCCGTACCCGCAGGCGAGCGTCAGCGGGACGTCCGACACGTCCGGCAGCGGCTTGACGCCGGGGATGATCAGGTCGGTGAGCTGCACCGGCCCGACCCGGTCGTCCTTGAGGAACGTGATCGTCAGCCGGTCGGTGGTCATCGGCGCGAACGACAGCCGGCCGAGCCCGTCGGACAGTCCCTCGCGGTACTCGCCGTTCTGCCCCTCGACCCGCACCCGGACCGGGCCGGACGCGCCGGGCGGCCGGCTGAGGGTGAGCTTCGACAGCCGCTTGCGGCCCTTCCACTGGACGGAGAGGGCGGGCGTCCCGTCCCGGTCCGCGGCGACCCAGGTGGTGGACGGGTCGCCGTCGAACGCCGACCGCGCCTGGTCGGCGGGATGGTCGGACTGGACGGAGGTGGCGGTGACGAGGGGCTGCCCGTTCACGGCGGTGTACTGGGCGATCAGCCGTTCGTCGGTGAGGACGGCGGTGCCGGTGAGCGGCGCCTTCCCGGCCACGGCGGAGGTGTAGGCGCGGTCGAAGCCGTCGCCCTCCTCGTCCCCGCTCGCGAGGCTCGGCGAGCACACCCAGCGGGCGCTGCCCTGCATGCATTCGGACGTGCCGCCGGGCGCCCGGCTCATCACGTAGGTGGCCTGGCCCTTGACCCCGGACGGCGCCGGCAGGGTGTACGTGCGGGCCGGGTGGACGCCGCCGATGCTCAGCTCGGACACCCCGGCGCGGGCGAAGGCGGGCACCGCCGGCTTCGTCGCGAGGCCGGTGATCCGCAGCTTCAGCCAGCGGCTCGTCCCTTCCGGGGCGCGCAGCGGCTGCGCGGAGGAGGTCCGCTGGACGTCCTGTTCGACGGTGCCGTTCTCGGTCTGCACCGCGACCCGCGCGACCGCCGGGCCGAGCGTGGAGTCCTGGTCGAACACGGCGGTCAGGTTGCGGACGTCGCGGGGCTTGTCGAAGTCGATCCGCAGCCACTGCCCGACCGGCCCGTTCCAGCCGCCGGTCTGCCAGGCGGTGAACGGGTCGCCGTCCAGCGCGGCGTACGGTTCCGCGCCCGGCTTGCGGGACTGCGGGATGGCGTCGTCGGCCGCCGCCGACGACGACGCCGTGACGTCCTGGACTCCGCCGCCGTAGACCACGTGGGTGGTGTACCGGTTCCAGCCCTTGTCGAGGACGTCGGTGGCCTGCCCTCTATGCGCCTGCGTGAGCGTCGGCGAGGTCTGGTGCAGCTCGCCATAGTTGCGTTTCAGCAGGCGGGGCGAATCGGTCACGACGGGCGCGCCGCCGAGGTCGGGGGCGTCGTCGTCGAGCAGCACGGGCCCGGACGGCAGCGCCCGGTCGTCGGCCATCGCCAGCAGCGACTCCGGCCCGCCGTACACGCGGAGGACGCCGGACGCGTCCGACAGGTTCGCGACGTCGTCGGCGCCGGAGACCTCGTAGACCTCCAGCGCGGGGTACCTCTGGTCGGTGGCGGAGACGGCGTCGTCCACCAGGTCGCCGCCGACGGGCGCGCCGAACGAGGCGGCGCGGCGGATGCCGGGCGAGTCGGCGAGCGCCTGGTGCAGCCGGGCGGGCCAGGCGCCGCGCAGCGTCTCGCGGCTCAGGTCGTTGCGGACGAGCAGGTACCGCACGCCCATCCGGCCGAGGAACGCGGCGAGGCCCGGCGAGCCCTGCCCGGACCGGACCTGCAGGTCGATCGCGTCCAGCGCCCGGGTGTACCCGGGCGACCCGGCCGGGACGAGCTGCCGGACGCCCCAGCGGGCGGTGAGCAGCGGCTGGACGATGTCGTCCATCGGCCGGCCCCACAGGTACTCGCCGAACGGCGCGCCGGGCAGCGCGACGACGCCCTGCTGCCCGGCCCGCGCGTTGATCCACGACGCCGCGTCCCGCCAGTACTTCGGGACCTCGGGGAAGGAGCCGGGGCCGGTCAGCCCGTTCGACACGGCCGTGACGCCGATCCCGGCGAGGGCGACCAGAGCGACGGCGGGGACGCTCAGCACGGCCCGCAGCGCGCCGCCGAGGACGGGGCGGCGCTCGGCTGCCAGGCCGCTGACCCGCGCGCGCCCCGGCTTGCGGACGGCCACGACGAGCAGGTGCGCGAGCCCGAGCGCGAGCGGCAGCCGGACCACGGCGTCGAACTTGTGCAGGTTGCGCAGCGGCGCGAGCGGGCCGTCCAGCAGGTCGCGGGCCTGCGCGGCGAACGGCCCGGGCAGGTCGCTGAGGTGGCCCACCGTGATGATCGCGACCCCGGCCAGCAGCGTGAGCAGCAGGAACGTCCGTTCCGGCAGCAGCCGGCCGAGCAGCCCGGCCAGCCCGAGCGCGGCGATCAGCCCGGTGCAGACGACCGGCAGCGCGCCGGTCGACAGGCTGTGCCCGACCGGCCACCAGATCTGCCCGTCGACGATCAGGTAGTTCACCCAGCGCTCGGCGCCCCGGAACACGTTGATCAGGCCGGTCGGCGCGGTCGTCGTGGCGGCCTTCTCCGTGTAGGTCAGCCACGAGAACCCGTACGTGCCGGTGAGCAGCAGCGGGACCAGCCACCACGCCATCGCCGCGCCGGTCGCCGCCGACCACCACGCCAGCAGCCGGAACCGGAACGACCCGCGCGGCCGCGTCAGCACGTACACCAGCGGGACGATCAGCACCGCGACGGTGGCGGTCGCGTTGATGCCGCCGCAGCAGGCGACCGCGAGCCCCGACCGGGCCGCCGCCCGCACCCGGCCGCCCTCCCCGGTCACGGCGGTGACCAGCGGCAGCACGATCCACGGCAGCATCGCGACCGGCATGTACTCCGAGGAGATCTGGCCGAGGGTCGCCAGGGCGTTCGGCGCCAGCGCGTACGCCATCGCCGCGATGAGCCGGCTCCCCGGCCCGCCGATGCCGAGCCGGTTCGCCAGCTTCCACGTCCCGGCGAACGCCAGGCACAGCAGCAGCGACGTCCAGAACCGCTGGGTGATCCACGGCGGCATCCCGATCACGTGGCCGAGCGCGTAGAACGGGCCCATCGGGAACAGGTAGCCGACCGCCTGGTTCTGCAGTTGGCCGAACTGCTCGGCGTCCCACAGGTGCAGCGCGCGGCCGAGGAACCCGAGCGGGTTCACCGCCATGTCGATCTTGGTGTCGGCGAGGATGAGGCCGGGCCGGGTGCCGAACGCCAGCGCGGTCAGCGCCAGGCAGCACGCCGCGACGCGGAGCCGCTCGCGCAGCCGGCCGGCGGCGTCCGGGCCGTCCGGCGGGCGCGGGCCG
>NZ_WBMR01000334.1 GCF_008923365.1 Actinomadura montaniterrae
CCCGCGGCTGGACGGCCAGAGTCGCCATCGACGAACTCGCCGGCCTCTGCGAGCGCGAGAACCTGGACCCACCGCAAGCCAACATCGACCTGCTCAACGCCTGGGAGAACGGACGTGCCCGCCCCCGGCCGGGGCTGCGCCGGCGGCCTACCCGCTGCCCGGCGCCGCCGCGCCGTACGCGCCGCCCGCAGGCCCCTCGCGTCGCACGCCGCTGATCATCGGCGGGGCGGCGGCTCTCGTCCTCGTCCTCGTGATCGCCGGCGCGGTCGCCTACCTGGCGACGCGCGGCGGCGGCGGGTACGACGGCGGGCCGGCCGACCTCCGGCAGCCGATGACGCTCCAGCAGGTCGCCGCGGTCTCCCAGGCGCCCTGCGCCGCCGGGACGCTGCCGGAGGCGTCCGGGACGTCCTGCTACCGGCTCGCCGGGGGCGGCATGACCGTCCGCCGCGTCGAGCACATGAAGGCCGAGCCGCCGTCGGGCGGCACCACGTTCTGGAGCATCCAGATCGGCTTCACCAGGGCGGACGGGCAGGCGTTCGCCCGCCTCACCGGCCTTGCGGCGCAGCAGCAGCCCGGCGCGCCCGGACAGCAGATCGCGATGGTCGTCGGCGGGCAGGTGCTGTCGGCGCCGGCGGTCACCGGCGGCCCGATCACCGGCGGGACACTGGAGATCAGCGGCGACTTCACCCGCGCCAAGGCCGAGGACCTCGTCGCCCGGATCATCGGGCGCCGCCCGTCCTGACGCCCGCGCCGCCCGCGTCCGGCGGACGGGCGCCCGCACCCCGCCGGGCATGGGACGATGTGGCCGGTGAGCATGTTGCCGGGGAGCACGGGGCGGGCGGCGTCCTCCGCTACCGTGAGCGACGTGGACGAGACGGCGCCGGAGCACGGCGCGCAGCCGGACCCGGAGCGGGAGGCGGCCGCCGAGCAGGGCGCGGAGCAGGCCGGTGAGCAGGGCGGGGACCAGGGCTTCCGCGTCCACCTCGACAACTTCGACGGCCCCTTCGACCTGCTGCTCGGGCTGATCTCCAAGCACAAGCTCGACATCACCGAGGTGTCCCTGCACAAGGTC
This sequence comes from Actinomadura montaniterrae, assembly GCF_008923365.1. Classification (GTDB taxonomy): domain Bacteria; phylum Actinomycetota; class Actinomycetes; order Streptosporangiales; family Streptosporangiaceae; genus Spirillospora; species Spirillospora montaniterrae. Next base: position 1,073 of record NZ_WBMR01000334.1, read on the forward strand.
ACCGACGACTTCATCGCCCACATCCGCTCCTACGGCAAGGACTGGGACCTCGACCAGGCCAGCCACTTCCTGCTCGTCGCCGCGACCCTGCTGGACCTGAAGGCGGCGCGGCTGCTGCCGTCCGGCGAGGTCGACGACGAGGAGGACCTGGCGCTGCTGGAGGCCCGCGACCTGCTGTTCGCCCGGTTGCTGCAGTACCGCGCGTACAAGGAGGTCGCGCAGGTGCTCGCCGCCCGGATGGCCGACGCGGCGAAGCGGTTCCCGCGCGTGGTGCCGATGGAGCCGAAGTTCGCCAACCTGCTGCCGGAGGTGCTGCTCGGCCTCGGCCCGGAGGAGTTCGCCCGGCTCGCCGCCAAGGCCCTCGCCCCGAAGGCGCCGCCGTCGGTGTCGGTCGAGCACATGTACCAGCCGAAGGCGAGCGTCAAGGAGCAGGCCGCGATCGTCGTGGAGAAGCTGCGGCGGCTCCGCCAGACCACGTTCCGCGTCCTGGCGTCCGACGCCGACGGCACCTACGAGGTCGTCGCGCGGTTCCTGGCGCTGCTGGAGCTGTACCGGGAGCGGGCCGTCACGTTCGAGCAGCTCGAGCCGCTCGGTGAGCTGCACGTCACGTGGACCGGCACCGACGAGGGCGACGTCGCGGTCGGCGACGACTACGAGGGCTCCCGCGAGGCCCGGGACGCGGCCGAGAAGGACGGGAAGGACGAGGACGACGATGACTGAGGGACCCGGCCCGGACGTGCCGGAGGAGCACCCGCCGCAGGACGGGCCCGCCGCCCCGCGGGCCGAGACGCCCGCCGAGCCGCCGGAGCAGGAGCCCGCCGGACTGCTGGAGGAGCCGCCGGAGCAGGCGCCGGTGGAGGCGCGGGACGCCGGCGGTGACGCGGGACCGGGGCTGCGCGCGTCGATCGAGGCGATCCTGCTGGTGGTGGACGAGCCGGTCGCGGAGATCACGCTGGCGCAGCTGCTGGAGCGGCCGCGCGGCGAGGTCGCCGCGACGCTGCGGGAGCTGGCCGCGGAATACACCGAGCAGGGCCGGGGGTTCGACCTCAGGGAGGTCGCCGGCGGCTGGCGGTTCTACACCCGGGACGTGTGCGCCCCGGTGGTGGAGCGGTTCGTCACCGACGGCCAGCAGGCCCGGCTGACGCAGGCCGCGCTGGAGACCCTCGCGGTCGTCGCCTACCGGCAGCCGGTGAGCCGGGCGCGGGTGTCGGCGGTCCGCGGCGTCAACAGCGACGGCGTGATGCGGACGCTGACGCTGCGCGGCCTGATCGAGAACGCCGGCCAGGAGCCGGAGACCGGCGCGCACCTGTACCGCACCACCGGGTACTTCCTGGAGCGGCTGGGGCTGCGCGACCTCGGCGAGCTGCCGGAGCTGGCCCCCTTCCTCCCCGACGACCTGCCAGAAGACATAGTTGAGGAATCGTGACTGACAACGAGGGCGTGCGGCTGCAGAAGGTGCTGGCCGAGGCCGGGATCGGCAGCCGCCGCCACTGCGAGGAGCTGATCGGCGAGGGCCGGGTGACCGTCGACGGCAAGCGGGTGTTCCGGTTCGGTGAGCGGGTCGACCCGCAGCGGGCCGTGATCCACGTCGACGGCAAGCGGGTCGAGACGCGCGCCGAGATGCGGTACTACATGATCAACAAGCCGCGCGGCGTGGTCAGCACGATGTCGGACGAGCGGGGCCGCAAGTCCCTGGAGGACTACGTGGACGTGCCGGAGCGGCTGTTCCACGTCGGCCGGCTCGACACCGACACCGAGGGCCTGATCCTGCTCACCAACGACGGGGAGCTCGCCCACCGGCTCACCCACCCGAGCTACGGGGTGTTCAAGACCTACCTCGCCGAGATCCACGGGCCGATCCCGCGCGATCTCGGCAAGCGGCTGCGCGCCGGGGTGACGCTGGAGGACGGGCCCGCCAAGGCGGACCGGTTCCGGGTGTTCGACCAGATCGGCAAGCGCGTGCTGGTGGAGATCACCCTGCACGAGGGCCGCAAGCACATCGTGCGGCGGCTGCTGAAGGAGGTCGGGTTCCCGGTGCAGCAGCTGGCCCGCATAGAGTTCGGGCCGATCAAGCTCGGCCAGCTGAAGCCGGGCACGATGCGGGCGCTGACCGTGCAGGAGGTCGGCGAGCTGTACCAGGCGGTCGGGCTGTAGGCCCGGCGATCGGACGGGACGGAGAGGGAGCGACGTGGCGGTACGCGCGGTCCGCGGGGCGACGCAGGTGGACGCCGACGACCGGGGGGAGATCCTGGCGGCGACGACCGAGCTGGTGAGCGAGGTGATGAGCCGCAACGAGCTGACCACCGACGACGTGATCAGCGTGCTGTTCACGGCGACGCCGGACCTGACGGCGGAGTTCCCGGCGCTGGCGGCGCGCAAGCTCGGCTTCCAGGAGGTGCCGCTGATGTGCGCGAGCGAGATCGCGGTGCCGCACGCGCTGCCGCGGGTGATCCGGCTGATGGCGCACGTCGCGACGGACCGTCCGCGCGCGGAGGTCCAGCACGTGTACCTGCGCGGCGCCAAGGCGCTCCGGCTGGACATCGCGCAATAGCGCCCGAGCGCAGCGAGGCATGGGTGGGGCGCCATAGCGCCAGAGCGCAGCGAGGCATGGGCAGGGCGCCATAGCGCCAGAGCGAGGGATCGGCGCGGACGGCGCGGATCGGGTTGGACGGGGCGCAGTAGGGTGACGGGCGTGGACGAGGACGTGGTGGGCCGCATCGTCGTGGTCGGGACGGGCCTGATCGGCACGTCGATCGCGCTGGCGATGCGCGAGCGCGGCGCGGAGGTGCTGCTGACCGACCGGGACGCGGCGGCGCTCGCGCTGGCCGTGGAGCTGGGCGCGGGGGAGGCGCTGCCGGACGGGGCGTCCGCGGAGCCCGCGGACCTGGCGGTGCTGGCGGTGCCGCCCGCGGCGGTCGCGGTGACGCTGCTGGACGCGCAGAAGCGCGGCCTGGCGACCGCGTACACCGACGTGGCGAGCGTGAAGGCGCTGCCGCTGGCGCAGGCGGCGGAGCTGGGCTGCGACCTGTCGACGTTCGTGGCGGGGCATCCCCTCGCGGGCAGCGAGCGGTCGGGGCCGGGCGCGGCGCGTCCGGACCTGTTCCTCGGCCGCCCGTGGGCGCTGTGCGCGACGCCGGAGGCGGCGCCGGAGGCGGTGGCCGCGGTGACGGCGCTGGCGAAGGCGTGCGGCGCGATGCCGGTGGAGGTGGACGCCGCGGAGCACGACCGGGCGGTGGCGCTGGTGTCGCACGGCCCGCACGTGGTGTCGGCGGCGGTCGCGGCGCGGCTGACGGGCGCCGACGAGACGGCGCTGGGCCTGTCGGGGCAGGGCGTCCGGGACGTGACGCGGATCGCGGCGAGCGACCCGCGGCTGTGGATCGGGATCCTGTCGGCGAACGCCGAGCCGGTCGCGGACGTGCTGGAGGCGGTCGCGACGGACCTGGCGGTCGCGGCGTCGCTGCTGCGCGACGGCAGCGAGGGCGCGGCGGCGCACGTCGCGGACCTGCTGCTGCGCGGGAACGCGGGCCGGTCCCGGATCCCGGGCAAGCACGGCGGCGGCCAGTCGGCGTACGCGACGGTACAGGTGGTCATCCCGGACCGGCCGGGCGAGCTGGCGATGATCTTCCAGGCGGCGGGGATCGCCGGGGTGAACATCGAGGACGTGACGATCGAGCATTCGCCGGGCCGCCCGCTGGGCGTGCTGGAGCTGGCGGTGGTGCCGGAGGCGGCGGACAGGCTCGCCGCCGAGCTGCGCTCCCGCGGCTGGTCGGTCCCCGGCCGGTAGCGCAGGATCAAGCGCCACCTGGCCGCCGCCCCGGTCTCCGGATCTTGCGGCTCTCGGCGGATGGGCGGGCCGGATCTCGCGGTGCCCGGCCGATGGCCGGCCTCAGGACCCCGCGGTGGGCCGCGGTGGTGGGCGCGGGCCGGTAGCCTGAAGCGCTGGGCCCCGCGAGGGAAGCGCTCGCGTTCCGCCGCCCGCCCCGCCCGCCGCCCGCCCGTGCCGGCGGGCGCTTCGATGCCGACGAAAGGGAGCGATCGTGCCGCTCGTCATCGCCATGGACGGACCCTCCGGTTCGGGCAAGTCCAGCGCGTCCAAGGGCGTCGCCCGCGCGCTCGGCCTGCGCTACCTCGACACCGGCGCGATGTACCGCGCGATGACGTGGTGGATGCTGCGGAGCGGCGTCCCGGTGGAGGACGCGGACGCGGTCGCGGCCCGCGCGCAGGACCCGGTGATCGTGTCCGGCACCGACCCGGACGCCCCGTCGATCAGCGTGGACGGGCGGGACGTGTCGGAGCCGATCCGCACCCGCGAGGTGACGAACGCGGTCAGCGCGGTCAGCGCGGTCCCGGCCGTCCGGGCGCGGCTGGTGGAGCTGCAGCGTGAGATCATGGCGGGCGGGGGCATCGTCGTGGAGGGGCGCGACATCGGCACGGTCGTCGCGCCGGACGCGCCCGTGAAGGTGTACCTCACCGCCAGCGAGGAGGTGCGGGCGGCCCGCCGCGCGAAGGACCTGGCGGCGGACCCGGGCGCGTCGGTGACCGTCACGCAGGCGGAGCAGGCGCGCCGCGACCGGCTGGACTCCACCCGGAAGGCGTCGCCGCTGGCGAAGGCGGCGGACGCGCACGAGATCGACTCGACGGAGCTGGGCCTCGCCGAGGTCATCGAGGCGGTCGTCCGCCTCGCCAAAGAGCATGAGTGAGCGGGCGGCCTGACGGCCCCTGTGGGGATATGACTGTGAGCGATTACGAGATCGAGACCGCGGACGTCGTCGAGGACGTCGCCGCCGACGCCGGCCCGGCGCCGGTGGTGGCGGTGGTGGGGCGGCCCAACGTCGGCAAGTCGACGCTGGTGAACCGGATCCTGGGGCGCCGCGAGGCCGTCGTGGAGGACGTGCCGGGGGTGACCCGGGACCGGGTCGCCTACGACGCGACGTGGTCGGGGCGGCGGTTCACCGTCGTCGACACCGGCGGCTGGCTGCCGGACGCGGCCGGGCTGGCCGCGGCGATCGCCGAGCAGGCGCGCCTCGCGGTCGACCTGGCCGACGTGGTGATGTTCGTGGTGGACGCGACGGTCGGCGCGACGGACGTCGACGAGGCCGTGGTGGAGATCCTGCGCCGGTCCGGCAAGCCGGTGGTGCTGGTGGCCAACAAGGTCGACGACGCGGGCACCGAGGCGGACGCGGCGATGCTGTGGTCGCTCGGCATCGGGGAGCCGCATCCGGTGTCGGCGCTGCACGGCCGCGGCAGCGGGGACCTGCTGGACGCGGTGCTGGAGGCGCTGCCGGCGGAGGCGCCGCGCGAGACGTTCGGGGAGCAGGGCGGGCCGACCCGGATCGCGCTGCTGGGAAGGCCGAACGTCGGCAAGTCGAGCCTGCTGAACCGGCTGGCGGGGGAGAACCGGGCCGTGGTGGACGCGGTGGCCGGGACGACCCGCGACCCGGTCGACGAGCTGATCGAGCTGGGCGGCCGGACGTTCCGGTTCATCGACACGGCGGGGATCCGGCGGCGGCACCGGGAGAACCAGGGCGCCGACTTCTACGCGACGCTGCGCACGCAGTCGGCGCTGGAGCGCGCCGAGGTCGCGGTGGTGCTGGTGGACGCGGACGAGCCGCTCGCCGAGCAGGACCTGCGGATCGTGTCGATGGTGATCGACTCGGGCCGGGCGCTGGTCATCGCGTACAACAAGTGGGACCTGCTGGACGAGGAGCGCCGCCACTACCTGGAGCGCGAGATCGACCGGCAGCTGCACAACGCGCGGTGGGCGCCGCGGGTGAACATCTCCGCGAAGACGGGCCGGCACATGGACCGGTTCGTCCCGGCGATCGACACGGCGCTGGACGGCTGGAACACCCGCGTCCCGACGTCGAAGCTGAACCAGTTCTTCGCCGACCTGGTGAACTCGCATCCGCACCCGGTGCGCGGCGGCAAGCAGCCGCGGGTGCTGTTCGCGACGCAGGCGGGGGTGCGGCCGCCGCGGTTCGTGCTGTTCACATCGGGGTTCCTCGAGGAGGGGTACCGGCGGTTCATCGAGCGCCGGCTGCGCGAGGAGTTCGGGTTCGCCGGGACGCCGCTGGACATCGCGATGAAGATCCGCGAGAAGCGCGGCAAGGCGCGCAAGTAGCCGGATTTTCCGCGTCGCGGCCCGCCGGGGATCTTTCCCCGGCGGGCCGCGGCATGTCAGGATGCATCCTGCGGGCAGCGGGTAAGTCTTCCATTACTCGTTGATTCCGCAACGAAAGCGTGTTCTAGTCTGGGTGAGCTGTTCTCCCGGACGTTCATGGCGCGGTCGAGGGGTGCGACGTGAAGCTCTTGCTGCTCATTGCCGTTGCGGTCGCCTGCGTGGCGGCCAGCTTCGTCTGGCGCGAGCCGTGGATCGGCGGTGTCGGCCTGCTCGTCGCGTTCGTCGCGATGTTCACCGACCGCGACGACGTGAAGCTGGACGACGAGAAGGGCAGCTACGAGACCACCAAGTCCGTCCGGAACATGCGCAGCCGGAACCGCTGACGGGCGTCCGGAGCCGGCCGCCGGGGCCGGCTCCGCGCGGGACCACGCGCGCGGAG
>NZ_WBMR01000335.1 GCF_008923365.1 Actinomadura montaniterrae
GGCGCCGCACCGCGGTGGCGGTCGGCGTCGTGCTGCTGGGCGCCGGTGCCGCCGGCGCCTGGCTGACGCTGGGCCGGGACGACGACCGTGCCCCGGCCGCCGCGGCCCCGGCCTCGGTCTCGTCGTCACCGTCGTCGTCCCCGTCGGCGTCCGGGCGGTCCCCGGGCGGGACGGGCAGGGCGGGCAGGACGGCGGTGCAGGGGCCGATGGTGAACGGCCGCCGCCAGCCGCCCCGCGTCCGCATCCCCCGGTCGGCGAGCGGCCGGTACGCGGTGGTGCCGGGCACGGCGAAACCGAAGGGCACGCGCGGCACCCTCGTCCGGTACACCGTGGAGGTCGAGCGTGGCCTGCCGATCACGGGCGCGGACTTCGCGGCGGAGGTGCAGCGGGTCCTCAACGACCCGCGCAGCTGGGGGCACGGCGGCACCATGCGGTTCGAGCGGGTCGGCCGCGGGCCGGTGCGGTTCCGGGTGTCGCTGTCGAGCCCGGCGCTGACCGACCGGATGTGCGCGCCGCTGGTCACCGGCGGGGAGCTGTCGTGCCGGCAGGGGAACCGCTCGGTCATCAACGCGCTGCGCTACGGCGAGGGCGCCGCGTCCTACGGCCGCGACCTGGCCTCCTACCGCGAGTACGTGATCAACCACGAGGTCGGGCACGCGCTCGGCCACGGCCACCGGCAGTGCCCGGGCAAGGGCCGTCCCGCGCCGGTGATGGTGCAGCAGACCAAGTCGCTGTACGGGTGCGCCCCGAACCCGTGGCCGTTCCCCAAGAAGGGCTGACCTCGGCCGCCGGGGTGGTGCGCCGCCTAGACTCGGGGCCGACATGCGCATGATCAGAGGCGGGGGCTCCCGCGAGCTGGAGATCCGCCGGTCCCGGTTCGTGTGCACGCTGGCGCGCGCGTCCGGCGAGGCCGAGGCGGTGGAGTTCCTGGCGCGGCACCGCCGCGCGCACCGCGACGCCACCCACAACTGCTCGGCGTACGTGGTCGGCGAGCACGGCGAGATCACCAAGAGCAGCGACGACGGGGAGCCGGCCGGGACGGCGGGGATCCCGATGCTGGAGGTGCTGGTGCGGCGGGGGCTGACCGGCACGGTCGCGGTCGTCACCCGCTACTTCGGCGGGGTGAAGCTCGGCGCGGGCGGGCTGGTGCGCGCCTACGGGCAGGCGGTGTCGGAGGCGGTCGACGCGGTCGGGGTGGTGGAGCTGCGTCCGGTGCTGACGGTGACGGTGCGGGTGGAGCACGCGCTGGCGGGGCGGTTCCTGGGGGATCTGCACGGCCGCGGCGTGCAGCCGTCCGACGTCCGCTACGGCGCGGCGGTGGAGGCGGACGTGGCGGTGCCGATGGCGGAGGTGGAGGCGTTCGAGGCGTGGGCGGCGCAGGTCACCGCGGGCCGCGCCGAGGTGTCCCGCGGCGCGCCCGGCCACATCGAGGTACCGGTCTGAGGGACGCGCGGCCGTCCGGGGCGGGACGTGCCCGTCCGGCGTGCGGACCCGGGCGGGGCCGCACGCCGGGGTGGGCGGTCACCCGGTGAGGAAGTCCTCCAGGGCGGGGGCGAGGACGTCGGGTGCGACGTCGTGGGTCTGGCCGTCCAGGACGCGGTGCGCGCCGGCGGGCAGCAGCCCGGCCAGGCGGCGGGCGGCGTCGCGCATCCAGGCCGGGCTCGCGCCGCCGGCCAGCACCAGCGCCGGGACGGTGACGGCGGCGGCGGTCGCGGCGGGCAGGATCGCTCCGGCGGCGTCGTCCATGACGGCCGAGTCGTAGGCGAGGGTCGGCGCGAGCGCCTCCAGGGCGGGCCACATGGGGGCGTTGCGCATCTGGGCGAGGAGTTCGGCGGGCATGCCGACACCGGTCATGAACAGCTCCAGCGCGTCGCCGCGGCGGCCCTGCTCCAGGCGGCGGTTCAGCTCGGCGGCGTGCTCGCGGGTCCGCCGGATCCGGTCGGGCTCGTCGGGGGTGAACGGCGGCTCGTAGAGGGCGAGGCGGGTGATCGGCAGGCCGTGCGCGGCGGCCCGCAGGGCCAGCACGGCGCCGGACGACATCCCGTACACCGCGGCCTGCCCGCCGGCGGCGTCGATGACGGCGGCCAGGTCCTCGATCTCGCGTTCGACGGCGTAGGGGGCGGTGTCGCCGCTGCCGCCGCGTCCCCTGCGGTCGTAGGAGACGACGGTGCGGCGGCCCGCGAGCAGCGCGGCGAGCGGCGCGGCCGACCCGCGGTCGTTGAGCGCGCCGCCCACGCACACCAGGGCCGGTCCGCGGCCGGTGCGGTCGTAGGCGATGGGGGTGCCGTCCTTGGAGTGCACGGTGTCCATGAGCGGTGTCCTTCCGGATGCGCTGGGGCGGGCCGCCGGGTGCGGCCCGTTCGTGCCACCGACGCACGGGCGGGCCGCGAACGGACACCCCCGCGCGGATTCTCCTTCCCCGTTTTCTCCGGACGTGCCGCGCCGGTCAGCCGGCCCCGGCGGGGTCGGGTTCGGCGGTGTCGGGTGCGGTGGTCTCGGCGAGGCGGCGGGCCAGGTAGCGGCGTTCGGCGTCGCCGCCGGTCAGGTCGAGCGCGGCGCGGTAGGCGCGGGCGGCCTCGGCGCGGCGTCCCAGGCGGCGCAGCAGGTCGGCGCGGGTGGCGGGCAGCAGGGGGTAGCCGTCCAGGGCGCCGTCCCGTTCCAGCGCCTCGACCAGGGCGAGGCCGGCGCGGGGGCCGTGGGCCATGCCGACGGCGACGGCGCGGTTCAGCGCGACGACGGGGGTGGGCGCGAGGCGGGCCAGGACGTCGTAGAGCGCGGCGATCTGCGGCCAGTCGGTGGACGCGGCGTCGGGCGCGGTGGCGTGGCAGGCGGCGATGGCGGCCTGCACCAGGTACGGCCCGGCGCGGCGGCCGGCGGCGCGGGCGTCGTGCAGCGCGGCGTCCAGGATCCGCGTGCCCTCGTCGATCTCGGCGGCGTCCCAGCGGGCGCGGTCCTGGTGCTCGAGGGTGACGAGCGTGCCGGTGGCGTCGACGCGGGTGGCGGCGCGGGCGTCGTGCAGCAGCATCAGGGCCAGCAGGCCGCGCGGTTCGGGTTCGGCGGGCATCAGCGCCGCCAGCACGCGCGCCAGCCGGATCGCCTCGGCGCTCAGCCCGCGCCGCTCGGGCCCGCCGCCGGGGGTGTAGCCCTCGTTGAACAGCAGGTACAGCACGGCCAGGACGGCGCCGAGCCGATTGGGCAGCAGGTGCGGCGGCGGGACGCGGTAGGGGATCCCGGCGGCGCGGATCTTGTGCTTGGCGCGGGTGAGGCGCTTGGACATCGCCGGTTCGGACACCAGGAAGGCGCGCGCGATCTCGGCGGTGGTGAGGCCGGCGAGGGTGCGCAGGGTGAGCGCGACGCGGGCGTCGAGGGCGAGCGCGGGATGGCAGCAGGTGAACATCAGCCGCAGCCGGTCGTCGCCGAAGCCGTCCTCGCCCGCGCCGCCGCCTGGGGCGTCGGGGCCAGGCGGGTCGTCGGGGGTGACCGCGGTGAGGGCGGCCCGGCGGAGGCGGGCGGCGCGTGCGGCGTCGCGGCGGAGCCGGTCCACGGCGCGGTTGCGGGCGGTGGTGGTGAGCCAGGCGCCGGGGCGGTCGGGGACGCCGTCGCGGGGCCAGGTGCGCAGGGCGGCGGTGAAGGCGTCCTGCGCGCAGTCCTCGGCGAGGTCCCAGTCGCCGGTCATGCGGATCAGGGTCGCGACGATCTGCCCCCATTCGGTGCGGAACGCGGCCGCCGCTGCGGCGGCCGCCGTGTCCGCGTTCGCAGGCGGGCGGTGGGCCGGTCCGGGGTCCGCGGCGCGCCGGGGCACGGGCCGGGTCACGGTTCGTGGACGGGGCGGATCTCGATCTGGCCGAGCCGGGCCCAGGGGTGCCGGGCGGCGATCTCGACGGCCTCGTCCAGGCCGGCGCACTCGATGAGGCTGAACCCGCCGATCTGGTCCTTGGTCTCGGCGAACGGCCCGTCGGTGAGCAGCACCTCGCCGTCGCGGACCTTCACGGTGGTGGCGGTGGCGGCGGGGGCCAGGCCGGCGCCGCCGTACACCACGCCGCGCTCGGTCATCTCCTGCGACCAGCCGCCGCAGCCGGTGGTCGCGGCCTCCTCGGGGTCGGTGCCGGCGGTCTCGTCGCTGCAGATCATCAGCACGTAGCGCACAGGGCCTCCCGCGGTCGCCGGACGAGATCGCTCTGCTGGGCAGGATGCCAGATGCCGGGGTGCCCGCGCACGGTTCCCGGCCGGTCCGGAGCGGCGGGTGGCCGAACTCCCCGGAGCCCGCCGCAGACCCGCTGGTGAGGCATTAATGCAGGTCAAATAGGGTGGCGTAACAGTGGCGTAATGTTGGTGCGGCATCCTGGGCAGGGGTGCGGGCCGCCGGTTCGGGGCGGTGCGCCGGGGCCGGAGCGAGGGAGGGGCATGGGCGGGACGTCGCGGGCGGGACGCGGCGAGTGGGTGTCGTCGCGGCCGCGGGCCGAGCGGGCCCGGCAGGCCGCCGACGTGCTGCGCCAGCAGATCACCGGCGGCGCGTTCCCCGGCGGGACGCTCCCGGGCGAGCGGGAGCTGGGCGAGCGGCTCGGCGCGTCCCGCAACGCCGTCCGGGAGGCGCTGGCGCTGCTGCGCGCCGAGGGCCTGATCACGCGGCGGCGCGGGGTGGGCACCACGGTGGTCGCGGCCAAGCACGGGCACGGGCTGGACCGGCTGGCGGGGCTGGCGGAGGCGCTCACCGGGCACGGCACGGTCGCCAACGAGGTCCGCGAGATCGGCCGGGTCCCGGTGCCGCCGCCGGCGGTGGCGGCGCGGCTGGGGCTGGCGCCCGGCGCCGGCGCGGTCCGCGTGGAGCGGCTGCGGCGGCTGGAGGGCGAGCCGCTGTCGCTGGACACCACCTACCTTCCCGGCGACATCGGCGAGGGCCTGCTGCGGCGCCCGGACCTCGGCCGGGAGCTGGCCGAGCGGGACCTGTTCGGGCTAATCGAGGAGGTTGCCGGGCAGCCGCTCGGCCGGGCGGAGGTGCAGGTGCACGCGGTGGCGGCCGCCCCGGCGACGGCGGCGCTGCTGGGCGTCCCGGCGGGCGCGGCGATCTTCGCGATCGACCGGCTGGCGCATCTGGCCGACGGGCGGCCGGTCGACAGCGAGGCGGTGCACATCCGCGCGGACCGACTGACGCTGCGCGCCACCCTGTACCGCGCGCCGGGACCGCCCGGCGCCTGACCGCGCATGTCCGGGCCCGGGCGCCGCCTGCGGGTGCCGCCGGGGTGTTCGTCCTCGAGGGAGAGGAGGGGCCGTGGGCGGTCTCGGAATGCCGGTGCTGGCGGGGCTGGTGCTGTTCGGGCTGGTCGCGGGGGTCGGCATCACCGCGGTCGGGCCGGGCGGGGTGCTGGTGACGGTCGGGCTGTTCGCGCTGACGGGGCTGCCGCCGGCGCAGGTGGCGGGCACGGCGATCGTCACGCATGTGGCGACCGGGGCGCTGGCGACGGCCGCCTACACCCGGTCGGGGCAGCTGCGCGAGCGGGGCACGCGGCGGGCGGCGGTGGTGCTGGCGGCCGCCGCGGTCGTGGGGACGCCGCTGGGCGTGCTGGTCAACGGCGCGGTGTCGGGGCGGGTGTTCGGGATCCTGCTCGGGGTGTTCGTGGCGCTGGTGGGGGCGCTGGTGTGGCTCCGCGCGGGCCGTCCCGCCGCTGCGCCCGGCGCGTCCGGTGAGTCCGGCGACACCGGGGCCGGTCGGGGGCCGGGGGCGCCGGTGGTGGCGGCGGTCGGGTTCGCGGTGGCGGTGGCCGGCGGGGTGTTCGGGATCGGGGGGCCGATGCTGTGCGTGCCGCTGCTGGTGGTGCTGGGCGTCCCGGTGCTGTCGGCGCTGGCGGCGGCGCAGGCGCAGTCGGTGGTGATCGCGACCGTGGGGACGCTCGGGTACGTGGCGGCGGGGGCGGTGGACTGGCCGCTGGCAGCGCTGACCGGGGTGCCGGAGCTGGCGGGGGTGCTGCTGGGCTGGGTGATCGCGCGGGCGGTGCCGGCGGGCGCGCTGACGGGTTCGCTGGTGGTCAGCCTGTTCGCCCTGGCCCCGTATCTGGCCCTGCACGGCTGACCCGGCCCGCCGGGCGAGCGGGCGGGATCGCGCCGCGGCCCGCATCGGCGCGGTCACGGCGGAAGGGGGCGCGGGTGTCAGCCGCCGAGGCTGTCGAGGGCGGTGTCGAGGCGCTGGGCGAGGCGCTCGAGCTGCTCGTCGTTGGCGCCGGTGTCCAGTTCGGCGATGACGGCGTCCCGGGTGGTGATCACCATGGCGTCGTCGGGTTGTTCGCCGCGCCCGCCGGGCGTGGACGGGACGACGGCGGCGTGTCCTTCGACGACGACGAGCGCGGCGTCGCGGTCGGCGGAGGCCAGCAGTTCGTGCAGGTGGGCTGGTGTGATCGTCGGCATCGGGTGACCTCCTGTGGGTGTTCGGCGGGGCGCGTGGACCGGGACGGGGCCGGGGCGGTCAGGGCTTGTGGCCGGCGCCGGTGGCGATCTCGCGGGCGCGGGCGGGGCCGCCGGCGCCCGGGGACAGGGGCGGGGTGTCGCGTCCGGCGCCGGTGCGCAGGCCCTCCAGGAACTCGGCCATCGCGTCGCGGGCGGTGTGGCGGGGCGTCCAGCCGAGCTCGTCGCGGGCGCGCGCGGTGTCCATGATCGGCACTTGCAGGGCCAGGTCGAACAGGCCGGGCGAGGCGGGAACCAGGTGCAGGTTCCACGCGGCGGCGAGCGCGGCGCGCACGCCGCGGGCGGGCAGCCGGACGGTGCGGGCGCCGAGCAGGCCGGCCAGCACGCCGGGGTCGATGACAGGGTCGGCGGCGATGTTGAACGCGCCGCGGGCGTCGCCGAGCGCGGCGAGCGCGAACGCCCGCCCGGCGTCGGCGGAGTGCAGAGCCTGGAACCGCAGGCCCGGCAGGTCGGGGATGACCGGGACGCGGCCGGGCCGCACGAGCCGCCCCGGCACCAGCGGGCCGGCGAACAGGCGGCGCTGCTCGGCGGCGCTCTGGCGTTCGAACACGAACCCGGGGCGGATCCGCACGGCGCGGGTGCCGGGGTTGCGGGCCTCGAAGACGTCCAGGAGCCGTTCGACGTAGGCCTTCTCGCGGCTGTAGGCGGCGCCGGGCCAGCCGTGGGTGGGCCAGGACTCGTCGACGGCGCGGTCCTTGGGGCCGGGGGAGTAGGCGCCGACGGAGGAGGCCACGACCAGGGCGGGCACGCCGGCAGCGGCGACGGCGTCCAGGACGCGGGTGGTGCCGACGACGTTGGAGTCCCAGGTGACGGCGGGCCGGTGGGTGGGCTGGAACAGCCAGGCGAGGTGGATCACGGCGTCGGCGCCGCGCAGCAGCGGGACCAGGTCGGTGTCGGTGACGTCGGCCTCGGCCCATTCGGTGCGGTCGTCGCGGTCGCCGCGCGCGCCGGGGCCGCGGCGCGACAGCCCGAGGACGGAGGTGACGCGGGGATCGGCGGTGAGCGCTTCGACGGTGCTGGTGCCGATGTTGCCGGTGGCGCCGGTGACGACGACCCGCATGGTGTTCCCCCTCAGTCGTCCCTGCAGGTGGACGGCCCCATTCCCGCCACGCGCCGCTCTACACGTGCGCGCCGCCCCCCTGCCGCCCGCGTGGCGGGGTGCGCGCGGGCGGCGCG
>NZ_WBMR01000336.1 GCF_008923365.1 Actinomadura montaniterrae
CGGGCGCCGGGCGGGTTCAGGCGAGGGTGGCGCCTTCGACGGTCTCCGGGTCGGCCGGGCGGGCGCCGTCCCACAGCGCGGTCAGCGCCGTCGCCGCCAGCACCCGGATCCCGACCGGGATGCAGCGCTCGTCGACGTCGAAGTCGCCGCGGTGCAGGTCGTACTCGCCGGGCGAGCCGGGGGTGCGGACGCCGAGCCGGGCGAGGGCACCGGGGATCGACTCCAGGTACCAGCCGAAGTCCTCGCCGCCGAGGCTCTGCGGCGTCGGCACCACGCCCTCCTCGTCGAGGACCTGCGCGGCCGCGTCCCGGAACATCTGCACGCTCGCCGCCTCGTTCACGGTCGGCGGGACGCCCCGGACGTACTCCAGCGACGCCTCCACGTCGTAGGCGGCGGCGACCGACTGCAGCAGCGCCTTCATCATCTCCGGCGCGCGGTGCCAGGCCTCGTCGTCCAGGCAGCGGACGGTGCCCTCCGCGACGCCGTCGTCGGGGATGGCGTTGGCGACGGACCCGGCCGACACCCGCCCCCACACCAGCGACAGGCTGGAGCGCGGGTCGACCCGCCGGGACAGCGCCGACGGCAGCTCGGTGACGATCTTGGCGAGCGCGTACACCAGGTCGGCGGTGAGGTGCGGCCGGGCGGTGTGCCCGCCGGGGCCGGTGACCTTCACGTACACCTTGTCGCAGGCCGCGGTGATCGGGCCGCTGCGCAGTCCCAGCTCGCCGACCTCGATGCGCGGGTCGCAGTGCAGCGCGAACGCGCGGTCGACGCCGGTGATGCCGCCGGCGGCCATCACGTCGAGGGCCCCGCCCGGGGTCTCCTCGGCCGGCTGGAACAGCAGCCGGACCCGGCCGGGCAGCAGCCCCGCCTCGGCCTGCTGCGCGAGGAACAGCCCGGCGCCCAGCACCATCGTGGTGTGCACGTCGTGCCCGCACGCGTGCGCGACGCCCGGCACCGTCGACCGGTACGGGGCGCTCTCCTTCTCGTCCTGCAGCGGCAGCGCGTCGATGTCGGCGCGCAGCGCGATGGTCGGGCCGTCGCCGGGGCCGATGTCGCAGATCAGCCCGGTGCCCTTCGGCAGGATCCGCGGTTCGAGCCCGGCGAGGCGCAGCCGCTCGGCGATCCGCGCGGTGGTGCGGTGCTCGTTGTAGCCCAGCTCGGGGTGCATGTGCAGGTCGCGGCGGAACGCGACGAGCTCCTCCTCGTGCCGGGCGAGGAACACCTCGAGCTGCGGCCGCAGCGCGGCCGGGCGCTCGCTGCCCGCGGGGCCCTCCGGTCCCGGGGCGGTCGGTGGTTCAAGGCCGGGCATCACCCCGGGTCCCGGTTGTGTCATGTGCGCCCCCTGCGCGAGGGCGGGGCCGCTCGGCTCCCGCCCGGTGTTCTTGCCGGTGTCCTTCCCGGCGCCGCCGCTGCCGGCCGCGCGGGTGTTCTCTCCTGTGCCGCCGGTGCCGCCCGCCGTGCCGGCGTCACCGCTGTCCTCGCGGGCACCGGACGCGCCGGTGCCCCCCGTGTTCTCTCCCGAAGCGCCCGTCGCCGTTCCCTCGGGGCTCCCGTCCGGCCGGGCCGGCCGCTCAGGCCCCGGCATGGACGACCTCCCCCAGCGCGACGAAGCGGTCCTCGGCGAGTTCGGTGACGGCCGCGTCGACGATGTTCTCCAGCGAGCCGCCCGCGGCGCGGATCGCGCGCTGCCGCTCGTAGGGGGCCCCGTGCTCCAGGACCTCGCCGGCGACCTTGAGCTCCTCGGCGCAGCCGAGCCGGTCGGCGACCGGTTCCAGTTCGCGGATCAGCTCGTACAGGTCGTCGCGGAGCGGCGCGGTGCTGCCGCTGTCGTCGGTGATGACGATGGCGTCGAGGCCGTAGCGGGTCGCGCGCCACTTGTTGTCGCGGACGACCCACGCGGCCGGCCGCGGCAGCGTGTAGCCGCGGTCGAGCTGCTGCTCGAACAGGGTGACCAGGCTCTGGCAGAGCGCCGCCGCCATGCCGACCTCGCGCAGGGTGGGGATCCCGTCGAACATCCGGATCTCGACGGTGCCGAAGTCGGGGTGGGGGCGGATGTCCCACCAGACCTCCTTGATGCTCCGGATGGTTCCGGCACGCATCAGGGTGTCCATGTAATCCTCGAAGGCCGCCCAGTCGTCCAGCAAGTGGGGAGGACCGGCCGTCGGCAGCTGACCGAAGACGACCGCCCGGCAGGACGCGAGCCCGGTGTCGGCGCCGCTCCAGAACGGGCTGGACGCGGTGAGCGCCAGGAAGTGCGGGAGGTAGGACGACAGCGCGTTCACGATCGGGATCGCCTTGGACACGTCGGAGACGCCCACATGGACGTGCACGCCGAAGGTCTGGATGCGCCGGGCCAGCCACTGCATCTGCTCGACGAGGTCGGCGTAGCGCTGCGTCGGCGCCATCACCGCGTCGCGCCAGTCGCTGATCGGGTGGGTGCCGGTGCAGGCGAGGGCGATGCCGCGGTCGGCGGCGGCGGCGCGCAGCTCGCCGAGGGTGGCGGCGAGGTCGTTCTTGGCCTCGCCGACGGTGTGCGAGATGCCGGTCACGACCTCGACGGTGGACTCCATGAGCTCGTGCCGGACCTTGGGGATGTCGCCGTCCTCGCTGAGCGACGGCAGCGCGGCGAGCACCTGGCGCGCGTCCTGCCGCAGGTGCCGGGTCTCCGCATCGACGAGCTGGATCTCCCACTCGACGCCGAGCGTGGTGCCCCTCGATGCGTTGAACTCAATGGCCACGGCCAACCTCCGTCCACAATCCTTGCAGGTCGTTGCGTGGCACGTGGCGCAATTCAGCCAGCGGGTCCCTAAGCCTGGACAAACGCCGGTCCAGGTCACGTGTTCACACCATCATGGCGCCCGCGCCCTTCGCCACGCCGGACTCCATGCCCTTCGCGGATCAATTGACTCGTACGGGCGGCCTTCGGGCCCGCGCGTCCCCTACTTTTCGGTCATTGATCATGTACCCGACACCACTCGATCGAACTAGTCCGCCCGTCCCAAAATACCTGCGGCGACGGACGGTGACCGAGCCTAGCGTCCGCTTACATACCGTGAGTAGTCATAAGCACCACAAAAATCGTCTAACGCACCATACGCCTCATCCGTCCCGAGCTTGCCGTCTTCGCGGTTGGGTACCCCTTCGCCGGATGTGTCGCCTAGTCTTCGGGGGAGCCATGGGCGTGCGGGGCGGAACGGCCGCTGCGGGACTGAGGAGCGTCGGAAGCTTGCGAGCAGGACGACAGGGGCGGACCGGGGTCCGGCGCGCCGTGCCGAGGATGACCGTACCGATGATCGTGCCGCTGAGCGCGGTGTGCCTGCTGGCGGCCCCGGCGGCCGCGAGCCCGGCCGCGGCGCCGCGCGACCCGGTCGGCGGTCCGCAGCTGGCCGGCCGCGGCATCGTGCTGAACAGGGCGCCGGGCGTCCCCGCGCTGCCGAAGCTGAAGTTCTCCTCCTACCTCGTCGCCGACGCCGACACCGGCGAGGTGCTCGCCGCCAAGGACCCGCACGGGCAGTACCTGCCGGCCAGCACGCTGAAGACGCTGACCTCGGCGACCCTCGTCACCAAGCTCGACCCGAACCGGCTCGTCCGCCCCTCGCAGAAGGCGTGCGACGTCGAGGGCACCAAGGTCGGGCTGACGCCGTCGATGCAGTACAAGGTGTCCGACCTGTTCCACGCGCTGATGATGATGTCGGCGAACGACGCGGCGGTCACGCTCGCCGAGGCCAACGGCGGCATGAGGAAGACCATCGCCGACATGAACGCCGAGGCGAAGTACCTGCACGCCGACGACACGCTCGCCGCGTCGCCGAACGGCCTCGACGTCGACTACGGCCTGAACATCCGCACCCAGCACACGTCGGCCTACGACCTGGTGCTGTTCCTGCGCGAGGCGATGAAGAGCCCGCAGTTCCGCACGTACGTGCAGGCCACCCAGTTCCAGTTCCCGGCGCCGCCGACCAAGAAGGAGCGGAAGAAGCACAAGAAGGTCGGCGGCTACCCGATCTACACGCACAACAAGCTGCTGCCGGGCCAGAAGTACGGCTACAAGGGCATGCTCGGCGGCAAGAACGGCTACACCGTGCACGCCCAGCAGACCTACGTCGCCGAGGCGCGGCGCGACGGGCACACGATCATCGTCTCGGTGATGCACGGCGAGAGCTCGCCGTTCCAGGCCGGCGCGAAGCTGCTGGACTGGGGGTTCGCGGCGCGCGGCAAGGTCCAGCCGGTCGGCACGCTGGCCGCGCCCGGCAACGCGCAGGCGAAGAAGCACGCCGACGGCGAGTCGGGCGGCGTTCTCCCCGGCACCTCGCTGGACTCGTCGGGCGGCTCGTCCGCCCTCGTCTGGGAGATCGGCGGCGGCACGGCCGGCGCGCTGCTGGCCATCGGCGTGCTGTTCGCGGTGTACCGCCGCCGTCGCCGCCACCCGCTGCCGAGCCCGGCCGGGAACATCGGCCCCGGCGGGGGCGTCGGCCCGAGCGGGAACGTGCGGAGCGTCCAGAACCCCGGCCCGGCCGGAAGCACCGGGAACAGCGGGAACACCGAGAACTACGCGGGGTCCTACAACGACGGCCCGTACGACTCCTACGACGACGGCTCGTACAACGACGGTTCCTACAACGACGGGGCCCGCTAGAGCCGTTCGGACGCCCGGGCGTCGGTGGCGCCGTCCCGCTCCGGTTCACGGCGCTTTTCCGGCTCCCGGCCGTCCCGCTCCAGCTCCCGGTGCTCCTCCGCTTCGCGATGCTCCTCCGCTTCGCGGTGCTCCTCCGCTTCGCGGTGCTCCTCCGCTTCGCGGTGCTCCTCCGCCTCGCGGCGGTCCTCCAGGTCGCCGATCTCCTGGTCGGCGAGGTTCTCCGGGTCCTCGGCGTCGGCCTTCAGCACGACGCGGCGGGTCGCCGTCCACGCGGCGACGAACAGCGTGAACCGGGACACGATGTTGATCCACACCATCAGCCCGACCAGGACGGCGAACGAGGCGTAGACGGGGTTCTGCGTCGTCCGGCCGATCAGCAGCGTCGCGGCCTGCTTGAGCAGCTCCAGGCCGAGCGCCCCGAACAGCGCGCCGCGGATGATCCGCCGCCACGGCGCGATCGTCCCGGACAGCCGGGTGAACAGCACCAGGAAGATCACCGTGTCGAACGCGACGGCGCAGGCCAGCGACAGCAGCCGCAGCCCGGTGCCGGCGCCCGGGACGTCGTCCAGCGAGAACCAGCCGAGGACGGTGTGGGTCGCCGACGAGGTGACCGTCGACACCGCCATCCCGCAGATGAGGATCACGCCGAGGAACGCGAGGACGGCGAGGTCCCACAGCCGCTTGAGGAAGTAGTTGCCGCCGCCGGTGGGCGGGTTGCCCCAGATGTCGCGGAGGGACTCGCGCAGCACCTGCACCCAGCCGAGCCCGGTGAACAGCAGCGCGACCAGGCCGAGGACGCCCACCGCCGTCTTCGACTGGGCGATCTGCTCGACCTGCAGCTGGTCCGACAGCCCCGGCAGCAGCTCCTGGACGGCCTTGACGAAGTAGTCGCGGGCCTGCGTGCTGATCCCGACCAGGTAGCCGAGCAGCGAGTACGCGAGCGCCAGCAGCGGGAAGAACGACAGGAACCCGTAGCAGGTCAGGGCGGCGGCGAGCCGGTCGCCGCGGCGCTCCTGGTAGCGCTCGAACGCGCGGGCGAGGTGGTCGAACCACCGCCAGCGCGTCCGCGCGGCGTCCAGCAGGGCCTTCCCGGTCTCCAGCAGAGCCTCGATCCGCCGCTGAACCCCGCTGATCACCTGCCGCATGTACGCAACGTACCCAACCCTGGACGCTCGATGCGGCGGACGGTAATCAACCGTTGAACGTTGAGTGGCGTTTCCCATTGCCGAACACGAAATCGCATTGCGGCCGCCACACGCCGTCCAAGCCGTGCTCGTACAGTGAGAACCCCCACGCCTCGAACTCGGCGCGGTAGCCGGACATGTCCTTGTAGGCGCGGTCCATGACGTCGTCGGGCAGGTGGTGGGCGATGGTGATGTGCGGGTGGTACGGGAACGGCAGCGGGCGGGCGAGCGGCCCCGACGCGACCTTCGCCTGGACGCGCTCGCAGCCGCCGATCCCCTTCGCCAGCGCGACGTACACGACCGGGGACACCGGTCGGAACGTTCCGCTGCCGCGCAACCGGATGCGGAACGGGCGCTCGGAATGCGCGACGTCCAGCAGGTGCGCCTCGATCGCCGCGATCTCGCCGGGGGCGACCTCGGTCGGCGGCATCAGCGTGATGTGCGTGGGGATCGCGTCGGCGAGCGGGTCGCCGTAGGCGGCGCGGGTGCGCTGCAGCTCCGTCCCGTACGGCTCCGGGACCGGGATCGCGACCCCGATCATCCGGACGCCGCCGGCGGGCGGGCCCGCGGGCACCCCGACGAAGGTGTCCGCGGACACGCCGGCGAAGGTGTCCGCGGACACCGGGCGGCCCCCCTCGCCCGCCACGGTCAGCGACCGCGTCCCACGAAGCCGACCCGGTCGCGGACGATCTCCATGGTGCGCGCGGCGACCGCCCCGGCCCGCTCGGCGCCCTTCTCCAGGATCCGGTCGAGCTCCGCCGGGTCGTCCAGCAGCGCGGTGGTGCGCTCCCGGATCGGGGTGAAGGTGCCGAGGACGACCTCGGCGAGGTCCTTCTTGAACTGGCCGTAGCCGGACTCGGCGTACTTCGCCTCGAGGTCGGCGACGGACGTGCCGTCCAGCGCGGAGTAGATCCGCAGCAGGTTGGTGACGCCGGCCTTCTTCTCCTCGTCGTAGACCACCTCGGAGCCGGTGTCGGTGACCGCGCGCATGATCTTCTTGCGCATCGGGCCGGGCTCCTCCAGCACGTCGATGATGCCCTGCGGCGAGGACGCCGACTTGCTCATCTTCGCGTCCGGCTCCTGCAGGTCGGTGATCTTCGCGGCGCCCTCGGGGATGTGCGCCTCCGGCGCGACGAACGTCTCGCCGAACCGGTGGTTGAACCGCTGCGCGAGCGTGCGGGTCAGCTCCAGGTGCTGCCGCTGGTCCTCGCCGACGGGGACGCGAAGCGCCGCCGTGCCCGGCTCCGGCGTGTACAGCAGGATGTCGGCGGCCTGCAGGACCGGGTAGGTGAACAGCCCGACGCTCGTCCCCGACGCGCCCTGCTTGGACGACTTGTCCTTGAACTGGGTCATCCGGCTGGCCTCGCCGAACCCGGTGAGGCAGCCGAGCACCCACGCCAGCTCGGCGTGCTCGGGGACGTGGCTCTGCACGAACAGCGTCGCGCGGTCGGGGTCGACGCCCATCGCGATGAGCTGCGCCACCGACACCCGCGTCCGGCGCCGCAGCAGCTCCGGGTCGTGCTCCACGGTGATCGCGTGCAGGTCGACGACGCAGTAGAACGTCTCGTGCGTGTCCTGCAGCGACACCCACTGCCGCAACGCGCCCAGGTAGTTGCCGAGGTGGAACGAGTCGGCGGTGGGCTGGATGCCGGAGAACACCCGCGGGGCGGGCGCTGCGGCCGGGCTGACGGGGCTGGACGCTTCGGGCATGTGCACGGACCGATTCTCTCAGGTGTCGTCGGAGGCTCCGCCGCCGGTGGCGGCGTCGCCGGCCGGCCGCGGGGCCGCGGCCGGGGCCACGGGCGT
>NZ_WBMR01000337.1 GCF_008923365.1 Actinomadura montaniterrae
TTCCTGCACCGCGCCGCCGACTTCTTCGCCGCCCACGGCATCACCCGCATCGAGCGAGTGCTGACCGACAACGCCTGGTGCTACAGCCACAGCCGCGACTTCGCCGCCGCCCTAGCCGAACTGGACGCACGCCACAAACTCATCCGCCCGCACTGCCCCTGGCAAAACGGCAAGGTCGAACGCTTCAACCGCACCCTGGCCACCGAATGGGCCTACCAGCAGGTGTTCACCACCAACACCCAACGCACCCACCGCCTGACACCCTGGCTGAACTACTACAACACCCAACGCCCACACACCGCACTCGACGGCCACCCACCCATCAGCCGCCTGTCACCAACGTCATGACCGAGTACATCTAGAGGCGCACGACGAGCTTGCCGGTCGCCTCGTCGGCCTCCATGTACCGGTGCGCGCCGGCGATCTCGTCCAGCGCGAAGACCCGGTCGATGTTCGGCCGGAACCGGCCGCTCTCCACCCCGTCGACGAGCCGCTGCAGCGTCCCGGCGCCCGCCGCGCCCTGGAGGTCGTCGCTGTGGAACACGGTGAGGCGCGTCCCGCTGCGCATCGCCTGCATCGGCTCGAACTCGCGGAGCACCCACTCGCCGCTCAGGATGCCCGTCATGCACACCGTCCCGCCCTTGCGGACGAGCCCGAGCGAGTCGGCGAGCGTCGCCGCGCCGACGAGTTCGAGCACGTGGTCGGGGCCGTCCGGGACGATCGCCCGGACCCCGTCCGCGATGCCGCCCTCGTCGACCACGACATGGTCGGCGCCCGCCGCCTCCAGCGCCTTCACCTTCCCGGGGTTGCGCGTCGTCGCGATCGTCCGCAGGCCGAGGCCCTTGGCGAGCGACAGCGCCGCCATCCCGACCGACGACGTCCCGCCGCGCACGAGCAGCGTCCCGGTGCCGGCGCGCAGCGCGTCCAGCGACCCCTGCGCGGTCAGGTACGTCTCGGGCAGCGCGCCGAACACCTCCCAGTCCAGCCCGGTCGTGACGGGGATCAGCAGGTCGTCCGGCAGCAGCGCGTACTCGGCGTAGCCGCCGTCGAACGCGCGCCCCATCTCGCCCATGACCGCGGCGACCCGCGTCCCCGGCGCGAGCGCGCCGCCGGCGGCGACCTCCCCGACGCACTCGATCCCGAGCACCCGGGGGAACCGCACGCCGGGGGAGTGGCCCTGCCGGGTGAACATCTCCGACCGGTTCAGCCCGAACGCCCTGACCCTGACCAGCGTCCATCCGGGCCGCGGCTCCGGAACCGGCACCTCGCGCACCCGCAGCACGTCCGGCGGCCCCGGCCGCTCCGCGACCGCCGCCCGCATCATCCTCGAAGTCACGGCAGAGACAACTACCCACCCCACGGAGATCATCCCAGCGGGGCGGTGGCGACCCCGCCCGGCCGCCACCGCCCGGCCGCCACCGCCCTCCGGGTCAGCCTACGTTCCAGGGGCCGGTCGGAGTGTCGATCTCGATCAGCTGGGACAGACTGGCCACCTGAGTCTCGTTCAGGGCGCCTTGCAGCATCCACACATCGTCGACCGCGCCCGACCAGTACTCGGGATCGCCGAACGCGGAGCGTCCGACCTGCAGGCCGCCGGCGGCGTCGAAGGCGCCGACTCCCGCCTTTTCGGAGCGGTCCTGGTCGAGGTTCCCGTTCACGTACAGACGAGCGGTTCGCGTCACGGCGTCGTAGACCACCGCGATGTGGTCCCACCAGCCCTCGGAGCGGTAGTTCTCGATGACCGTGCTCTTCGCATCGGGGACGTCCTCTTCGGTCATGACGAGCTGCCACTTGCCCCGGTAGGGGTCCTCGCTGGGCAGGTACCGGACGGAGAGCCGGTCGCCGTTGCGGCCGGGCAGTGACAGCAGGGTCATGGGCCGGCCCGCCCATTGCTCGACGTCCGCCCAGGCCGTGATGGAGAAGCTCTTGTCGGTGCGCGCCACCGGCCCCGCCGTGTCGGCGTAGGCGCCGTCACCGTTCAGCGTCAGGCCCGCCGGTGAGGAGAAGCCGCCGAGACCCGCGTCCGGGTCGATCGCCGCACCGCCATGGAGGGTCATCGGGTGGCCGAACGCGGTGTCGTCGGCGCCGTCGGCGTTGAACTTCCAGCGCCCGCGCACCTCGCTCGGCACCTTCGCCATCTGCGCCGCCTCGTCGGGGACGACCATGCGGTCGTGAACGCGGACCTCGTCGACGTCGCCGTGGAACGGCCGTGCGCCGCCCGGTGCGCCCGCGCCGATCCGCAGGGAGCGCGCGTCCCATGCCGGGCCGCCCGCCGGGACGTCCGCCGCCGGCCGACCGTTGACGTACAGCCGGAGCCGGTTCTGCGTCGCGTCGTACGAGCCCACGAGATGGGCCCAGGTGTCCTGGTACAGCGGCTGCTCGGCGACGGCCTGCTCCGTCGCAGCGCCGGGGGAGTCCGAGGCCGACTTCACGAAGGCCCAGTGCCCGCCGACCGACTGGAGGGCGAAGGCGTTCGCGTGCCGTCCCGTCTCCGCGATGACGGTCCCGTCGCCATCGCCGGACGGCTTGGCCCAGGCCGAGAGGGTGAAGCTCTTGGACGTGTCCACCAGCGGCTTGGTGACCGCATGGCCGCCGGCGAAAGAGGCGGCCGTGGCGAACTGCCCCTCGGCACCGGTGGCGACGTTTCCGACCGCCCATGCGGACACCGGGTCCTCGCCCGTCCTGACCTCGGCCGCGAGCGTGCGTGTTCCGGCGGGCTCGTCGAGCTTCCAGTGGGCCTTCGGCGCGCTGCCCGGGTTGACGCGGAAGTCGTACTGGGTGGGCGGCCCGTTCTCGCCGTTGGGGCCGAAGGACCCGACCGTGAGGTAGTTGGGACCGTTCCGGTACGGGGCGATCGCCACGGTGACGGGAGCGCCGTTCTGCGTCGGCAGATCGAGGGGCTTCTGATCGTTGAGGCGCACCTCGTACCTGGCCGCCTGGTCGCTCGGGTCGTCGATGGTGAAGTTCCCGTACACCCCGACGCCGTCGTGCCATTTCTCGTCGTCGGGGTAGTCGGCCGAGGTGACGGTGGGCGCCGGAATCAGGATCCGGGCGTCGGCCCGGACCGCCCCGGCGCTTCCCGCCAGGGCCGCCGGCGTCGTCACCGTGAGCGCGGCGACCAGCGTTGCGAACCTTCGTCGTGGACGCATCCACACCTCCTGTACGCGACATGCGGCACAGCGGGGAAGGGAAGCGCCATCCATGTCTCTTCCGGATCGAGTGCGCTGATCTTGCCAGTTCGTACTGACGGAACGGGCGTTTTCAAGATCACAATTGTGGCAACGGTCAAATGGACGTAGTGTCCAATAGGGGGGCGCGGGGAGGATCACCAGGGGGTGACGGGATGCGCGCTTCCGGGACGCGGCACCATGTGCCGGTGCGGGCGGCCGTGCAGCGCTGGCGGGTGCTGCTCGACCTGTGGATCGTCGCGCGGCCGGCGATCTGGCTCGTCTCGCTCGTGCCGTTCTACGTCGGGCACCTGCTGGCGACGCGGTGGCTGATCGCCGGGCAGGACGCGTGCGTCCCGATGAGCGGCGGATGCCTGCGGGCGGTCACGCCCGTGCTGACCGGGCTCGTCGTCTGGGGACCGCTGGTCTGGCTGGCCGTGCTCGCCATCAACGACGCCTTCGACCTCGACGGCGACCTGAAGAACCCCCGCAAGGACGACGCGCCGCTGGTCGGCGGGCGGCTGAGCGTGGGCGGCGCGCTCGCCGCCGCGCACGTCACCGCGGCGGCGGCGCTGCTGGTCGCGCTGACCGTGCGTCCGGCGTTCGTGCTGGTCACCCTCGGGTTCCTGGTGCTGGGCTGGCTGTACAGCGTGCCGCCGGTCCGGTTGAAGGACCGGCCGGGGTTCGACGTCGCGACCAACGCGGCCGGCGTCGGCGGGTTCGCGCTGCTGGCCGGATGGACGGTCGTCCGGCCGATCGAGGGCTTTCCGTGGGTGATGGCGGTCGAGGGTGTCCTGGTCGCGACGGCGCTGTACGTTCCGACGACCGTCACCGACTACAAGGCCGACCTCGCCAGCGGGTACCGGACCATCGCCGTACGGCTCGGCCCGCGCGGCGCGTACCGGATCGGCCTCGCCGCGTGGACGGCGTCGTGCGCGATCGCGGTGACGCTCGCCGCGACCGGGCACGTGTTCCCGCACCGGACGCTGTGGACGCAGGCCGTGTCCGCGCCGGTGCTGGTCTGGGTTTACCACCGCTACCTCGGCCGGGCGCGCGAACCGGGCGAGGTGCTGCACGGCATCATCATCGCGAGCTGGGTGTTCCTCGTCCCCTACCTGCTGTTCGCGCTGATGTACGCGCGGGTCATCTAGGGGGCGGGAGCTCGCCGCCCGCCTCGGCGGCCTTCGCGAGCCGCTCGCGCAGCGTCCGGACGAGCGCGTCGCCCTGCTCGGTGAGCCGCTCGATCGCGGGCAGCGCCAGGTCGTCGCGGACGGTGTCGGCGAGCAGCTCGTCGTACTCGTGCGCCTTCGCCGCGAGCGACTCCAGGTGGCGGTGCGCGGCCAGCGCCTCGTCGGCGGCGCGGGCGCGCTCGGCGTACCGTTCGAGGGCCTCGATCCGGCGCGTCACCGCCTCGACGGAGATGTCGAGCTTCTCGCGGAGCGGCCGCAGCGCCGCCTCCACCTCCGGCAGCGGCGCCGCCTCCGTCATCTCCTCCTGCTCCCGGCGCAGCTTCGACTGCCGCGCCAGCACCTGCGCGATCTCCCACTCCTGCCGGGGCAGCGTGACCGCGTTGTCGACGGCGTCGAGCAGCCCCTCCCGGTTCACCTGCGAGTCGCGGACGGCGTCGACCGCGGCCTGCACGCGGGCCAGCAGTGCGCGGCCCGGCTCGTCGAAGTCCTCGGGGGTGAGGTAGCGGTGCCGGCGGCGCTCCAGCTCGCGTGCGCGCCGCAGGTCCAGCGAGACCGACGGGGTGCCGAGCGCGACCAGGACCGCGAGCATGCCGAGCCCGATCAGCCACAGCGAGCCGAGCAGCGGCGAGCCGAGCAGGCCGAGCCCGAGGACGGTCAGCGGCGCCAGCCACAGCAGCGGACGGCGGCGCGCGACGAGCGTGTCGAGCTCGGCGCGCAGCGCGGGATCGGCGACCGGGCGCGGCTCGGCGGCCGGGCCGTCCCCGGCGCGGCGCGGCGGGGCGATCCGCCGCCAGTACGCGCCGACATGGGTCTCGAACGCGAAGTCGGACGGCTCGATCTCGACCTCGGTGGCACCGGCCGGCAGCGGCCACATGCCGACCGGGTCGCCGCCGCCGGGACCGGTGAAGCGGACCCACCAGCCGCCGCCCGCGTCGTCGCACCGGTATCGCCCCGGGGCGACGTCGATGCCGACGAAGAACGTACCGACTCCGGGGATGGACTCGTTCCACGCGCCACTGGTCACC
This sequence comes from Actinomadura montaniterrae, assembly GCF_008923365.1. Lineage (GTDB taxonomy): Bacteria > Actinomycetota > Actinomycetes > Streptosporangiales > Streptosporangiaceae > Spirillospora > Spirillospora montaniterrae. The sequence continues at coordinate 5,383 of NZ_WBMR01000337.1, forward strand.
GGCGACCTCCGACCCGACCTCTCGCCGTGCCCCTCGCCCCCCTCCGGCGAGGGCCGTCCCACCGTGCTGCGCCCGCATCAGGACTGACGTCCGGGAGACGGCAACAGTTGCATTACCCACATCGTCCGCGGGAAAGCCGCGTCATGGACATCGGAACCGGTTTGGAATACTCCATGCGTGCGACCCGACCACGACCCTCTTGACGACCCGCCCTGGGCGATGCAACTGGTGGTACGCGCGGAGAAGGCCGATCCGCCCACCCACGGCGCCGTCTGCGAGGCCGCGGCGACCGCCGTCGTCCGCCTGCTCACCGACCCGCGCGCCACCGAACCCGATGGGGAGTGGCGGGACGCGGTGCACGAGTGGGAGTCGCGGCGGATCCGGAAGGTGACGCGGCGCGCGCGCGGCGTCCGCTGGCCGGAGGCGCAGGCGCTGCCGGGCGTGACGGTCGAGCACGCGGGCGCGCAGGTGCGGGCGTTCCCGCCGGGCCCGGTCGCCGACGTCCCGCCGCAGCTGGCGAAGCTCCAGGTCGCCGGGCTCGATCTCGCCGACGCCGAGGAGCCGGCGCCGCCGCCCGCGCCGCCCTACGCCGCGCTCGCCCTGAACCCGGACGTGACGATGACGACCGGCAAGGCGGCGGCGCAGAGCGGGCACGCCGCGCAGCTGCTGCTGCGGCAGGGGCGGCGCAAGGACGTCGCGGCGTGGGTCGAGGCGGGCGCGCCCGTTCACCTCGTCCGGGACGTGGCGTGGTCGCGGTGCGTCAAGGAGGCGGCCGTCGCGGTCCGGGACGGCGGCTTCACCGAGGTGCCGCCGGGGACCATGACGGCCATCGCCTGGATCGTCCGCTGAATCCCTGACGCGCCCGTGTCGTCCGGGCGCTCCCGTATCGTCCGGGCGCGCCGGTTGCGTCCGGGCGCGCCGGGGCGCGCCCGGTTCAGCGGTGCGGCAGCCGGTTGAGCGCGGCGAGCGCGAACTCCTGCGTCCGGGTGAGCCGCCGCGGCTCGCCGTCCGCACCGGGCTCGCCCTCTCCGCCGTCGCCGCCCGGCCCGGACGCGGCGGACGCGCGGACCGCCGCACCGCTGCCGACCTGCGCCTTCGCTCCGAGCCCGTACGAGACGAACAGCAGCACGACGAAGCCCGCTAGGTAGAGGAGGTGCTCCAGGAGCCCGCCCCACCGGCCGTCGAACACGTCCAGGACGGCGAACACCGCGAACCCCGCCATCCAGCCGGCCAGCGCCGGGACGAACCACACGTCGCGGCGCCGGACGATCCCCGCGGCCGCGACCGCGAGGAGGACGGCCTCGGCCGCCTTCACCGCCACCAGCAGCGCGCCGGCGTTTCCCGCGCCGAAGTAGCCGGCGAGCTCCTTGCGCCGGTCGCCCCACAGCAGCGCGGCGCCGACCAGGCTCGTCACCCCGTACGCAAGGAGGAACACGCCGACCGCGTTGTGCATCCGGTGCCAGGTGCTCGCCGCCGGCGGGGGCGGCGTGGCGCCCTCCGCCGGGCGCCGCTCGGGCAGCCGCTGGTCGGGCCGGGTCCACTCCGGGTTCGCGCCCGCGCTCGCCATCGCCATACGCCCCAACTTCCCCCTTCGAGTGCTATGCGCAAGATATCCCGGATGCCGTCCGCGGCCCCGGGGCGCCGCGCCCTTTGCGACGCTCGCGGCGCCGCCGGAGTTCGCGGCGCACCGCCGACCGGCCCGAAGTGCTTGCACCCGGGCCGGGGAAGGGGAAGGGTGAGACCTCGTCGGGCCGCGCGGAGTCCATGGGGAAGACAAGGATGACGCCTGACGATACGGGAACCGCCGCGCCCGCTCGGACGCGGATCGAATATCTGGAAGAGCTGGGCGACGAGCTGGTCCAGCGCGGGCTGCGGGTGCGCCTCACGCTGCCCCGCGGCCAGTCGCCCAGCCTGCACGTGATGAATCCGGACGCCTCCGCCCTGACGGAGAACATCCTCGCGGAGCGGGGCGCCGACGGATGGTGGTACTGGTGGTCGTGGGCGGAGCGCATCGCTCCCGCCGACGACGTCGCCGCCGCGGCCGACCGGGTCGCGCTGGTCCTTGCGGTCCACTGACCCGCCCGCCGGGCGGGTCCATCGCAGCACGACGGCACCGTGATCATGCGGCGGTGCTCCCGGCGCGCCGGGGCCGCGACCGCGTGATCACGGTCTTCGCCGCGCCCGCCCGCCCGGCCGTGCCCGCCCGCCCGGCCGTGCCCGCCCGCCCGGCCGTGCCC
>NZ_WBMR01000338.1 GCF_008923365.1 Actinomadura montaniterrae
CGTCCCGCCGGCGCCGCGGCCGCCGGCGGCCCCGCCGGTCCGGCCGAGCGTTCCGTACGTGCCGCCGGTGCCGTCCCCGTGGGGACGCGGCCGGGCCGCGCAGGACGGCTCCATCGCCTACATCGCGCTGGCCGGCAGCGGCCGGGTCGCGCGGGTGGACGTCGCCACGCACACCGTCACCTCGACCGCGATCCGCGCCGACACCGCCGAGGGCGTCGCCGTCACCCCGGACGCCCGGAAGGTGTACGTCGCGGCCACCGGCCAGTACCAGGTGATCGCGGTGGACGCGGCCACGCTGCGGGCGGCGCCGATCGTGGTGGGCGCCCACCCGCAGGACGTCGCCGTGTCGCCGGACGGTTCGCAGGCGTACGCGGCCGTCACCGGCGGCGACACCGGCCCGGGCGGGTCCAGCACGGTCGCGGTCATCGACACCCGCACCGACACCGTCACCCGCCGCATCGACGTCGGCGCGGCGCCCCGCCGGGTCGCGTTCGCGCCGGACGGGAAGGAGGCCTACGTCACGACGGCGCGCGGCCTCGCCGTCGTCGACACCGCGAAGGGCGAGGTCGCCGGCCAGGTCCCCGGGATCCCGGACGCGCAGGGCGTCGCCGTCTCCGCCGACGGGTCCCGCGTGTACGCGACGCAGCCGGACGCGGACCTGCTGTACGTGGTGGACGCCGCGCGCCGTGCCGTGACCCGCAAGGTGAAGGCGGGCGCCGAGCCGTGGGCGGTCACGGTCACCCCGGACGGCCGGAAGGTCTACGTCGCGGACATGAACTCCGACTCGGCGGGCGTCTACGACGCGGCGGGCCGCAGGCACCTCGCGGACGTGCCGGTTGGCCGGCTGCCCGCGTCGATCGCGGCGACGCCGGACGGCTCGGAGGTCTGGGTCGGCAACGGCATGACGGGCACGGTGTCGGTCATCGACACCTCCGCCGACGAGGTCGTCACGACGGTCCGCGGCGGCTCGCGCGCCGAGACCCTCGGCGCGCGTCCGCTCGACATCGCCTTCGCCCGCACCCCCTGACCCCGGGGTCAGGCGCCGATGGCGGCGCGCTTGCGGGCGATGCGGACGGCGTGCTGGAGGCTCTCGAGGTCGTAGGCGCCGTGGTGGCGGCGGCCGTTGACGAAGAACGTCGGGGTGCCGGAGACGCCGCTGAGGTCGGCGGAGTCGACGTCCTCGGCGATCCGGGCCGTGCCCGCGGACCGGCGCATGTCGTCGCGGAACCGCGCCACGTCCAGCCCGATCTCGCCCGCGTACCGGACGAGGTCCTTGGCCTGCAGCGCGTCCTGGTGGCGGAACAGCAGGTCGTGCATCTCCCAGAACGCGTCCTGCGCGGCGGCGGCCTCGGCGGCCTGCGCCGCGAGGTGCGCCTGCGGGTGGACGTCGGTGAGCGGCAGGTGCCGCCACACGTACCGGACGTCGCCCTGCCCGGCGAGCAGTTCGCGGATCACCGGCTCGGCCTGGCCGCAGTACGGGCATTCGAAGTCGCCGTACTCGACCACGGTGACCGGCGCGCGCTCCGGGCCGCGGACGTGGTCGCGCTCCGCGTCGACCGGCGCGGCCAGGTCGATCACGCTCTGCGCGGTGCCGAGCAGCGCGACCACCCGCGGCCGCGCGGGCAGCAGCGCCGTCACCCGGACGACCAGCCAGGTCAGCACCGACGCCAGCAGCGCCGCCGACAGGATGCCGACCTTGGCCTCGGCGAGCCGGTCGCCGGTGAACGCCAGCGTCGCGATCAGCAGCGCGGCGGTGAAGCCGATCCCGGCGATGGCGCCGCCGCCCCCGACCGCCGCCCAGCCGACCGGGGGCCGCAGCCGGCCCCGGCTCACCACCGTCACCAGCCAGGACAGCCCGAGGATGCCGACCGGCTTGCCGACCACGTAGCCGACGACGATGCCCAGCGTCACCGGCGAGGTGAACGCGTGCCGGAGGAACCCGCCGGAGACCGGGATCCCCGCGTTGGCGAGCGCGAACAGCGGGACGATCACATAGCTGGTCCACGGGTGGTACAGCTGCTGCAGCCGCTCGTTCGGCGAGATCGCCGCGGCGACGCCGACCCGCGCCGACCGGGCGAGCTCCGGCGTGGGCTGCTCGCGGAACAGCCGGAACACCTCGCTGGCGCGCTCCAGGTCGGTGCGCGCCGCCGGATAGGCGTAGGTCAGCAGGCCCATGGCCAGGCCGACGACGATCGGTTCGACACCGGAGGAGTTCAGCGCGAGCCACGCAGCGGCGCCGAGCACCGCGTACACCGGCATCCGGGCCACGCCCGCCGCGCGGACCAGCAGCACCACGCCGAGGACGCCGACCGCGGCCAGCAGCGGCCCGGCCGAGACGTCCTCGCTGTACACGGTCGCGATCACCAGCAGCGCGACGAGGTCGTCGACCACGGTGACGGTGAGCAGGTAGGCGTGCAGCCGGCCGGGGAACCGCTTGCCGACGAGCGTCAGCACGCCGAGCGCGAACGCGGTGTCCGTCGACATCGCGGTGCCCCACCCGTGCAGGGCCGGGCCGCCCGCGTTGATCGCGAGGTAGATCGCCACCGGGACGACCATGCCGCCGATCCCGGCGGCGAGCGGCAGCGCGAGCCGGCGGCGCTCGCGCAGCTCGCCCATGTCGAACTCGCGGCGCGCCTCCAGCCCGACAACGAAGAAGAACAGCGTCATCAGCCCGCTGTTGATCCAGGTCCGCAGGTCCATCGAGAGGGCGTGCCGGCCGGCGCGCAGCGACGCCTCCGTCCCCCAGAAGCCCTCATAGGACGATTCGGAGACGTTCGCCCACACGAGCGCGGCGATGGTCGCGGCGAGCAGCACGACCGCGCCGCCCGTCTCGGTGCGCAGGAACTCGCGCAGCGGTGTCTGGAGGCTGCGGGCCCACGCGGTCCGGTCCGACAGCGGCCCGGCGGCCGGCCCCTCGCGGCGTTCCGTCATCGCGGCATCGTCACCCGATGTGCGGGCGGTCCAGCCGGGCCCACGCGGCGTCCCACATCTCCTCGCGGTCGCGGTCGCAGCGCCGCCGGACGAGCAGGTAGACCGCCAGGGGCGGCAGCGCGGCGGCGCCGGCCGCGCCCGCGCCCGCGAAGACGGCGCCCGCGACGGTGCCGGTGCGGTCCTGCGGCCGGCGGGACATCTCGCCCCGCTCGTCCACCCAGATCCGCAGCGGGGCTCCGAGCCGCGTCGTCCGGCCCGCGGCGATCACCGCCGAGCGCTCCCGGCCGTCCGGGGCGGTCCAGGCCAGCCGGGCGTAGGTGTAGCGCTGCTCGTCGCCGTCCTGCTTCTCGATGCCCGCGACCCGGGCCGTGATCCGGTGGTGGCCGGCCGACTCCGCGCGCTCCGCCCGCACCCCGGCCGCGTAGGCCATGGACGCCACGCCCGCGCACGCGGGCGGCGCCACCACCGCGAACACCGCCGCCGCTCCGATCCCGACCGCGCGCTGCCGCCGGTCGACGCCGCGCCGCAGCGCGTTGCGCTCGAACCCGAGCCGGCGGCGCAGCCGCAGCAGGCCCGCCCGGGCGCGGCGCGCACGAAGGCCGATCATTGCTCCCTCCCCGACGGGTCCATCGTCTCAGCCGGTCCCCCCGGGCGCCGCGCCGGGTTCGGGGGTGCGCACCGAGACGCGGGTGACCCCGGGCACCGTCCGGGCCAGCACGTCCGCGACGCGCCGCGCCGCCTCGTCGGCCGGGCCGGTCAGCACCACGACCCCGTCCCGCACCGACACCTCCCAGGCGTGCCCGCCGGGACCGTACTCGCCGATCGCGGCGAGCACGTCGTCGCGGATCCGGGCGTCGCCGCGGGCGAGCAGCGCGATCAGGTCGCGGCGGCTGACGATGCCGACGAGCACGGCGCCGTCCAGCACCGGGACGCTCTTGTGCCGGGTCCGCATCATCGTCTCGGCGAGCTCGGCGACGTCGGTGGTGGGCCGCGCGGTCTCCACCTCCCGCGTCATGACGTCCTCGACGTGCCGCGGCGGGGGCCCGGCCGGGGTCGCGACGGGCCGGGAGAACGCCCGCGGGTCGGCCTCGAACGCGCCGCGCAGCAGGTCCATCTCGCTGACGATCCCGGCGAGCCGGCCGGTGCCGTCGACGACGGGCAGCGCGGTGATGTCGTGCTCGTGCAGGACGCGGACGGCCTGGCGGACCGTGGCCGTCCGCGGGATCGTCACGACGGGCGAGGTCATCGCCTCTCGGACCAGCATGGCGCCCTCTCCTTCAGCGTCTCGTCCTGTCTACATCTCCAGCACCGGCCGCCGCATGCGCGGCACGCGGCGTACCGCGCCCTACCGAGCCCCGGACGCGGGCCGCCGGTAGATGGTGATGGAGTGGCCGACCTCGTCGATCGGCTCGCTCGTTCCGATGAGGGCGAGTATGCGGGGATCGGCCTTGGCGATCCAGCTGTCCGACACGGCGAGGATCCCGCTGACCTCGCCAGGCGGGACGGAGAGGGGGTTGGACGCGGTGATCCCGTAGCCGGACGGGACGCCGCTGCCCTTGTAGGCGAGCCAGACCCGCTGCCCGGCGTACCGGTCGCGGAGCCGGTCGGCGAGGCGCCCGAGGTCCTGGCCCCAGTCCACGTTGGAGTCGTGCAGGCGCAGGTGCGTCTTGGACGGCCCGCCGAACGCCTCGTTCGAGTACGGCAGGTAATAGGGGAACGTCCGGAGCGAGCTGACCGCGACGAACAGCGCGAGGGCGGTCGCCGCGACGGGCGTCCACCGCCACCGGAACGTGACGGCGCAGCCCGCCGCGACCGCGAGGAAGACCGGGACGAAGATCGCGTACCGGACGCCCAGGTCGCGGGACCCGGCCATCGCGGCGGCCAGCAGCACCGCCGCCGGGAGGAGCACGTACGGCGCGGCCGGGCGCAGGCGCCGCACCGAGACCAGGGCCGCCGCGCCCGCGAGCCACAGCGCGAGCATCCCCAGCGGCGTCTTCACCAGCAGCGCGGCGGGCAGGTAGTACCAGAGCGACCCCTGGTAGTGGCGGCCGAACAGGAACCCGGTCCATGTCGCGTCCTCGAACCCGAACTGGACGCGCATCCCGTCCCGGTACGGGCGGGGGAGGGGCAGCGCGTCGGCGGCGAGGCCGCGGAGGCCGCCGACGGACGGCAGGTCCGGCGGCGCCGTCCACCGCAGCCGCGGGTCGACGGCCAGGTAACTCGCCCACACCACCGCGACCGCGATCGCCGCGACCCCGGCCGCCGCCGCGGTCGCGCGGAGGACCGCCTTCGCACCGCCCTGCCGCCGGTACGCCGACCAGACCGGCACGCCCGCGAGCACCAGGAAGACCGGCACGGCGACGAGCGTGTTCATCTTGGTGGCGAGCGCCGCGCCCAGCGCGGCCCCGGCGAGCGGCAGGTACGGCAGCGGCCGGCCTCGCGCCCGCCACAGCAGCCACGCCGCCGTCAGGACGAACCCGGCCGCCGCCACGTCCAGCGTGGCCAGCGACCCGTGCGCGATGACGTCCGGCGAGAACGCGTACAGGCCCAGCGCCAGCAGCCCGCCCGACGCGCCCGCGAGGTCACGCGCGAATGCGAAGACGACCAGCCCGAACAGCAGCGTCAGCACGATCATCGGGAGCCGGGCGGCGAGCATCACGCGTCGCGGGTCGTTGCCCGAGGCGTACAGCAGGTGCTGCCCGACCGCCTCCTCCGGGCCGCTGTAGGCCCGGTCGAGGCGGACGCCCGCCGCCTCCGTCCCGATCCCGATGACCAGCTTGCCGAGCGGCGGATGCTCCGGGTTGTCGCGCAGGTCGTGCTCGCGCAGGTACAGCACGGACGCGCCGACGTACACCGGCTCGTCGATGGTCGGCGTCTGCTGCACGGCGGTCGTGACCATCGCCGCCGCCATCGCGGCCAGCAGCGCGACCACGGCGGCCGCCACCGCCACCGACCTCATCCCCCCAACCTCCCACCATCGGGGCCGGAGGTCACCTGTGCGACGCCGCCGGAGCCGAGGAGGCGGAGGGCGCGGAGCCGAACGCGGTCAGGAAGCGGTCGCGGAACGTGCTCATCGGCCAGACCGGGGTGGTGCGCGCGGGACGCAGCCCGTCCTGCCAGCCCCAGCCGGAGATCCGGTCCAGCACGGCGGGGTCGCGGGCGACGATCGTGACCGGGACGTCCCGGCTCGCGTTCTGCCCGGCGATCGTCGGCGCCGGCTGGTGGTCGCCGAGGAAGACCAGCACGGTGTTCTTCGTCCCGTAGGTCAGCATGTAGGAGACCAGGGTGTTCAGCGTGTACTCGATGGACTTGCGGTACTCGCCGCGGATTCTCCCCGACGACGGCCACGCCGCGTTCTCGCCCTTGCCCATCCCGTCGAACACCGACCCGTCGCCGACCGTCCTCCAGTCGACCAGGCTCGGGATCGACGCCCACGGCGCGTGGCTCGACACCAGCGCCAGCTCCGCCATCACCGGCGCCCGCTTCGAGGCGCTCAGCTCGTCGCGCTGCAGCGTGTTCAGCGTGTACTGGTCGGGCATGGTCGCGTAGCTGAACCGGGGTCCCTTGTAGCCGAGGTTCCGGTCGTCGTAGACCTTGTCGTAGCCGTAGAACGACGCCTCCGGCCACGCCCGCGTGATCGCCGGCTGGACGGTGAGCGTCCGCCAGCCCGCCTCGCCGAACGCGCGGGTGAGCGTGAACCGGCTGCTCGACGTCAGCGTCCGGTACCGCTGCTGGTTGTCGATCCACAGCCCGGACAGCAGCGTCGAGTGCGCGAGCCAGCTGCCGCCGCCCGCCGTCGAGGAGGTGAGGTAGCCGCTGCGGGCGCCGAACCCGGCCGCCTTCAGCTGCCGGGTGCCCGCGTCCAGCACCGCGTCGACCTGCGGCGCGTACTCCGGGTGCTCGACCGCCGAACGGCCGTAGCTCTCCACGAACGCCAGGACGACGTCCTTGCCGCGCAGGCCCGTCAGCACCTGGCTCGGCGGCGTGTTCCGGAAGGCGTCCACGGCGGCCTGCTTGGCGAACACCCCGCGGTCCTTGAGGCTCGTCCGGACCTGCCGGGCGTGGTCGTAGGCGAGCTCGGCGGCGCCGCCCGACGCCAGCGGCACGCCGGGCACGGCCTGCGCGCCGAGCGCGGCGGACGCGACCCACGCCGTCCCGAGCACCGCGACGCTCCGGCCCGTCCACGCCCGGTGCCGGACGGCGAGCCGGGTCAGCCGCAGCACCGCCAGCGCCATGAGCACCGGCACGGCGACCACCAGCAGCACGATGAGCGCGGTGAGGCCGATCGCGGCCGGCCGGCCCACGGAGGTGTCGATGAACTCGAACCCGGGCCGCAGGAAGCTCCAGTCGAACACCGGGTTGAACGGCCGCACCAGGACCGAGTCGAAGCCCATGTCCAGGACCTTGAGGATGACCAGGACCCCGAGGACCGCCCCCACCGGGGCCGCGACCCACCGCCGCGCCCGCGCGGGCAGCACCAGCACCAGCGCCGCGACGACCAGCGCCTCCACCGGAATCCGGACGAACTGGCCGGCCGACAGCCGGCCGAGCTGGTCCGGCGCGTCGAGGGCGAACAGCACGAGCAGGCACGCCAGCGCCGTCGCCGCCCATCCCGCGACGCGCCGCACCCGCCCCTTCGGCGGCGCGCCGCCCGCCCCTGCCGCGCCGCCCGCGTCGGGCGCGTC
>NZ_WBMR01000339.1 GCF_008923365.1 Actinomadura montaniterrae
GGCCTGGTCGTCACCTCGCCGGGATGGAAGCCGGACGCGCCGCTGCTCGCGGCGGCCGCGGCGGCCGGCGTCGAGATCATCGGCGAGGTGGAGCTGGCGTGGCGGCTGCGCCCCGTCGGCGGTGACCGCAGCGGAGCGAGGATCACCGCCGACGGCGGGTCGGGGGGTGCGGGGGGTCGTCCCCCCGCGGGCGAGCAGGGCGCGGCGCCGTGGCTGGCCATCACCGGCACCGACGGGAAGACGACCGTCGTCCGGATGCTGGCGTGCATGCTGACGGCGGCGGGGCACAAGGCCCTCGCCGTCGGCAACGTCGGGACCCCGATCGTCGAGGCCGTCGCCGAGCCGTACGACGTGCTGGCGGTCGAGCTGTCCAGCTACCAGCTGCACTGGTCGAGCTCGCTCGCGCCGCACGCGGCGACCGTGCTGAACATCGCGCCCGACCACCTCGACTGGCACGGCTCCATGGACGCCTATGTCGGCGCCAAGGCGAAGATCTTCGCGCCGGGCACCGTCGCGGTCTACAACGCCGACGACGCCACCTCCACGGCGCTCGCCGAACGCGCCGAGGGCCTGGCCGGGCGCGCCGGGTTCACGCTGGGCGTGCCGCGCCCCGGCGAGCTCGGCGTCGTCGAGGAACTGCTGGTCGACCGCGCCTTCACCGCCGACCCGGCGAGCGAGGCCGCCGAGCTCGCCGCGCTGGCGGACGTCCACCCGTTCGCCCCGCACAACGTCGCCAACGCGCTCGCGGCGGCCGGGCTGGCGCGGGCCTTCGGGGTGCCGCCCGAGGCCGTCCGGGAGGGGCTGCGCTCGTTCGTGCCCGACCCGCACCGCATCCAGCACGTCGCCGACGTCGGCGGCGTCGCCTACGTCAACGACTCCAAGGCGACCCAGCCGCACGCCGCCGCCGCGTCCCTGGCCGCCTACGAGTCCATCGTGTGGATCGCCGGCGGCCTCCTCAAGGGCCTGGACGTCGACGACCTGGTGCGCACCTGCGCCGGGCGGCTGCGCGGCGTCGTGCTGATGGGCCGCGACCGGCACCGGATCGCCGAGGCACTCGCGCGACACGCCGCCGATGTCCCGGTCGTCGACGTCGCCGACACCGACACTGGGGCCATGGACCGCGTCGTCACCGAAGCAGCCGGGCTCGCCCGTCCCGGCGACACCGTGCTGCTCGCCCCCGTCGGGGCCTCCTTCGACATGTTCGCCAACTACCCCGCCCGCGGCGAGGCGTTCATCGCCGCGGTGGAACGCCTCGCCGCCGCCGGAGACCCGCAGGCGTCATGACCACCGCCGTACCGGCCGAGGAGGAACGGACGCGCCGGGCGGGGCCGCGCGAGCAGGTGGTCGCCGCGGTCGGGCTGCTCGACCGCCCCCTCACCTCCTACTACCTGGTCCTGAGCTGCTCGGTGATGCTGCTGGCGCTCGGCCTGACCATGGTGCTGTCCGCGTCGTCGGTCAAGCAGCTCCAGGAGACCGGGTCCGCCTACACGCTGTTCCAGAAGCAGGCCGTGTGGATGGTGATCGGGCTGCCGCTGATGTGGCTGGCGTCCCGGCTGCCGGTGCGGACGTTCCGCGCGCTCGCCTACCCGCTGCTGCTGCTGTCGATCGTCGCGCTCGCCATGGTGCTGGTCCCCGGCCTCGGCCGCAGCGCGGGCGGCGCCACCCGCTGGATCGACCTCGGGCCCGTCCAGATCCAGCCGTCGGAGCCCGCCAAGCTCGCGCTGGTGCTGTGGGGCGCCGACCTGCTGGCCCGCAAGGAGCGGCTCGGCCAGCTCACCGAGTGGCGGCCGCTGCTCGTGCCGCTGCTGCCCGGCGCCGGGGTGCTGGTGCTGCTGGTGATGCTCGGCAACGACCTCGGCACCACCCTCGTCCTGCTGACGATCTTCCTCGCGCTGCTGTGGGTGGTCGGCGCGCCCGGCCGGCTGTTCGTCGGCATCGCCGGGCTCGTCTGCCTGCTGGTGTCGATCCTGATCATCGTCGAGCCGTACCGGATGCAGCGGCTCACCGGCTTCCTCGACCCGGCCGGCAACCGGCTGACCAGCAACTACCAGGGCATCCAGGGACTGTTCGCGGTCGCCTCCGGGGGGCTGTTCGGCACCGGCCTCGGGGAGGGGCGCGCCAAGTGGGACTACCTGCCGCACGCCGAGACCGACTTCATCTTCGCGATCGTCGGCGAGGAGTTCGGGCTGGTCGGCACCCTCGTCGTGCTCGGCCTGTTCGGGCTGCTCGCGTACGCGGGGCTGCGCATCGCCCGCCGGGTGAAGGACCCGTTCACCCGGCTCGCCGCCGCCGGCGCGACCGCCTGGCTGGTCGTCCAGGCCATCGTCAACATCGGCGCCGTGATCGGGGTGCTGCCGATCACCGGCATCCCGCTGCCGCTGGTGTCCTACGGCGGCTCCGCGCTGATCCCGACGCTGATCGCGCTCGGGATGCTGCTGGCGTTCGCCAAACGCGAGCCCGGCGCGCGGCAGGCACTGTCCGCACGCGGCCCCGGACCGGTCGTGAGGGCTCTAAGCTGGCTGGGACTGGCACGGCGCTGAAATCCCCCCGCCGGGGTGCCGGCGACCCGGCGTCCGCCGCCCGCACGCGCCGAGTGCGGGACGGACGGCACGCGAGCGGACGGCACCCGACACGTCGAACACGCTGAGGAGTTGTCAACGAGCATGAGGGTTGTCCTGGCCGGCGGCGGCACCGCCGGACACATCGAGCCCGCCCTGGCTCTCGCCGACGCGCTGCGCCGCAACGACCCCAACACGGGGATCGTCTGCCTCGGCACCGAACGCGGCCTGGAGACCCGGCTGGTCCCGCAGCGCGGCTACGAGCTCGCGCTGATCCCGCCGGTCCCGCTGCCGCGCACGCTGACCCCGCAGCTGCTGTCGGTCCCGGGACGGCTGCGCGGCGCGATCAACGCGGCGGCGAACGTGCTGGACCAGGCGCAGGCCGACATCCTGGTCGGGTTCGGCGGCTACGTCGCGACCCCCGGCTACCTGGCCGCGCGCAAGCGCAAGGTGCCGATCATCGTGCACGAGGCCAACCCGAAGCCGGGCCTGGCCAACAAGCTCGGCGCCCGCTTCACCGACCACGTCGCGGTGTCCCACCAGGACTCGCCGCTCCCGAACGCCACCTTCGTCGGCATCCCGCTGCGCCGCGAGATCGCGGCGCTGGACCGGCTGGCGATGGGCGACAAGGCCCGCTCCTACTTCGGCCTGCTGCCCGACCTGCCGACGCTGCTGATCTTCGGCGGGTCGCAGGGGGCCCGCTCCCTCAACCAGGCCGCGGTGGCCGCGGCGCCGTACTTCCGGCAGGCCGGCATCCAGGTGCTGCACATCGTCGGGCCGAAGAACACCGAGGAGCCGGAGCCCGCGCAGGGCGGCCCGCAGTACGTCACCATCCCGTACTGCGACCGGATGGACCTGGCCTACGCCGCCGCCGACATGGCGATGTGCCGGGCCGGCGCGATGACCTGCGCGGAGCTCGCCGCGGTCGCGCTCCCGGCGGTGTACGTGCCGCTCCCGATCGGCAACGGCGAGCAGCGGCTGAACGCCGAGCCGATCGTCGCGGCGGGCGGCGGCATGCTGGTCGACAACGCCGAGCTGTCGCCGGACTGGATCGCCCGGAACCTGCTGCCGGTGCTGGCCGACCCGGGCCGGGTCGCGCACATGTCCGAGGCGGCCGGGCGGATGGGCCGCCGGGACGCCGACGTCGCGCTGGCCCGGATGGTGTACGACGTGGTCCGCGCGGCGGGCGCCGCCCGATGAGCCTGATCGACCCGTGCGAGGTGGTCCCGGCCGGCGAGCTCGGCCGGGTCCACTTCATCGCCATCGGCGGCGCCGGCATGTCCGGCATCGCCCGGATCATGCTGCGCCGCGGGATCGCCGTGTCCGGCAGCGACGCGCGCGACTCCGCGCTGCTCGGCCAGCTCGGCGACCTCGGCGCGAAGGTGTTCGTCGGGCACGACGCCGCGCACGTCGGCGACGCCGACACCGTCGTGGTGTCCACCGCGATCCGGGAGGCCAACCCCGAGCTGGTCGCCGCCCGCGAGCGCGGGCTGCGCGTGCTGCACCGCTCGGCGGCGCTGGCGTCGCTGATGGCGGGGCGGCGCGCCGTCGCCGTCGCCGGGACGCACGGCAAGACCACCACGACGTCGATGCTGACGGTCGCGCTGCAGCACGCGGGCGCCGACCCGTCGTACTGCATCGGCGGGCAGCTGGTCACCACGGGGCTCGGCGCCGACGAGGGCACCGGGGACGTGTTCGTCGCCGAGGCCGACGAGAGCGACGGCTCGTTCCTCATGTACACCCCGCACATCGCGGTCGTCACCAACGTCGAGGCCGACCACCTCGACAACTACGGCGGCTTCGAGATGGTGAAGGAGAACTTCGCCAGGTTCGTCGACCGGATCGAGCCGGGCGGGACGCTCGTCGCCGGCGCCGACGACCCCGTCGCGATGGAGCTGGCGGACCTGGCGCGCGCGCGGGGGCTGACCGTCCGGACGTACGGGGAGGCGGAGGGCGCCGACCTGCGCGTCACCGGGTTCACCCCGCGCGGCCTCGGCTCCCGCTTCACGATCGAGGGCGCCGGCGAGGTGGCGCTCGCCGTCCCCGGCCGGCACAACGCGCTCAACGCCGCCGCGGTCGTCGCGGTCGCGCAGGCGCTCGGCGTCGACGACGCCGCCGTGCGGGAGGGGCTCGCCGCGTTCGGCGGCGCGATGCGGCGGCTGGAGCGCAAGGGCGAGGCGGGCGGTGTCGAGGTGTTCGACAGCTACGCCCACCACCCGACCGAGCTGACCGCCGACCTGGAGGCCACCCGCGGCTACCTGGGGGAGAAGCCGGAGCCGGGCCGGATCGTCGCGGTGTTCCAGCCACACCTGTACAGCCGCACCCGGTTCTTCGCCGCCGAGTTCGGCGCCGCGCTCGGCCTCGCCGACGTCGCGGTCGTGCTGGACGTCTACGGTGCCCGCGAGGACCCCGAGCCCGGCGTGACCGGCGCGCTCGTCGCCGACGCCGTCCCCGCCGGGACCGAGACCGTCTACGCTCCCGTCCGCGACGAGGTCCCCGCCCTGGCCGCCTCGCTCGCCCGTCCCGGCGACGTGGTGATCACGCTGGGCGCCGGCGACGTGACCGCGCTCGGCCCGCTGATCCTGGAGCGGCTCGCGTCCGGCTGAGCGTCCGCGCCGTGCGGAGGGGGCACGCCGGAGGGGGACACGCCGCCGCGCGGGCGTTCGGCGGCGCGCGGGCCGATCACTGTCAAGCTGGGGTCATGACCGAGGCGCGGACGGACCAACCGGAGAGCGAGGCCGGGGACAGGGCGGCGGACGGGCCGGAGACCGCCGCGGACCGGGCACGCCCGGGCCGATGGAAAGTGATCTTCGTCGCGCTGCTCGTGCTCGGCGCGCTGGCCGCGGTCGGCTGGGTGCTGCTCGGCTCGAAGCTGCTGGTGGTGCGGCACGTGGAGGTGAGCGGCGCCGCGCTCGCGCCGCGCGACCGGATCGTCGCCGCCGCCGGGATCCGGCTCGGCGTCCCAATGGCGCGGCTGGACACCGGCGCGATCAGGGCGCGGGTGGAGCGGCTCCGCGAGGTCGAGTCCGCCGAGGTCAAACGGGACTGGCCGGCGACGGTCCGGATCGTCGTGCACGAGCGCGTCCCGGTGGCGGTGCTCCAGCGCGGCGGCCGCTACCAGCGGCTCGACCGGCACGGGGTGACCGTGGCGGACGGGGCGTCGCGCCCGGCGGGGCTCCCGGAGCTGACCGTCGCCTCGCCCGGGCCGTCCGACCCGGCGACGCTCGCGGCCCTCAAGGTGCTCACCGGCCTGCCGGAGCGGCTGCGCGCCCGGGTCACCGAGGTGGAGGCGGCCGATCCCGCGTCCGTGGAGCTGCACATGAAGGGCGGCCTGACGGTGACGTGGGGCCCGCCGGAGCGCGCGGCGGAGAAGATCCGCCTGCTGGACTCGGTGGAGCGCACGGCGTCGGGGCGGTCCCTGCACAGCGTCGACGTCAGCTCGCCGGAGGTGCTGATCACGCGGTGACCGGCCGGGCGGCGCGGCGGAATGTCAAGCCGTTCGGGTCCGGTGCGTGTGTCGGGGCGATTCCGGGCGTCCGATGGGGCACGCTGGAACGGTCGGCCGGAGTTCGGCCGAACTGGACGGACCGGAGGGCGGGCGGCGGTGCACTGAGCGGCAGGCGGCGGACACGTCCGTCGCCAACCAGGGCAAACCCGTGCCCAGTGCGACACGCCGGTGGAGTTCGGGGGAGGTTAGTTGACCCTGGCGGTAAGGCCGCCCTACTGTCCGTATCAGTCCTCAGGTTGACATAACTGTAAGCCTCAAGTTGAGGGTGAGGGTTGAGGGTGGATCGGATCGACGGTCGGTTCCGCCCGCTTCCCGCGCCGGAAAAGCGCACAGGTCAGGAAACTCCGCGGCGGACGGTCGGCAGACCGGACCGGCGGGTCGGATAGAGCGAGCGGAAAGGCCCCTCGTCGTGGCAGCACCGCAGAACTACCTCGCGGTCATCAAGGTCGTCGGTATCGGCGGCGGCGGCGTCAACGCCGTCAACCGGATGATCGAGGAGGGACTCAAGGGCGTCGAGTTCATCGCGATCAACACGGACGCCCAGGCGCTGCTGATGAGTGACGCCGACGTGAAGCTGGACGTGGGCCGCGAGCTCACCCGGGGCCTCGGCGCCGGAGCGAACCCGGACGTCGGCCGCAAGGCCGCCGAGGACCACCGGGAGGAGATCGAGGAGGTGCTCAAGGGCGCCGACATGGTCTTCGTCACCGCCGGGGAGGGCGGCGGCACCGGCACCGGCGGCGCGCCCGTGGTCGCCAACATCGCCCGGTCGCTCGGCGCCCTGACGATCGGCGTGGTCACCCGCCCGTTCAGCTTCGAGGGCAAGCGCCGCGCGATGCAGGCCGAGGCCGGCATCGAGACGCTGCGCGACGAGGTCGACACCCTCATCGTGATCCCCAACGACCGGCTGCTGTCGATCTCCGACCGGCAGGTCAGCGTGCTGGACGCGTTCAAGGCCGCCGACCAGGTGCTCCTGTCCGGTGTCCAGGGCATCACCGACCTGATCACCACGCCGGGCCTGATCAACCTGGACTTCGCCGACGTCAAGTCCGTGATGTCCGGCGCCGGCTCGGCGCTGATGGGCATCGGCTCGGCCCGCGGCGACGACCGCAGCGTCGCCGCCGCCGAGATGGCGATCTCCAGCCCGCTGCTGGAGGCCAGCATCGACGGCGCGCACGGCGTGCTGCTGTCCATCTCCGGCGGCTCCGACCTCGGCCTGTTCGAGATCAACGAGGCGGCGCAGCTCGTCTCCAACGCGGCCGCCCCGGACGCCAACATCATCTTCGGCGCGGTTATCGACGACGCGCTCGGCGACGAGGTGCGGGTCACCGTGATCGCCGCGGGGTTCGACGAGGGACGTCCCGCCAAGCCGTCCCCTGAGCCGGAGACCAAGCGCGCCGCCCCGCCGCCCCGCCCGGTGCCGCCGCCCGCCGCGCCGCCCGCGCCGTCCAACCCGATCCCGAGCCGGGTCGGCCGCTCCGACACCGGCCCGCAGCCCGCGCCGCACCAGTCGGTCGCGCAG
>NZ_WBMR01000034.1 GCF_008923365.1 Actinomadura montaniterrae
TGCGGCCGGACGGTCAGCTCGCCGGGGTCAGCGGGGCGCCGTTCGACCCCGCGGGCGGCACCGCCGCGACCGGCGCGTCCGCCACGCCGAGGCGCTCGGCGGCGTCCAGCAGGTCGCTGAGCGCGGGGGCGTTCGGGCCGCCGGCCGAGGCGAGCCGCGTCAGCAGCGCCGCGATCGTCAGGCCCCCGACGCCCCCGCCGCCGGCCGACTCCAGGACCCGGGTCAGGTCGCCGCTGAACGACCCCGTCCCGTCCAGCCACGAACCGCCCAGCGCCCGCACGGTCTCGGAGCTCCCGACGAACCCGTCCACGCCCTTGCCGAGCGCGATCGACCCGACGAGCTTGTCGAAGAACACGCTGTCGCCGCCGACGATGTCGATGTCGGCCTTCTCCAGCCCCGCCGCGAGCACCGTCGCCTGCGCCTCCGCGACCTCCCGCTGCACCTGCATCCCCGCCAGCCGGATGTCCTTCTCCGCGGCCAGCCGCAGCCGGTACTCCTCGTGCTGGCGCGTCGCGTCGTCCAGCGCCGCCATCGCCGCCGCCTTGTCGGTGAGCCCCTCGGCCTCGGCCTTCAGCGCGCCCTTGATCCGGACCGCCTCGGCGAGCGCCTTCTGCTCGGCGACCGTCGCCTCCGCGCGGCCGACCTTCTCGATCGCCGCCGCGTCCCGCTCCCGGACCTCGACCTCCGCGAGGCCCTCCGCCGCGGCCTCCGCGCGGATCCCCTCGGCCAGCCGGATCTTGGCCTGCGCGTCCAGCTCGGACGCCTGCCGCCGCGCGTCGGCCATCGTCAGCTGCTCGCGGGCGCGGTGCTGCGCCGCGGCCTCCGCGGCCTCCGCCGCCTTGATGTCCTTGACGAGGCCCTCCTGCGCCTCCGCCTCGGCCTGGATGATCACCGCCTGGCGGGTCCGCTCGGCCTCCTCGACCACCCGCACCCGCTTGATCGACTCCTCCTGCTCGGCGACCGTCCGCTCGACCGCGATGCGCTCCCGGATCACGTTCGCGATCTCCCGCTTCTCCGCCTCGACCTCCTTGTTCGCGGCGATGCGGGTCAGCTCCGTCTCGCGCTCGCGGGCGATGACCTCCAGCATCCGGTCCTTCTCGATCCGCTCGTTCTCGACCGCGATGACCCGCTCCTTGTTCTTCGCGGCCACCGCCACCTCGCGGTCGCGGTTCTCCTGCTGCACGCCGAGCTGCTCGTCGGTGCGGATGTCCGCGGTCCGCGCGCGCAGCCGCTCCTCCGCCTGCACCCGCTCGGTCTCCGCCTTCTCCCGCGCCCGGACGGTCTCGATCTCGCGCTGCTGCCGCAGCTCCGCGTCCGCCTGGCGGCGCTCCAGCTCCAGGATCGCCTCGCGCGCCTCGACGTTCTGGCGGGTGATCTCCTTCTCCTCGTTGCGGGTGTACTCGTTGGTCCGGACGTGCTCGATCGCGGTCAGCTCGGTGATCTTCCGGATGCCCTGCGCGTCGAGGATGTTGGACTTGTCCAGCGACAGCAGCGGCGTCTGCTCCAGGTAGTCGATCGCCGCGTCCTCCAGGCTGTAGCCGTTCAGGTCGGTGCCGATGAGCTCGATGATGTGGTCGCGGAACTCGTGCCGGCGGGTGTAGAGGTCGGTGAAGTCCAGGTGCTTGCCGACGGTCTTGAGCGCCTCGGAGAACTTCGCCGCGAACAGCGCCTGCAGCGTGTCCTGGTGGCTGGCGCGGTCGGTGCCGATCGCCTGCGCCACCTTGATCACGTCCTCGACGGTCTTGTTCACCCGGACGAAGAACGTGATGCGGATGTCGGCGCGGATGTTGTCCCTGCAGATCAGCCCGTCCCGGCCGGTCCGCTCGATCTCGATCGTCTTCACCGAGATGTCCATCAGCTCGGCCTTGTGCAGGACCGGCAGGACCACCGCGCCGGTGAAGGTGACGTCGACCTTCTTCAGCTTGGAGATGATCAGCGCGCTGCCCTGGTCGACCTTGCGGAACAGCCGGGTCATCATCAGCGCGATGCCGAGCGCGATGAGCAGCGCGAGCGCGATCAGCACGCCCGCTCCGATCGTGATGGCGTCCATCGGGATCCCTGTCTACTGGGAGGATGTGGGATGCGGGGGTCGGAGAAGCCGGAGGTCAGGGGGCCTGCTCGTAGGGCATGACCCAGAAGAACTGGCCGTCCGGATCGAAGTCGAAGATCAGCGCGGTGCTGCCGGCGGTGAGGGCGGGCTCCGCGGCGCCGGCGGGGGCGCCCTCGGCGGCGACGTCCAGCGCGTGCCGGCGGACCTGCACGATGGCGGACGAGCCGTCGTCGGCGGTGACCTCGGCCTGGCCGAAGTCGGCGCCGACCCGTCCGGTGCGGATGACGCAGGTGCGGCCGACGAAGTCGCGCAGCGACGCCGCCGGCTCCTCGCGGAACACCCGGCGCAGCGGGACGATCGCGAGCCGCGTCCCGAGCCACGCCGCCGCGAGCGCCCCGGCCAGGACCGCGCCGGCGAGCGGCGGGGCCGGCGTGCCGCCGCCCGCCAGCACCGACCCGGCCAGGCTCGCGAACCAGGCCAGCGCGATCAGCAGCGACAGCGTGATGGTGGCGGGCACGCCGCCCAGCCCGATCGCGCCCAGCGGCCCGCCCGAGCCGTGGCCGTCCTCGTGGCCGCCGGACGGATCGTGCCCGCCGCCGTGCCCGTGCCCGCCGCCGTGCCCGTGCGCGGCGCCGTGCCCGTGGACGGCGCCGTGTCCGCCGCCGTGCCCGTGGAAGCCGCCGTGTCCGTGGAGAGCGCCGTCGCCGTGGAAACCGCCGTGGCCGTGGAAGTGGCCTCCCGCGCCGGCACCGGCCCCCGTATGGCCATCGGTGCCGGCGTGGAAGTGCCCCAGGCCGCCGAGCAGGACGAGCGCCCAGTACGCGGCGACCACCACCAGAGAGAAGCTGAAAAGCGCCGTGGGGAAGCCGAGCGCGGTGTCGACGAATTCACGCATGGCCGTGCACGCTCCCGCCTCGAGGCGTCATTCATCGTCCGGGCCGCCGAATGCGGTCACCGGTTCAGAAGGGAAATGCGCTGCCGTATCCGGCGCCCGGCCGAATACGGCCGGTCATGTGTCCGGATATGAGTCCGCCCAGGTCGCAGAGGTCAGGCCGGCCCGAAGCCGGAGGCTGCGCGGGGTGGGACGCGGAACACGGCGCCGCGGCGTGGGCGGGGCCATGAGAAAGGGCCGGGGAGTCATCTGAAATCCTCCTGGTCGGAGACAAATCCTGTCTCGCCGACCAGACTTCCCGGCACACCGGGGGTTACTTTACCCCGGTTCTCCCGGCGAGGGAAGCCTTTTGTCGGGACCTGAACGGAGATGTCGGTGTTTCTCGTGCTCCGGGGCCCTTTCTGGAAAACGGTGGGGCGGGAGGTGCATCTCCGGGCTAAAGGCCTATCGCTCACGGTGATGAGATGAGCACGTTCAGCGAACTCTGAGGTTCGTCTGAGGTCCGGTTCAGGCGGCGTCCGTACCTTCACGCGCCATGACCACGCAGTCCCACCGGCCCGTCTTCGTCCTCGGCTGCCCGCGCTCCGGCACGACGCTGCTGCAGCAGATGCTGCACTCGCACCGGCGCCTGGCGGTGCCGTCCGAGACGCGGTTCGTACACGTCGCGTACGCGCGGCGGCTCGGCTTCGGCGACCTGCGGGCGGAGGCGAACCGGCGGGCGCTCGGCGAGTGGATCACCGCGGGCGGCGGGACGAAGTTCGACGTCCTCGGCCTGGACGCCGGCGTGGTCGTCGACGACATCGTGCACGGCCCGCCGACGCTCGGGTCGGCGCTCGCCGCCGTGTTCCGCCGCTACGCGCGCGAGCACGGGAAGGCGCGGTGGGGCGACAAGCGGCCGAGCTACTTCCGCAAGGTGCCGATGCTGCTGCGGATGTTCCCGGACGCGCAGTTCGTCCACCTGGTCCGCGACGGGCGGGACGCGGTCAGCTCGCTCGTCCGGATGCCCTGGTACGAGGGTGACGTCCACTCCGCCGCGCTGACGTGGCGGGAGGCCGTCGACACCGGGAGCAGGCTCGCGCGGCGGCTCGGCCCCGGCCGCTACTTCGAGATGCGCTACGAGGACCTCGTCGCCGAGCCGGAGCGGTCGCTGGTGGCGCTGTGCGGGTTCCTGGAGGAGGAGTACGACGAGGCGATGGCCGAGCCGCACCACCACGCGCGCCGGACGGTCCCGGCCGAGCGCCGCTGGCATCTGCGGACGCACGAGGCCGTCAACGACCGCAGCGTCGGCGCGTGGGCGACGCGGATGCAGCCGTGGGAGGCGGACCTCGTCGAGCACGTCCTGGCGGACCGGCTGCGGCGGCACGGGTACGCGCCGGCGGGACGGGACCGCCCGGCGGCGGCGCACCTCGCGCGGTTCCGCCGGACGGCGGCGCACCGCTGGCGGACGCAGCGCGCGCGGGCGGTGCGGGACCGGATGGCCCGCCGGCACGAGCCGAACCCCGTCGGTTCGTTGCTGACGGGACCGGCGACCGGCGCGTCGATCGTTCCCGTCCGGCCCGATCACTGATCGAACGGTGGGTGCGGGCGCCGATTGGGCGGTTGTCCGAAATTCTCATGGAACGTGCCCGGCGCCACGCGCCGGGCGGCGCGGGGGCGGGTGCGCGGTCGTGGGGAACGGTGCAGGTCGCGTGCCGTGGGGCGGCGGGCGGGGGAGGAGCGGCCGGGTGGGGCGGCCGTGACGGCGGTCGCCTGACGGCGCCCGTCGTGGGCCCCTTACGGAACCGGTTACCGTCCGGTACACGGGCTCCGTTTTACCGGCTGGCTGACTTAATTTACGGAAAAGTGACATGCTCGTGTCCGATAGTTCACAGACAGATCTGTGACATGCCGAACATATGCATGTACCGTGCCATGTGCTCAGCTACGGATGGCCATCGGGGTTTGGTTCAGAAGATCCTCTGACAAAAAGGGGAGTGCGGTGAGCGGATCGCAAACAATTTCCCACGACGAGCTCCAGATGTGGCTTCTTGACCGCATCGCCTTCTACCTCGACAGGCCGACGGAAAACATCGATCCAGGGGTCGAACTCGCACGTTACGGCGTCGATTCGGTGTACGCGATCAGCATCATCAGCGACATCGAGGACCACCTGCAGGTGGAGGTGGACGTGGCCGAGGCGCGGCGCCGTGAGACGGTCGCCGACCTCACCGCCTACCTTCTCGACCTCGTCGCGTGATGGCCGGCCCGCCGGCCGCGGGCGCCGCCCTGGTGGTGCTCGGCGATAGCGTGGCCGAGGGCCGCGACGATCCCGCCCCGGCGGGCGGCTGGCTCGGCTGGGCCGGCCGGCTCGCCCGGCGCCTCGGCGTGCCGCCCGGCGACGTGCTGAACGTCTCCGACGCGGGCGCCACGATCGAGGACGTGGTGCGCGACCAGCTCCCCGCCGTGCGGGCCGCGCGGCCCCGCCTGGCGGTGCTCGGCTGCGGCATGAACGACGCGCTGAACGGGTTCGAGCCGGCCGCGGCGGGCGCCCGGCTGGACGAGGTGCACCGCTGGGCGCGGGACGCCGGAGCCGGCCTGCTGGCGATTCCGGTGCCCCGCCCGCCGCTGCTCGAACGGTCTCCCATCTCGCAGTTCCGCAAGAAACGCGTGCTGCAGCGCATCGCCCTCTTCAATGCCGAGCTGGAACGCGCCGCGGGCGACTTCGGAATGGCGTTCCCGGCTCGTGAAACGGTGACGAAAATCGCCGACCCCGCGATGTGGAGTGCCGACGGAATCCACCTGAGCCCGGCCGGGCACGATTATGTCGCGGAGGTGATCGCGCACCTCGCCGCCGAGCTGCTCGGCGAGCGGGCGACCTGAGAACGGACAGCCTCGGGGGGCAGTCGAAGAGTCGGGATGACGATGAAGAGACCATTATCGCCCGCCCATGTCCCGCGATCACGGGCGCCGATACCGCGGGCGGGCGCCGCCCCGGCGAAGGGAGCGGCGACGTGACGGTCCCCGGAACGTTCCGAGCGGCGGTGGAGGCCAAGGACCTCGCCGCCATCACCCGGACGCTGGACCCGGGCATCGAGTTCCACAGCCCGGTGATGGTGAAGCCGTACCACGGCCGCGACGCGGTCACCGCGCTGCTGCGCGTCCTGCTGGAGGTGTTCGAGGACTTCCGCTACACCGACGAGCTCGCCGGGACGGACGCGGCGGGCGGGTCCCTGCAGCCGCCCCCGCAGGCGCTGGTGTTCAGCGCGCGGGTCATGGGCAAGTCGCTGCAGGGCCTCGACCTGCTCAGGTTCGGCGAGACCGGGCTGGTGACCGGGCTGACGGTGATGGTCCGGCCGCTGCCCGCGGCGATGACGCTCGCCCGCGTGGTCGGCCGCCGCATGGAGGACCAGGGGACGTGACGGGGCGTCCCCTTCGTGACGGGGCCGCGCGGGCCGGGGGCGTGGGGGCCGCCTCCGGGCGCCGGCCCGGCGGCGCCGCGTGCCGGTGAGGGCGCGCGGGCACCGCGACAAGTTCGGCTACAGGGAGTGGAAGATGGACAGCGGAATGGTCCCCGCACGCACCGGCCTGTCGCCGGCGCATCGCATCGCAGCCGATCTGGACGGTTTCCTCGGCGACCCCATGGACGACGAGGCCGGGCCGTTCTCCTACAAGGCGATCGTCGAGGCCGAGGAGCGCGACGAGCTGCCGCCCGGGGCGGTGGACGCCGTCCGGGCCTGGGGTTTCCCGAAGTACCTGGTGCCGTCCGGGCTGGGCGGGCGCCTGACGACGCTGGAGGAGCTGTTCTTCGTCACCCGCGGCATCTCGCGGCGCAGCGTCACGGTCGCGGTGATGTACGGGTCGGGCCTGCTGGCGGTGAACCCGGTGTGGCTGTGGGGCGACGAGCGGCAGCGCAGGACGGTCGCGGACGGCGTGCTGAACGGCGACCTCGCCTGCTTCGGGGTGTCGGAGGCCGACCACGGCAGCGACGTGATGGCGAGCGAGTCCGAGGCGGTGAGCAAGGGCGACGAGCTGGTGCTGACCGGGACGAAGTGGCCGGTCGGCAACGCGACGCGCGGCCGGTTCGTCACGACCTACGCCAGGACCGGCGCGCGGGACTTCTCGCTGCTGCTGGTCGACAAGACGACCCTGGACCCGGACAGCTGGTCGACGCTGCCGCCCGTCCGGACGGTCGGGCTGCGCGGCCACGACCTGAGCGGCGTCGCGTTCGACGGGGCGCGGCTGCCGGCGGACTGCGTGATCGGGCGGCGCGGGGCCGGGCTCGTCCAGACGCTGAAGACGCTGCAGATCACCCGGACGGCGATCGCGGCGCTGTCGGTCGGGACGATGGACGCGGTGGTGCGGATCGCGATGGAGTACGCGCACCAGCGCACCCTGTACGGGGCGGACATCTACCAGATCCCGGTGATCCGCGACCATCTGCTGAAGGCGCACCTGGACCTGCTGATCGCCGAGTGCGTCGCGATCCCGGTGGCGCGGAGCCTGACGGTCGCGCCGGGCCGGCTGAGCCTGTGGTCGTCGATCGTGAAGTACTTCGTCCCGGTGCAGGGCGACGAGGTCGTCGCGAGCATGGGAACGGTCCTTGCGGCGCGCGGCTACCTGCGCGAGGGCGTCGCGCACGGGGTGTTCCAGAAGCTGCAGCGCGACCACGCGATCGCGAGCATCTTCGAGGGCACCACGCACGTCAACCTGGCGAACGTCGCCGCGCAGCTGCCGTTCCTGTGCCGTCCGCCGGACGAGACGGGCGGCGAGGACGCGCTGCTCGCCGAGCTGTTCTCGTGGACGCGGACGCCACCGACCTGGGAGCCGGACGGCCGGCGCCTCCAGCTCACCAACGAGGGCCGCGACGAGGTCGGGCAGCGGTTCGAGCAGATCTCCGAGGAGCTGCTCTCGGCGGCGAACGCGCACGCCGCGCCGGGCGTCGCCGCCGAGCTGAAGGACCTGGTGTCGAGCATCGGTGCGCTGCGCGCGAAGGTCGACGAGGGCATCCGCGAGAGCGAGGGCGACACCTCGTCGGTGGCGGCGCTGATGCGGGCGCGGCGGTACTGCGAGCTGCACGCGATGGTGTCGTGCATGCTGACGTGGCTGCACAACCACCGCGAGTTCGGCGGGTCGTTCGCGGGCGGGCAGTGGCTCGTGCTGTGCCTGCAGCGGCTGCTGCAGCGCACCTACCCGGACACCGTCCTGTCGGAGGAGTTCCTGCCGGCGTTCGAGGACGCGATGTTCCGCACGTCCGGCGAGGGCCGCTGGTTCACGCTGACGTCGCTGGCCGAGGACGTGTGACGGCGCCATGGGCATGGACAGGCACACCGATTTCGTGTCGGCCGTCCGGGAGACCGTGCGGGCGCACGGGGACGCGCGGGGCTTCACCTTCGTCAAGGAGGAGCCCGGCCCCGGCCGCGCCTACCGGGAGGACGTGCTCGGCCTCGCCGAGCTGGACCGGCGGGCCGTGGCGGTGGCCCGCCGGCTGGAGGAGCGCGGCCTGCGGGACCGGGCCGTCCTGCTGCTGTATCCGGAGGGCCTGGAGTTCATGGCGGCGTTCGTCGGCTGCCTGTACGCGCGGGTCGTGGCCGTCCCGGCGCCGCTTCCGGTGCTGGACGCGGGGCGCTTCGACCGCACCCGCCGGATCATCGCGGACGCCGACATCACCTGGATCCTCACCGACGGCGCGCATCTCGACGCGATCGAGGGGTGGCTGAAGGAGGCGGGGCTCGCCGGGAAGGTGCAGTGCCTCGACACCGAGGCCGCCGGGACCGAGGACCCGCTCGTGGACGCGGGCGGGTGGACGATGCCGGAGTTCGGCCCCGACACGCTCGCGTTCCTGCAGTACACGTCCGGTTCGACGAGCGAGCCGAAGGGCGTGATGGTCACCCACCGGAACCTGCTGTACAACGCCGAGGAGATCAGGCGGCGCATCGAGGGGACGCCGGAGTCGATCGGCGTCGGCTGGGTGCCGCACTTCCACGACATGGGCCTCGTCGGCCAGTTCCTGGAACCGCTGTACCTCGGCATGCGGTACGTGCTGACCTCGCCGATCACCTTCATCAAGCGGCCGGTGCTGTGGCTGGAGCTCATCACCCGGCACCGCGCGACGATCACCGTCGCGCCCAACTTCGGGTACGAGCTGGCGCTGCGCCGCGTCACCGACCGGCAGATCGAGACGCTGGACCTGTCGTCCCTGCAGACGGTGAAGAACGGCGCCGAGCCGGTCCGCGCGGCGACGCTGGAGCGGTGGAGCGAACGGTTCGCGCCCGCCGGGTTCGAGCCGCGGATGTGGATGCCGTGCTACGGCATGGCGGAGGCGACGCTGCTCATCAGCGCCGCGCCGTGGGGCACGGGCCCGGTGATCCGCGACTTCGACGCCGCCGCCCTGTCCCGCGGCCATGCCGTGCCGGCGGAGGAGAGCGAGGACCGCGAGGGCCCGGGCGAGGACGCGCTGGACGGGACGGTGCGGGACGGGACGGTGCGGCGGCTGGTGAGCAGCGGCCGCCCGGTCACCCTGGACGTCCGCGTCGTCGATCCGGAGACGCTGGAGCCGCTGCCGGACGGGCGGGCGGGCGAGCTCTGGGTGCGCGGCGGCAGCGTCGCCGCGGGCTACTGGCGCAGCCCCGCCGAGACGCGCGCGACGTTCCAGGCGTACACGGCCGGCGGCGACGGCCCGTTCCTGCGCACCGGCGACCTCGGGTTCGTGGACGGCGGCGAGGTGTTCGTCACCGGCCGCAGCAAGGACCTGATCATCGTCAACGGCCGCAACGTCCACGCCCACGACATCGAGGAGACGGCGCAGGCGGCGCACCCCGCCGCGCTGATAGGCGCCGCGTTCGTGCTCGACGGCGTGACGACCGAGGACGGCCGGGAGCAGGTCGTGCTCGTCCAGGAGATCAGCACGCGGGCCGCGGGCGGGACGCCGCCGGACGAGCTGGCTGGGGTCATCAAGGCCGCCGTGGCGCGCGCGCACGAGCTGCCCGCGCTCAGCGTGGTGCTGACCGGGCGCGGCACGGTCCGCCGCACGACGAGCGGCAAGCTGCGGCGCGGCCCGACCCGGCAGGCGCTGCTGGACGGCGAGGTCACGGCGCTCGGAGCGGACCTCGAACCGGGCGTCGCGAAATTCGTCCATACTCACCCTAGTCAAAAGCATGACTAATCATGTCGTTGTCTGATAACGTCGGGCATCACCCTGAGTCAAGCAGGGAGAGAAGTCCGATGGCGTTGCGTCACGCGGTCCTGGCGGCGTTGCTCGACGGCGAGTACAGCGGCTACCAGCTGGCCAAGATCTTTGATTTGTCGGTCTCCAACTTCTGGCACGCCGTTCCGCAGCAGCTCTACTCCGAGCTGTCGAGGTTGGAGACCGAAGGCCTGATCAGCGGACGGCAGGTCATCCAGCACGACCGCCCCAACAAGCGCGTCTACACCGTCACCCGGGCCGGCGTGGACGAGCTGGAGCGCTTCGCCAGCACCCCCGCGAAACCCGGGACCATCCGCGAGAACATCCTGGTCATGGTGCAGGCCGTCGACCACATCTCCGCGGACGCGGTGATCGCGCAGCTCGAGGAGCGCGCCCGCATGTCCGCCGCGAAGGTCGAGCTGTTCGAGCGCATGCTCGCGCGCCTGCGCGGCGACCTGGACGAGCACACCTTCCTGCGCAGCGCCACGCCGATCGGCCCCTACCTGACGTGCCTGCGGGGCCGCCGGTTCGAGCAGGAGCACCACGAGTGGTTCACCAGCACCGCCCGGCTGCTGCGCGCCCGGGCGGGCGCCCACGCCGAAGGGGGCGAGGCGTCGTGACCGGCGCCGGCCGCACGGCCGCGGCCCCTTCGCACACCGTGCCGCCGTACGCGCCCGAACCGGCGAAGCCGGCCAGGCCGCGCGGGGTCCCCATCCGGGCGCCCCGGACGGCGATACGGGCATTCACCCCCAGCGACCTCCCCGGCCAGGAGTCAAGGCCGGGCCGGGACGGGCCGCCACGCCTTAGTCAAGGAGGCGTTCCACATGTCGGGCGAACACCGCACCATCGAGTTGCCTAGCACCCTGGCCACCCCCCACCACACCGTCCCCGCCCACCCGCACGGCCTCACCACCATGGAGGGGCCGGACCCCGTCCTGCTCGGCGAGCTGACACTGCCCGCGGAGCGCGCGTCGGTCCCGCGGGCCCGCGCGTTCGGCCGCGCCGTGCTCGGCTCCGCCGGCGCCGCGCACGCCCGCGACGACGCCGAGGTCCTGATCTCCGAACTGGTCACGGGCGCCGTCCGGCACGCCGCCGGCACCGGCACGCTGCTGTGCCTGCGGCTGCTGCGGGGCGGGTCCCGGCTGCGGATCGAGGTGCACGACCGCGGCGCCGCGCTGCCGCACGCCAGGCCCGTCGACCTCATGGAGGAGACCGGCCGCGGCTGGTTCCTCGTCGCGGCCCTCGCCGACCGGCACGGCACCGACCTCACCGCCGCCGGCAAGACGGTCTGGTGCGAGATCGGCGCCCGGCCGCACGACGAGCGGCACCCGCACTGACCCGGGCACCGTCCCGGCCCGCGCACCCGCGCGGGCTCGGGCGCGATGCACCCTGCGCGGCGCCGCGCCGCCCCGTACCGCCGTTCGGCTGAACGGCGGGACCCACGCGCGCGCGCCGGCGGACGCCCTTACCGGCGGCGATGGGGATTGCCATGTCCGTGGAGTACTACCGGGCGGATGGGATACGCGCCACGGCGGACGAGGCGCAGCGGCTGCTGCTCGACGCCCGGTCGAGGCTGCTCGCCCAGGACGTCATCCGCGTCGGCGGAGTCGTGGTGGTCGTCTCCACCTGGTTCACCGTGATCGACCTCGGGTTCGCGGCGAACGGGAGACCCCTGCTCTGGCAGACGATCGTGTCCGACCTGTCGATGCACGCCGACGTCGGGCGCTACAGCACGCGGGAGAAGGCGGCGCGCGGCCATGCCGAGGCGGTGGCGATGATCACCGGCCGGCTGCGCGGCCTGGTCGCCCGCGCCGCACTGGACGAGGCGCGCCCGTGACCGCCCCGTCCCGCCCCCGGCGGAGTGCGGCCCGCACGGGCCGCCCGCCCCGCACCCGGCGGAGCGCGGCCCCGAGGGCCCGCCCGCCCCGAGCTTGGCGGAGCGCGGCTTCGAGCCCGCGCCCGCCCCGACCCGAGTTCGACGAACCCAGCGGCGGGCCGACAGCAGGCCCGACCCCGACGAGTGGGTGATCCGATGGACACCGAAGGCCGGCCGACGGCCCCGCACGCGGCCCCGGCCCGGGAGGAACCCGGCGACGGCGACTTCGCCGCCGAGAGCGCGCGACGCACGAGACGCACCGGCGAGCAGAGCACCGGCCCCAGGAAGCGGCGGCCGATCCGCATGCGCATCACCGCGCTGCTGCTCGTCCCGCTGGTGTCCCTGATAGCCCTGTGGGCGTTCGCCGCGAACATCACGCTGGGCGACGCGTTCGACAAGTACGACTTCTCCACCACCTACGAGAAGATCGGGCTGCCCGGCATCACGCTGGTGAGCCAGCTCCAGGCGGAACGTTCCCTGAGCGTCGCCGCGCTGGTCACGCGGCAGCCCCAGTACAAGCAGAAGCTCGGGCAGCAGCGCGCCCGCGTCGACGGCCTCGAGGCCGCCTTCAAGCGGTCGGCGCTGTCCAAGGACGCGCAGGACGCCGCGAAGACCGAGACCAAGCAGCGGCTCACCGTCGCCGTCCGCGACCTGGCGAAGCTGCCGCAGCTGCGCGCCAGGGTCGACGCCGGGCGCTTCGAGACGCTCGACCTCATCAACTCCTACAGCACCGTCCTCGACGACCTCGTCGCCGTGTTCAACGGCTTCGTCGCGGTCGACGACGTCAACATCCTCACCCAGGGCCGCGCCCTGATCAGCCTCGGCAACGCCCGCGCCGCCATGCTGAAGGAGGACTCGCTGGTCATCTCCGCGATGGGCCGCGGGGGCCGCTTCACCCCGGCCGAGCACATCGCGTTCGTCCAGTTCGCGGCGCAGGGACGGCAGGCGTTCGACGCCGGGCTCGCCGACCTGAACGCGAGCATCCGGGCGCCGCTCCAGCAGCTCGCCCAGTCCGCCGGTTTCCAGCGGTACCGCGCGGCCGAGTCGGCGATCGTCAACGCGCGCGGCGACCGGCTGCCCGCCGAGGCGGGCGACTGGACGGCCACCACGCAGCTGCTCGGGCAGGCGTGGGACCAGCGCGTCACCCAGGCGAGCCTGGCGCTCGACGACATGGCGAAACCGATCGGCCACCGCATCATCGTGCGGCTGGTCATCGCGGGCGGGTTCGGGCTGCTCGCCGTGATCGCGTCGATCGTCCTGTCGCTGCTGGCCGCGCGCAGCCTCTCCCGCGAGCTGCGCGGGCTGCAGCGCGCCGCCCTCGACCTCGCCTCGAACCGGCTGCCCCGGGTCGTGGCGCGGCTGCGGCGCGGCGAGGAGGTCGACGTGGAGGCGGAGGCGCCGCCGCTGGTCATCGGCAAGAGCCGGGAGGTGTCCCGGGTCGGGGACGCCTTCACCCGCGTCCAGCACACCGCGATCGAGACCGCCGTCCGCGAGTCCTACCTGCGGCAGGGCATCAGCCGGGTGTTCCTGAACGTCGCGTTCCGCAGCCAGTCGCTGCTGCACCGGCAGCTGCGGATGCTGGACGAGATGGAGCGCGGCGCGTCCGACCCGAAGGCGCTGGAGGACCTGTTCCGGCTCGACCACCTCACCACCCGCATGCGCCGGCACGCCGAAGGCCTGGTCATCCTGTCCGGGACGGCGCCCGGCCGGGGCTGGAGCAGGCCCGTGCACGTCGAGGACGTGCTCCGGTCGGCGATCTCGGAGGTCGAGGACTACACCCGCGTCGAGGTCGTGGTCGTGTCCGGCCGGGCCGCGGTGATCGGCGAGGCCGTCGCCGACATCGTCCACCTGCTCGCCGAGCTGATCGAGAACGCCACGGTGTTCTCCCCGGCGCCGACGGAGGTGCTGGTGCGCGGCGAGATGGGCGCCAACGGGTTCGCGGTCGACATCATCGACCGCGGCATCGGCCTCGACCAGTCCGAGCTCGACGCGCTGAACCTGCGGCTGTCGCAGCCGCCGGAGTTCGACCTCGCCGTCACCGACCGGCTCGGGCTGTTCGTCGTCGGGCGCCTTGCCCACCGGCACGGCATCAGGGTCGCGCTGCAGCCGTCGCTGTACGGGGGCGTCAGCGCCGTCGTGCTGATCCCGCGCCGGCTGATCGTCGAGGCCGAAGGGCCGGACGACGAGGACGACGCGCCGCTCGCGCGCCCGGCGGCCGCGCCCGCGCCCGGAAACGGCGCGGCGAACGGCGCCGCGAACGGCTCGTCGCGGCCCTGGCCGTCCGGCGTGGCCGGGTCGGCGCCGTCGAACGGGACCGCGATGCTGAACGCGCCGACCCCGTTCGACGTCGAGGCGCCGGCGGTGGTGGAGTTCCCGGAGCCGCACGGCGGCGCCCCGGAGGAGACCCAGCCGTTCCACGAGGCGTGGCGGCTGGAGACACCGCACCTGGACGCGGGCCCCGCCGAGACGCAGGCGTTCGA
This sequence comes from Actinomadura montaniterrae, assembly GCF_008923365.1. Taxonomy (GTDB): domain Bacteria; phylum Actinomycetota; class Actinomycetes; order Streptosporangiales; family Streptosporangiaceae; genus Spirillospora; species Spirillospora montaniterrae. The sequence goes on from NZ_WBMR01000034.1 coordinate 14,461, forward strand.
GCCGCGCGCGTTCGGATCCGGGGCGTTCGAGACGCAGGCGTTCGACGCGCGGTCGTTCGAGGCGCCCGCCTCGTTCGGCGAGGTCCAGGCGGGCGGCGGGCGCGTGCCGCTGCCGCGGCGGGTCCGCGGCGGCAACCTGGCGCCGCAGCTGCGCGACGACCCGCGCGCGACCCCGCGCACGGCACCGGCCCCCGACGACGCGCTCGTCGCGTGGGAGGAGCGGTCGGCGGAGGCGTCCCGCGACCTGTTCGCCGCACTCCAGGCGGGCTGGCTGCGCGGGCGCGACGAGGACGAGGCACCGGACGGCAGGGAGCGGGCATGAGCGGGCAGGGAACGACCAACGAGCTGAACTGGCTGCTCGACGACCTCGTCGACCGGGTCCCGCAGATCCGCAAGGTCGTCGTGCTGTCGCGGGACGGCCTGGTGATGGGGATGTCCCGGGGCGTCGGGCGGGAGGACGCGGAGTACCTCGCGGCGCTCGCCGCCGGGTTCCACAGCCTGGCCGTCGGCGCCCGTCCGCAGATGGACTCCGGCGACGTCCGGCAGACGATGGTCGAGATGGAGCGGGGGCTGTTCTTCGTCGTCCCCGCCGGCGCGAACAGCTGCCTGGCGCTGCTCAGCGAGGTCGGCGCGAACGCGGGGCTGGTCGCCTACGAGATGACGATGCTGGTCAAACGGGTCGGCAAGCAGCTGTCCACCGGCCTGAGACAGCCGGGCCCGGGGCCCGGATCCGGGTGAGCCGCCATGACCCCCAGCGCACCCGGCGCCCCCCGGGGACCCGCCGGTCCCGGCGCACCCGGGACCGGCGGACCCCCGGGCCCCGGCGGGCCCGGTGCCCCGGGCGCCTTCGCCCCTCCGGCCGCCTCCGCCGGACCCCCGGGCCCCGGCGACCCGAACGGGTTCGGCGACCCCGGCGAGCCCGGTGGTTTCGGCGAGCCCGGTGGTTTCGGCGAGCCCGCCGGCAGCGGCGGCCCGTTCGCGCCGGCGCGCGAGCGGTGGATCGACGCCGCCGCCGGGCCGATCGTCCGCCCCTACGCGGTGACGCGCGGCCGGACCCGGCCGCGCGGCGAGCCGCTCGACATCGTGGCGATCCTCGTCGCGACCGGCCGGCAGCCGGCCGAGCCCGGCCGGCTGTCGCGGCACCAGCGCCGGCTGCTCGCGCTGTGCCGCCGCCCGCACGCCCTGGCCGACCTGGCCTCCGACCTGGACCTGCCGTTCGGCGTGATCCGGGTGCTGGCCGGCGACCTGGTCGACTCCGGCCTGGTGAGCGTCCAGCGCTGGGCCCCGGCCACCCCGTCCGTCCAGCCGCACAACGACCCGAACCTGCTCAGGAGGGTGCTCGATGAACTCCGCGCGCTCTGACCCCCCGCCCGATCCCGCCGGTGAGCACGACGAGCGGGCCGACGGGCCGCGGGTCGCGCTGAAGATCCTGGTCGCCGGCGGGTTCGGGGTCGGCAAGACGACCCTGGTCGGCGCGGTCAGCGAGATCCGGCCGCTGCGCACCGAGGAGGCGCTCACCGACGTCGGCGCCGCCGTGGACGACCTGGACGGCGTCGCCGCCAAGACCACCACGACGGTGGCGATGGACTTCGGGCGCATCACGCTGCGCGACGGCGTCGCCATCTACCTGTTCGGGACGCCCGGGCAGGAACGCTTCTGGTTCATGTGGAACGAGCTGTCGCGCGGCGCGCTCGGCGCGGTCGTGCTCGCCGACACGCGGCGGCTGATGGCGAGCTTCGCGTCCATCGACTACTTCGAGCAGAAGGGCACGCCGTTCGTGGTGGCGGTGAACTGCTTCGACGACGCCGACCGCTACGAGCCGCCGGAGATCCGGACGGCCCTGGACATCGACCCGCACGTGCCCGTGCTGCTGTGCGACGCGCGGCGGACCGGGTCGGCGAAGGAGGTGCTGGTCGCGCTGGTGGAGCACGCGCTGCGGATCGCTGGCGCGGCGTCGTCCCGCGCCCCGTCCGAGCCGGGGCCCCGGCCCTGGCCCGCTCCGGCCCGGGCGGAGGGTTAGCCCGCCGGGGCGGTCACTGGGTTCGCCTCCGCGCGCGCGGGCCGGCTGGGGAGTTCGCCACCGCGCGCGGGGGCGGCTAGGTGGGTTCGCCGTCGGGCGCGGCCGACGGCGAACCCATCACGATCTCGTCGACGGCGACGTCGTGCCCGGCGGCGCAGCGGACCTGCGCGGTCACGCCCTCGCCGCAGCCGGCGTGCCGGAGCGCGACCTGCCGCCCCTCCTCGCCGGGCAGGTACGTCTCGCCCCACTCCATGAGGCTGACGAGCGTGGGCGCGAGGTCCAGCCCCATCTTGGTCAGGTGGTACTCGTAGCGGGTGCGCTGCCCGGGCTCCTGGTAGGGCTCGCGGACGAGCAGCCCCGCGCTCACGAGGTGGCGCAGGCGGGCGGTGACGGCGGACTCGGTCATCTCGAGGTTCTTCACGAAGTCGCCGAACCGGTTCGTCCCGAAGTACGCCTCGCTGAGCACCAGCACCGCCGACGGCGGGCCGAGCGCGGCGAGCGTCCGCGCGACCGGGCAGTTCTGCATCGACCAGGTGTCGCGGTCGGCGAAATGCCCCTCAAGTGCGATCGTCACGGGATCCACTATAAACCTGCTGACTTCGCTTGACCAAAGTCAGGTGGCGGGGTTAGCGTCCCTGACTATGGTGAAACAAAGTCAGGTGCGCCCGGGTGCCTCGCTCGCGGTGCTGTCCGTCGCCTCCTTCATGGCGGGCCTCGACCTGTTCATCGTCAACGTCGCGTTCGACGACATCGGCCGCGACTTCGCCGGGACGTCCCTGGCCGACCTGTCCTGGGTGCTGAACGGCTACGCGATCGTGTTCGCGGCGCTGCTCGTCCCGCTCGGCAGGCTCGCCGACCGCTACGGCCGCAAGGGCGGCCTCGTCCTCGGCCTCACCGTGTTCACCCTCGCCTCCCAGGCCTGCGCCCTCGCGCCGTCGCTGTGGTGGCTCGTCGCGTTCCGCGTCGTCCAGGCCGCCGGCGCCGCCGCGCTCATCCCCACCAGCCTCGGCCTGCTGCTGTCGGTCTTCCCGCCCGGACGCCGCGCCGGCGCCGTGCGGATCTGGTCGTCGGCGTCCGCGCTCGCCGCAGCCGCCGGGCCCGCCGTCGGCGGGGTCCTGGTCGACTCGTCCTGGCGCTGGGTGTTCGAGGTGAACGTGCCGATCGGGATCCTCGCGACGCTCCTGGCGCTGCGCCTCGTGCCCGACAGCCGCGAGGGCGCCGCGGCCCGCGTCCCCGACCTGCCCGGCGCCGCCGTGCTGACCGGCGCGATCGCGCTGCTCGCGCTCGGCGTGGTGAAGATCAACGACTGGCCCGGGCAGCGCACCGCCATCGTGATCGGCACCGCCGTGATCGCCCTCGCCTTCTTCTGGGGACGCTCCCGCCGGCACCCGGCGCCCGTCATCGAGCCGGCGCTGCTGGGCGTCCGCACCTTCGCCTGGTCGAACGCCGCCGTCCTGCTCTTCACCGTCGCGTTCGCCGCCGAACTGCTGCTCGGCGTGCTGTGGATGCAGCAGGTCTGGCACTACTCGCCGGTCCGCACCGGGCTCGGCGTCGCGCCCGGGCCCCTGATGGTCCCGGTCATGGCGCTGATCGCCGGGAAGATGGCGGCGCGCCGCGTCCCCGTCGGCCTCATCACCGCCGTCGGCTGCATGCTCTGCGCGTTCGGCGTCGTCATGGTCGCGGCCTCGCTCGACGCGACCCCCGCCTACGCCGCCGAGATGCTGCCGGGCTGGCTCGTCGGCGGCGTCGGCGTCGGCCTCGCGCTGCCCACCATCCTTTCCGCCGCCGCCGCGGACCTGCCCGACCACCGGTTCGCGACGGGCAGCGCCGTCGTCAACATGAGCCGGCAGATCGGCAGCGTCCTCGGCGTCAGCCTCGCCGTCGCCGTCCTCGGCTCCCCCCACGGCTACGTGGACGCCCACCGCGCCTACGTGCACGCCTGGCTGATGGTCGGCGCGTTCATGGTCATCGCCGCGATCGCCGCCCTCGGCATGACCCCGCGCCGCCGGCAGCCCGTCGCCCCCGTCCCCGAAACCGAGAAGGAAGTGGTCGCCGGCACCTAACTCCCTGCTTGACATGCTTGACGCAGAACGCGGGCGCGGACGGAACCTTGACCCGGATCGATGACGATCCGGTCCGCCCACCGCCCCACCACATGATGGGCATCCCGATCCGGACGGGATGCCCGTCGTGCTTTCCGCGGGCGCGCGCGGGGGATCAGTGGACCCCGGGGGTCCGGCGCCACGCCTCCAGCAGCCGCGCCGCGGACCCGCCGACCGGCCCGACGGCGTCGGCGAGCACGGACGCGTCCGGCAGGTGCGCGCCGGACACGGCGCCGGCGGCGTCCGCCGCGTCCGTGATCGTGGACGAGCACACCGACAGCAGGTAGCCGGGGACCTCCAGCGCCGGATCGGTGCATCCGACCAGCGGCGTGCCGACCGCCGCGATCAGCGGGAACACCGTGCCGGGGATCCCGATCGCCGCCTCCGCCCGCGCGGACGCCTGGAGCGTCGGCACCGCGCTGATCTCGTACTGCCGCCACAGCTCCGGGTCCTCGCGCGGGTGCAGGCCGACCAGGACGTGCTTGCCGGCGTCCTTCAGCCGCGCCGCCGACGCGAGCAGCAGCTCGGTGCCGGGCGCGGCGCCGCCCGTCCCGTCCGGGTGGGTGACGCTGGTGACGACCAGCACCAGGCCGCTCTCCGGCGCGCGGCGCGGCAGGTCGTCGGTCTGCGGCGACCCGACGACATGGACGCGGCGGCGGGTGCCGAGGTAGCTCGCGAACGACCGCGCCTCGGCGTCCGACGACGAGGTGACGGTGCGCAGCCGGGGGCGCAGCCGCTTCGCGCCCGGCGCCTCGTCCGGGCCGAGGTAGGCCAGCGAGCTCGCGGCGAGGGGAAGGTGCCGGAACCGCGCCGCGCACTCCAGCGGCCAGTCGCCCGCTCCGGTGACGACCAGCAGGTCGGCGCGCGGCGCGGTGTCCGGGGTGGCGACGGGCACCGGGTCGTCCGGTGCGATCCGGGACCGGTCGGGGACGAGCTGGGTCAGCCGGACGCCGCGCGCCGCGGCCTCGGCGAGCAGCGGGGAGACGTGGTAAGTGCCCCACGGCTCGTTGGTCGCGATCAGCACCCGGAGGGGGCGGGACGAGGCGGAGGCTGGGGCGGCGGTAGCGGCGAGGGCGGCGGCGCCCAGCGCGCCGACCAGGACCGTCCGGCGGGGCAGGGAGGACATGTTGATCTCGGTCACCGGGGCACGGTAGGAGCCGCGTCCGTCCGGCGGGTGAACGCGCCGGGAACCGCGGATGGTGCCGGGCCGCGCGGCGCCCTCAGCCGAGGTCGGCGACGGACGCGAGGAGCGGGATCAGGAGGCCGGCGAGATCGGCGTGGGGAACGCCCAGGTCGGCGGCCATCGCGTCGCAGGACGGGAAGGACGTCACCGCCCCGGCCACCGCGCTCGCCTCCGGCACCCCGAACGGCGGGCGCAGGCGTCCCTCGCCGTCCAGCCGCCCGATCGCGGCGGTCACCTGCGCCAGCCGCCACCGCTCGCGCCCGGCGATGACGTCGCGGACCTCCGGATCGACCTCCGCGAGGCTGACCAGCCGGCGCAGCAGATCGGGATCGGTTCCCCAGAACCGGCAGATCCCGGACACGGTTCCGCGGAACGCGCCGGGCGCGTCCGGCCGGTCGAGGGCCTCCCGCAGTTGCGGGACGACCTCGGAGCGCCCCGCGAGGTCGTCGGCGACCGCCTCCAGCAGGCTCGGCTTGGAACCGAACCGGCGGTAGACCGTCACCCGGGTCACCCCGGCCTCGGCCGCGACCCGCTCCATGCTCAGCCCGTGGTAGCCGACCTCGACGAGGTGGCGCCGCGCGGCGTCGACGATCGCGCGGCGGGTGCGTTCGATCCCGGCTGCTCGCTCCATGGCCGTGATGATACAGGTTGTATATTGAGATACAGGCTGTAACGCGAGGAGGATGCCATGGCGACGACGGCGCTCGTGACCGGGGCGAACAGGGGACTCGGCAAGGAGACCGCGCGGCGGCTGGCGCGGCGGGGCATGACCGTCCTGCTCGGCAGCCGGGACGCGGACCGGGGAGCCGCGGCCGCGCGCGACCTCGCACCGGACGGCGACGTGCGGCCGCTGCCCCTCGACGTCACCGACGCGCCGAGCGTCGCGGCCGCCGCCGCCCGGATCGGCGACGAGCACGGCCGTCTCGACGTCCTGGTCAACAACGCCGGGCTCATGGTCGAGGCGCTCGCCACCGAGATGACCGCCGACGACATGCGCCGCACCTACGAGGTCAACGTCTTCGGCGCCGTCACCGTCCTGAACACGATGCTGCCGCTGCTGCGCCGCTCGGCGGCCCCGCGCGTGGTGAACGTGTCCAGCACGACGGCGTCCCTCACGCTGACCGGCGGCGGCACGGACTTCGGCGGCGACGCGCACCTGCGGCTCGCCTACTCCAGCTCCAAGGCGGCGCTGAACATGCTGACCGTCCAGTACGCCGCGGCCTTCGCCGCCGACCCCGGCCTCGCGCACATCAAGATCAACTCGGCGACGCCCGGGTACGTCGCGACGGACATGAGCGCGCACCGCGGCACCCGCACCGTCGAGGAGGGCTCCCGGATCGTCGTGGACCTCGCCACCCTGCCCGCGGACGGGCCGACCGGCGGATTCTTCCGCGAGCAGGGTCCCGTCCCCTGGTGAGGGGTACGATCCCGCGCAGCGGAGGAGGCTGGCGATGACCGAGATCACCGACGAGTACATGCAGGCCCAGCGGGCGCTGACCAGGGGATACACGGTCGTCCTGCTCAAGGCGGCCGAAGGGTACGGCCGTGCCGGCGCGGACGCGGTCGTCTGGGAGCACGGCCGCCGCAACTTCCGGCTGCGCGCCGACGGACTGCTGTCGATCGTCTGCCCGGTCACCGACGACAGCGACCTGTGCGGCGTCGGCATCTTCAACGCGACCGTCGAGCGGACGCGCGAGCTGATGGAGGACGACCCGGGCGTGCGCGCCGGGGTGTTCACCTACGAGGTCCACCCCGTCCGCAGCTTCCCCGGCGACGCGCTGCCGGGCGACGGCGGTTAGCCGCGCAGGGCCGCCAGCAGGACGAGGACGAGGGTGGCCACCGCGAACAGGCCGTGTCCCACGACGACCGGGACCGGGAACGCGCTCTCGGCCGGAGCCGCCTCCGCGGCGCCCGGCGCGCCCTCGGGCGCGACCGTGTGCGCGCGCACAGACGGCAACCAGCGGGCGAACATGACGAAGCCGAGCAGCGCGACGGGCAGCAGCAGCCCGAACGCCGTCCAGGCCAGCGCGGAACGGTCGGCGAACAGGTAGACGATCCATACGACCAGCCCGGCGGCGGCGAGCAGGAAGTGCCCGAGGACGACCGGGACCGGAAGGCGCGTCCGGCCCGACCGGACGCCGCCCCGCGCGATCCAGGTGCCGAGCATGTAGAAGCCGCCGAGCGCGGTGACGAGCCAGGTGATCAGGGCGGCGATGGTCATGGTGATCCCTCGTTCTCGGTGAGGCGCCGGCTCGCCGGCTCCTGTGCGGATGGCGCGGAGGCGGCCAACCCGTCGGCCCGCGTGGACCCGTCGGCCTGTGTGGACGCGTCGGCCTGCGTGGGCCCGTCGGCCTGCGTGAAGCCCTCGGCCTGCGCCGTCTCGTCGGCGACGCGGACGCCGTACCGGTAGGCGAGCCGTCCGCCGAGGTACCCCGACACGGCCAGCGCCGCGAACGACACGGCCGACAGCGCGAGCTGCCCGGCGCCGACCGCGCCCGCATGGTCCGCTGCCGTCCGCCAGCCGAATCCGCCCACGTACGCGAGCGTCACGGCGAGGTTCAGGGACATGTGGACGAGGGCCGAGCGGAAGGCGGGCGTGCCCGGTGCGATCGCGAGCAGGTCGAGGAACCCGGCGGACGCGGCGGCGAGCGCGCCGGCGACGCCGATCCCGATGAGCCACATCGAGCCCTTGGCCAGGAACGCCGGGTCGCCTACCAGGCGGGAGGCGACGTCGAAGACCAGGCTGCACGTCCATGCCCCGATGGGGACCGTCACCAGAAGCGGGTGAAGGGGATGTCCGTACGGCCCGGCGAGCGCGCTCACCGGCCGCTTGGCCTGCCGCAGGGCGTCCATGGCGACCTCCTATTTCGCCAACAAGTATTGGTGTTTTAGGAGAGGCCGTCAACGGGATGGCCAGAACCTGGGCATGTCGTCCTGGTTTCAGCCAGATTTCTGGGCGTAAAGTGGGGGCGTGCCCGCCGATCCCACCGCGCTCGAGGCCGTCGCGATCCTGAGCGACGGCCTGCGCCGCGACATGTACGCCTTCATCCGCGCCGCGAACCGCCCCGTCACCCGGGACGAGGCCGCCGCCAGTGTCGGCATCTCGCGCAAGCTCGCCGCGTTCCACCTCGACAAGCTCGTGGCGGCGGGCCTGCTGCGGGCCGGCTACGCCAACCCGTCCGGCGTGCGCCGGGTCGGGCGGGCGCCGAAGGTGTACGAGCCGTCCGGCATGGACGTGCAGGTCAGCGTGCCGCAGCGGGAGCACGGGCTGCTGGCGGGCATCCTGCTGGACGCCGTCCGCACGCAGTCCGCGGGCGAGAGCGGCGAGCAGGCGGCGCTGCGGGCGGCGGCCGAACGCGGCCGGACGCTCGGCGAAGCGGAGAGCCGGCCCGTCCGCGGCGGAAGGCTCGGCGCGGAGCGCGCGCTCACCCGCGCCGCGGACGTGCTGGCACGGCACGGGTTCGAGCCCGAGCGCGAGAGCCCGGCCCGGCTGCGCCTGCGCAACTGCCCGTTCCACCCGCTCGCCGCCGACGACCCCGACCTGGTCTGCGGCGTCAACCACGCGTTCCTGTCCGGCATGGTGGACGGCCTCGGCGCGTCCTCGGTCCAGGCGACCCTCGCGCCGCACGACGGCTACTGCTGCGTCGAGTTCGGCCCGCGCGCTCCGGCGCCGTAACTGTTCTATCGCGGGACGATAGATCTTGCGTGTTCCGGTTAATAGGACATGCACACGCCCTTCTCGCCAAGCGGAGCGGCCAGGGCGGAAGCGGAGTGGCTGGAGGGGCGATGAGCCTGCCGTTGCACGAGAGCCGCGTCCTCGCGCTCATCGAGATGGGCCTCTGCAAGGAAGACCACGATCTCGCCGCACGGTTCGCGATGTTCAACCAGCTCGCGGAGGCCGAGACGCCGCCGGGCCGCGAACGCGCCGAACCCAGCCGATGGACCTGCTGGATCATGACCGCGGTCCTGCTCGCCGGCATGGTCGCCGTCGGCGCGATCGCCGCCCTCGCCACACACTGACATCAGGTCGCGTCCAGCTGGGATTCAGGCGCCGGGGGTTCAGGCCGGGGGTTCAAGGCCCCGCGTCAACCGGGGTGCGGGTTCTCCAGATGCCTGAGCTCGGCGCTCAGCCGCTCCAGGATCGGCGCGAGGCTCTGCAGCTCGGCGAGATGCAGACGCGTCAGCTCCGACAGGACCCGGTCGGCCGCCGGCGTCAGCGACACCCGGATGACCCGGTTGTCCTCGGCGTCGCGTCCCCGCCGCACCAGCCCGGCCCGCTCCGCCCGGTCGATCAGCTCCACCGTGCTGTGGTGCCGCAGCAGCAGGTACCCGGCCAGCTCGCCCACCGTCGGAGCGACCCGCGGACCGTGCCCCTTGATCGCCAGCAGCAGCTGGTGCTGCGCCGGCGTCAGCCCCGCCTCGCGCACCCGCGTCTCGCTCCAGCGCAGGTAGCGGCGCAGACCCGTCCGGAACGCCAACAGGGACGCGAAGTCCTCCTGGCTGAGCTCGTTCAACGCACCCCGTCCACACGCCGAGTCTAAGACCCCGCCGTCCAGGGCCGCCCGCCGTCGGGCCCGCCGCGCCGGCCGTGGCCGCCCGCCGTCAGGGCCGCCGCGCCGCCCGTTGTCCACAACTGCCCGGAAGTCTGGTGAACCGGGACGGGCGATGCCGCAATAGAGGAGTGATGGACGATGACGAGCTGATCGCGGCCATGGCGGGCGGCGACGACACGGCCTTGCGGGACCTGTTCTCGCGGCACGCGCCGTGGCTCGCCGCGCGCCTCGGGCGCATGCTCGCCGCCGACGCCGTCGAGGACGTGCTGCAGGAGACGTTCCTCGGCGTCTGGAAGGGCGCCCGGAGCTACCGCCCGGACCGCGGGCGACCGGACGGCGCCGGCGCGGGCGGCTGGCTGTGGGGCATCGCGCGGAGGCAGGCGGCGCTGTGGGCGCGCCGCAACCGGCCGCCCAACCTGCTGCCGCCTCATCCGCAGGCCGACCAGCACGAACGGGCGCTGACCCGGATCGAGCTGGACGCGGCCGTGGCGGGGCTCGACGAGCCCGACCGCGAGCTGTGGCGGCTGCTGTACGAGGAGGACCGGAGCGTGGCGGAGGTGGCACAGACCATGGGCATCCCCGAGGGCACCGTGAAGAGCCGGGCCTTCCGCGCCCGGCGGTTCCTGCGCACCGCGCTGGGAGGCCCGTCATGAAGGAGGCCGTCATGAGAGCCGCCCGGAGGGAGAGGAAGGAGCCGGAATGAACGAGACACCCGACCTCGAGCGGGTGTGGCTCGGTGTCGCCGCACAGATCTGGCACCGTCCGCCCGGACGCGTCGAGCGGGCGCTCGCCGCGCTGCTGCGGTCGGACGGGCTCGCCCGGGCGCTGCTGTCCACGCCGTCCCTGCTGCTGCCCTGGTTGCTGGCCTCCATCGCCGTGCTCGGCGCCGGGACGGTCGCGTCGCTGGCGACCGGGACCGCGCTGGTCCCGCTGCTGGCGCCGGTCGTCGCGGCCGCCGGCATCGCCTACGCCTACGGCCCCGGCGTCGACCCCGCCTACGAACTGACCCGCACGCTGCCGATCGGCGACCGGATGGTGCTGCTCGTCCGGGTCCCCGCCGTCTTCGGTACGGACGCGCTGCTCGGCCTGGCCGCGTCGGCGGCGTCCGCGCACGCCGCCGCGGTCACCTTCGGCTGGCTGGTCCCGATGGCGGCGGTGTCGGCGTTCGCGCTGGCGGTGGCGACGCTGACGAGATCGGCCAACACGGGCGTCGCCGCCGGGCTCACCGTCTGGTGCCTCGCCGTACTGTCCGCGCGGGCCGTGACCGGGCATGCCGCCGCCGCGGTCGCCCGGCCCGCGCTGCTCGTCCCGTACGCGGTCCTGGCCGTGGTCTGCGCGGCCGTCGTCCTGATCGGCACCAGCACCCCGGCCGCGCCGAGGTCCGGCCCGGCGAAGCGAGGTTGGCAGTGAACGTGGAGACCAGGGGCCTGACGCGGTCCTTCCGCCGCAGGCAGGCCGTCGCCGGCGTCGACCTGCGGATCGGGCCCGGCGTGTACGGGCTGCTCGGGCCGAACGGGGCGGGCAAGACCTCGCTGCTGCGCGTGCTGGCGACGGTGATCCCGCCGTCGGCCGGCGACCTGCGGCTGCTCGGCCGCGACCCCGCCGGGCACGCGGAACGCCGCGAGATCCGGCGCCGCCTCGGCTACCTGCCGCAGGACCTCGGCTACTACTCCGGCTTCACCGTCGTGGAGTTCGTGGAGTACATCGCGCTGCTGAAGGACATGCCGCGCGCCCGGGTCCCGCGCGCCGTCGCCTCCGCCGTCGAGGACGTCGGCCTCGGCAACCGCGCCCGCTCCAAGCTGCGCACGCTGTCGGGCGGGATGCTGCGGCGGGTCGGCATCGCGCAGGCGATCGTGAACGAGCCCGAGCTGCTGCTGCTGGACGAGCCCACCGCCGGGCTCGACCCCGAACAGCGCGTCCAGTTCCGCACCCTGATGCGCCGCATGGGGGAGCGGGCGACCGTCATCGTCAGCACCCACCTCGTCGAGGACGTCGGCGCCGCATGCGACCAGGTCGGGCTGATGTCCGACGGGCGGCTGGTCTTCACCGGCACACCGGCCGAACTGAGCGCCCGGGGCGCCGGCACCGGCATCGGGGACGCGCCGCTCGAACGCGGCTACAGCGCCGTCCTCGCGGAGACCCGGACATGATGGGCCTGCTGCGGCTGGAACTCCGCCGCAACGTCACCCCCTTCCTGCTGCCCACCCTGGCCGTCCTGCTGTGGATCTCGCCGTACGGGCGCTCGGTCACCGCGTCGGCCGTCTGGACCCGCCGCGGCGAGGCATTGCAGGAGACCCTCCTCGGCCTCGGCCCGGTCATCGCCGGCGCCGCCGCATGGACCGCGTCCCGGGAGAAACGCGCCCGCACGGGCGAGCTGCTGGTGAGCACCGCGCGCGGCGGCTGGAGCCGCACCCTTCCCGGCTGCGCCGCGACGGCGCTGTGGGGCCTGGCGTTCCTGTCCGCGGCGACCGGCTTCCTGTACGGGCTGACGGCGCACACGGCGAGCTGGGGATCCCCGCCCTGGTGGCCGGTCGCCGCGACCTTCGCCGCGTTCCTGGCGTTCTGCGCCGCCGGGCACGCCACCGGCGCGATGCTGTCCGGACGGTTCGTCGCGCCCCTCACCGCGATCGGCGCGTTCCTGCTGCTGGTCGTCGCGGGCACGCTGAAGTCCACCGGCGTCGCCGTGGGCCTGGTCAGCCCGGTCGGCCAGGTCACCGATCCGTACCGCGCGCTGTTCTACCGGACGGGCCACGACCTTCCCGCCGTCGAGCTGATCTTCGCCGCCGGCCTGGTCGCCGTCGCGCTCGGCCCGCTCGCCCTGCGCGGCGCCGCCGGCGGACCGCTCGTCCGGACGGCCGGGATCATCCTGACGGCCACCGGCACCGCCGCCGCAGGCGCCGGACTCTGGCTCGCCGGGACCGGGCGTGTCGACGCCGGCCGCGGCATCGCCGTGATCCCGCGACTGGAGTCCCGCGGCGACGGCCGTCCGGTGCCCTACACCCCGGCCTGCGACCGCGGACCGATCCAGATCTGCGTCCACCCGGCGCTCAAGGCGCGCCTTCCCGACGTGGCCGCCGCGGTGCGTCCGGTGACCAGCCAGCTGGCGGGCCTGCCCGGGGTCCCGTCCCGGATCGACCAGAGACCGGTCGACGGCCCGCACATCACGGACGGCGTCCTCTCCGTGCCGGCTCCCTTCGACGCCTACGACAAACGAGGACCGGTCACCGGCCGCGCCGCGCGCAGCATGCGCGCCGACACGGCGGCCGGTCTCCTGTTCGGAGCGTGGGACGGCACCGACCCCGCACGCCAAGCCGCCGTCCTCGCCGTCCTCATCGCGGCCGGGGACCCTCCGGACGCGTCCGCGCTGCCCACCCGCGGCGGCCCCACCCCCGCCGTCCTCGCCGCCGCCCACCGCCTAGCCGCACTCCCCCCACCGACCCGCCACCAATGGTTCGCCACCCACCTCCACCCCCTCCGCACCACCCACCTCCCCCCAAATGCCCTCCCCTGACCCCACCCCCAACACGCCGCGCCGCCCCCACGCCGTGCCGCGGAGCGTCCCGCGCCTCCCCGCTGCACCCGGCCCCCGCACCGCGCCGAGCCCTCGCGCCGCCCCCAATACGCTGCGCCGTACCTCCGCCCCGCGCCCTGCCGCGTTCCCGCCCACGCTGTGCCGCATTCCCGCCCCGCGCTGTGCTGCGTACCCGGCCCGCGCGGCGCTGCGTTCCCGCCCCGCGCGGCGCTGCGGTCGCGTTCCGCGTCCCCGCACCGCGCCGTGACGTGTTCCCGTGCCGCGTCCGCCGTGCCGCGCCCAATACGCTGCGCGGTACCTCCGCCCCACGCCGTGCTGTGTTTCCGTCCCGCGCTTCCGCGCCGCGTCCCGCGCTTCCGCGCCGCGTCCCGCGCTTCCGCGCCGCGTCCCCACACTGCGCCGAGCCCTCGCGTCGCGCCCAATACGCTGCGCCGTACCTCCGCCCCGCGCTGTGCTGCGTTCCCGCCCCGCGCTGTGCCGCGGTCGCGGTTCCGCGTCCCGCGCCTCCGCGCCGCGCTCCCACCCCCGCACCGCGCCGCACCGCGCCTCCGTGTCATGCCCTTCGCACCGCGCCTCCGTGCCGCGCCTCCGCGCCGTACACCCGCCCCCGCGCCGCGCCGAGCCCCCGCGCCGTGCCGAGCCCTGGCGCCGTGCCGCGTCCTCTCAGCCGCGCTGTGTCGCTGTGCCGCCGCGCCGCGCCGCGTCCCGTGCCTTCGCGCTGCGTCCCAACCCCGCAGCCGCCGAGCCGTGGCGTCGCGCTGGGCCTTCCGTGCCGGGCACTCGACGCCGCGACGCGCCCTCCGTGCTGCGTTTGCGTGTCGTGCTGCGTTTGTGTGTCGGGGCTGGGGTTTTGCTCGGGTTGTTGGTGGTTGTTGGTGGTTGTTGGTGGTTGTTGATCAGGGAGGTGTTGTTGTGATGTCGATGCCGGCGTTGCGGCTGGTTCGGTTGCATTTGGCTTCTCGGCGGGCCGGGCCTGCGGTGGGGGCGATCGCGTGTGTCGCGCTTGTGTTGGTGCTGCCGATTCCCCGGTCGGGTGGGGCGCTCGGCGCGATGGTTCCGCTGGTCGTCGCGATGGGGGCCGCGGCGGTGGTCGGCGCCGCCACCGGGAGCCCCATCGGGGAGGTCGAGCGGGTCACCGGGCGTCACCTGCCCGTCCTGCGCATCTTGACGGTGGTGCTGCTGTTCGCCGCGGCCACGGTGCTGTTCGCGGCCGCTGCCGTGGGCCGGGCACCGACCGGCGGAACCCTGGCCCTGATCCGGGCATGTGCCGGCCTGACCGGCATGACGCTGCTCACCGCGGTCGTCGCCGGCCCGCACCGCTGCTGGACGCTGCCGCTCGCCTACACGATCCTGTGCGGGCGCGCCCTCGAACGGTCATGGGCATCGCTGTGGTTCTGGCCGATCCGCACCGCGCACGACCCGACCGCCGCCACGGTCGCCGCCGCCCTTCTGCTCGCCGGGCTGCTGGCCATCGCGGCCCGCGCCGCACCCGGCGGACGCTCCTAGGATCGGCCGCCATGGAGAACCCCGAATGCCTCGTGTGCGAGCACAACGGCCGGATGGACCGCTGCCGCCTCGGGAAATCGTCGCGTTCGACGAGCGCTGGCGCGTGGCGCACGCGTTCGGCACCGGGACGCCCGGCTGGCTCGTGCTCATGCCGCGCCGGCACGTCACCGCCGTCGCGGAGCTGACGGACGCGGAGGCCGCCGCGCTGGGGTCCTGGCAGGTGCGGCTGTCGCGGGCGCTGCACGCGGTCACCGGATGCGGCAAGACCTACATCGCGCAGTTCGCCGAGGCCGAAGGGTTCTCGCACGTACACTTCCACATCGTCCCGCGCGCGGACGACCTGCCTGATGACCTGCGCGGGCCGCGGGTGTTCGCGCTGCTCGGACGCGCGCCGGAGGAAGACGTCGGCGAGACGCGGCGGGACGAGCTCGCGCTGGCGCTCCGGCGGCATCTGTGACCTGCGGGATTAAACGAGGAGCGGCAATGGTTATCGGTGTCGTTCTGAACGGAGGAGGTTCCCGATGGCACGAAACGACGTCCGGCCGGTGGTGAAGCTGCGGTCGACCGCGGGCAGCGGCCACACGTACGTGACCCGCAAGAACCGCCGGAACGACCCCGACCGCCTGGTTCTCCGCAAGTACGACCCGGTGCGGCGCGCCCACGTGCTGTACCGCGAGGAACGCTGATCCTGGAGCGCGCCCGCCGAGTCTTTCGGCGGGCGCGCACTTTTCCGAGCGTGGATCGGTTCGGTGGGTGATGGACCGGGCGGCTTCGGGCGTCAGGGCGGCGTGGCTTGGGCGAGGATCTGGTGGAGTTCGGTCGAGCGGCGCGCGGCGATGGCGCCCTCGCGGGTGCGGGTGGAGATCTTGTGCTGCAGGTCCGCGACGTCCGCGCCGCCGTGGCGGGGGTGGGCGAGCATGCCCTGGATGACGTTGGTGAGGTCGACGCCCACGTCCGCGCGGACGTCGCCGGTCGCGACGCCCTGACCCACCGCGAAGCGCAGGCGGAGCAGGGCCTGGCGGAACGAGACCGACGGCACCGGGGCGGGAGCCGGGGCCGGGGCCGAGAAGGTGCGCCGGCCTTGCGCGGGAGTCGGACGGGGCGCCGGGGCGGTCGGTGACGCGGCCTGGAGGGGGAGGAGCCGTCCGCGCGGGCGATCGGGGGCGCTGAGGGTGTCGCCGAGCCCGAGGACGAGGGTGGCCGCGGCGGCGATCGTCGCGACGACCCCGGCGAGCGCGAGCCACGGGAAGGGCGACCGGCGGCGGGTCCGCGGCAGCGCGGCCCGCCAGTCGGCTCCCGCGGGCTCGGCGGTCATGGGTCCCTCCCCGGTCGGACGGCGACGGCGGGTCACCGGCCGTGCGCCATGTTCCGGAGTACGCCGGACGGGGCGGCGACGGTTCGACGGGGCTGCGGGGCGAGCGGAAAAGGAGTCCGGGCCGGCGGCGGTTCGAAACGGGAGCGGGGAATGCAGCCGGCCGCGGCCCCGCGCCACGTCGTTGGGGTGCGGGCCGCGGCCGGCCGGTCCTACCTGTTCCCGGCGGGGAGCGGCTGCTCCGCGCGCCAGGAGCCGAGGAGGTCGCGCAGCCTGTCGTGGTAGCGGGCGATGTTCGCGGTCTTGACGTCCTCGTAGCCGCGGATCATGTCGGGCAGTTCGGCGATCTCGACGGCGAGGGCGTGGTTGTCCTTGTCGAGGCCGCGGGCGAGCTCGTCGACGACCGCGAGGTACTCGGCGACGAGGCGGCGTTCGGCGCGGCGCTGGGCGGTGGCGCCGAACGGGTCGAACGGGGTGCCGCGCAGCCGCCGCATCGCGCGCAGCGCGTGGAACGCGGGACGGGCCGTCCGGCCGAGCGCGATCTTGCGGTCGACGCCGACG
This sequence comes from Actinomadura montaniterrae, assembly GCF_008923365.1. GTDB lineage: Bacteria > Actinomycetota > Actinomycetes > Streptosporangiales > Streptosporangiaceae > Spirillospora > Spirillospora montaniterrae. The sequence goes on from NZ_WBMR01000034.1 coordinate 31,230, forward strand.
GCGCGCAGCAGCGGCGGGTGCAGCATGTACCGGACGGTGGCGCCCGCGCCGAACTGCTCCTCGACCTGGCGGGTGAGCGCCGGGTCGAGGTGGAGGCGCGCGACCTCGTACTCGTCCTTGTAGGCCATGAGCTTGTGCAGGTGGCGGGCGACGGCGACGGCGAGCCGCTGCCCGGACGCGACGGCGTCGCGTTCGGCGGCGGCGACGCGCAGGACGGCGTCGAGGTACCGCTTGGCGAGCGCGAGGTCCTGGTAGGCGGCGAGGTCGGGGACGCGGATCCGCAGCACGCGGGCCAGCTCGTCGTCGGTGCCCGACGCGTCCACGAGGTTCATGGCGGCGGGCGCGTTGACGGCGAGGGGCCGCTGGACGGCGGGGGCGGCGGGCGGTTCGGCCCAGCCGGGCTCCAGGACGAGCCGCCGGCCCGCCCGGAACGCCTGGACGTTCGCGTCGACCTGGACGCCGTTGAGGGCGAGCGCCTCCTCGATCGCGCGCGCCGACAGCGGCAGCAGCCCGGCCTGGTAGGCGGCGCCGACGACGACGAAGTTCGCGGTTGTGGTGCTGCCGAACCAGCGTTCGGCCAGGTCCAGGGCGTCGAGCGCGACGAGCCGGGCGGCGTCGGTGCGGGCGGCGATCTGCCGGAAGAGGGACGCGCTCGGCGGCAGCGACGCCGTCACGTCGGTGATCATCCGGCCGGTCGGGACCTCGCTGGTGGACACGACGGCGGTGGTGCGGCCGGGGGCGCAGCGGCGCAGGTTGGTCTCGGACGTGCCTGCGAGCGCGTCGAACACCAGGTAGGCGTCGGCGCCGCCGTCCCCGATCATGCCGGGGCGCTCGGCGGGGGCGGCGCCGATCCGCAGGTGGGAGACCACCGCGCCGGCCTTCTGGCTGAGCCCGGTCTGGTCGAGGGCGCGGGCGTGCCGGCCGTCGAGGAGCGCGGCGGTGGCGAGGACCTGGTTGACGGTGACGACGCCGGTGCCGCCGATGCCGACGAGCAGGACGTCCGCCGCGTCCGGCCGGGAGGCGGGCTCGGAGAGCTCGCCGATCTTCGGCAGCGCGGGCCCGGACGGCCTCCGTTCGCCCGGGATCACGGTGACGAACGACGGGCAGTCGCCGTCGACGCAGGAGTAGTCCTTGTTGCAGGACGTCTGGTTGATCTGCGTCTTGCGGCCGAACTCGGTCTCGACGGGCTCGACGCTGAGGCAGTTGGACTTGGTGCCGCAGTCGCCGCAGCCCTCGCAGACCGCCTCGTTGATCAGCACGCGGGTCTGCGGGTCGGGGACGAGGCCGCGCTTGCGCTTGCGGCGGGTCTCGGCGGCGCACGCCTGGTCGTAGAGGAGCACGGTGACGCCGGGGATCTCGCGCAGTTCCCGCTGGACGGCGTCGAGGTCGTCGCGGTGCCGGACCCGGACGCCGGGCGCCCACTGAGTGCCGCGCGGGTAGCGGGACGGGTCGTCCGCGACCACGACGATCTTCGCGACGCCCTCGGCGTGCAGCATGCGGGTGATGGACGCGGGGTCGGTGCCGCCGTCGGCGTCCTGCCCGCCGGTCATCGCGACGGCCGCGTTGTAGAGCAGCTTGAAGGTGATGTTGGTGCCGGCGGCGACGGCCTGCCGGACCGCGAGGCTGCCGGAGTGGAAGAACGTGCCGTCGCCGAGGTTCTGGAACATGTGCCCGGTGCCGGTGAACGGCGCGGCGCCGACCCACATCGCGCCCTCGCCGCCCATCTGCGTGGTGCCGATGCTGCGGTCCTGGAAGACGGTCATGACGTGGCAGCCGATGCCGCTCGCCGCCATCGACCCGTCGGGGACGACCGTGGACCGGTTGTGCGGGCAGCCGGAGCAGAAGTACGGGGTGCGGGCGGGCGCGAGCAGGTTGATGCTCGGCTTGCGCGGGCGCAGGGCCGGGTCGCGCAGGTCGACGTGGTCCTCGCCGACGCGGTCGGCGAGGAGCCGGGCGAGCGCCTTGACGATCCGGTCGGCGGTGAGGCCGCCGTCCGCGGGGACGAGGGGCGCGCCGTCGGGCCCGTTCTTGCCGAGCACGGCGGGCCGCTCCGGCGCGTCGTACAGCAGGTCGCGGATCTGCGTCTCGACGAACGCGCGCTTCTCCTCGACGACGACGATCTCGCGGAGGCCGGCGGCGAACGCGCGGAGCCGCACCGGGTCGAGCGGGTGGATCAGGGCGAGCCTGAGGAGCCGGACGCCGCGCCGGGCGAGGGCCGCGTCGTCGAGGCCGAGCCGGTCGAGGGCCTCGCGCAGTTCGAGGTAGGTGCGGCCGGACGCGACGAGCCCGATGGCGGCGTCGCCGGTGGCGCCCTCGATGACGTCGAGGCCGTTCGCGGACGCGTAGGCCGCCGCGGCGCGGAGCCGTCCGTGCAGGACCTCGGCTTCGAGGGACGTCGTGTCCTTGAGGTCGACGCCGGGGCGCCGCGTCGGCTTCCAGGGGCGGCCACGCCATTCCAGTTCGGGGACGACCGGGTCCGGGACGGGCGCGACGTCCACGACCTCGAGCGAGTCCGCGACGTCGGTGACGAGCTTGAACCCGGTCCACGCGCCGCTGAACCGGGACATCTCGAACCCGTGCCGGCCGAGCCGCAGCACGTCGGTGATCGATCCGGGCGCGAGCACCGGCATGAACGCCTCCGCGAGCGCGCCCTCCGTCGCGGACGGCAGCGTCGAGGACTTGCAGGACGGGTCGTCGCCCACGACGGCGAGGACCCCGCCGCGCTCGGCGGTGCCGAGCCAGTTGGCGTGCTTGAACGCGTCGAGCGACCGGTCGACGCCGGGCGCCTTGCCGTACCAGAGGCCGAAGACGCCCTGGTAGCGCGGGTCCGGCAGGTGGTCGACGAGCTGGGACCCGTACACGGCGGTCGCGGCCAGCTCCTCGTTGACGCCCGGGATGAACCGGATGTCGTGGCTGTCCAGGAGCTTCGCCTCGCGCATCAGCTGCTGGTCGAGCCCGCCGAGCGGGGATCCCCGGTACCCGGACACGAAGCCGGCGGTCGTCCAGCCGCGGCGGGCGTCGGCGCGGCGCTGCTCGAGCAGCAGCCGGACCAGCGCCTGGACGCCGCCGAGCGCGACCCGGCCCCGCTCCAGCTCGAGGCGGTCGCGGAGCGCGGAGGTACTGGTCATGGTGCTGCCCCTCTCCCGGCGGCCGGACTGTTCAGCCACATTGAGCACTCTTGCCTGAGCGGAGTGCAAGATGATGAGGCGATAATTGAGCGGATTGCTCAAGTCAGAACCGAGTTACCCGCCGGAGATGAGCGTTGTGACGCGTGCCACCCTCCTCGACATCCAGATCCTGCGCCGGCTGGTCGACCAGCCCCGCATCGGGATCACCGAGCTGGCCGCCAAGCTCGGCATCGCCCGCAACACCGCGCACGCCCGCGTCGAGCGGCTGGAGCGCGACGGCGTCATCGGGCATCGCGGCCGCGAGGTCGACCTCGGCGCGCTCGGCTTCGAGCTGACCGCGTTCGTCACCCTGGAGGTCGCGCAGGGCCGGCTGCGCGAGGCCGCGCAGGCGCTCGCGGCGATCCCGCGCGTCCTGGAGGTGCTCGGCATCACCGGGCAGGGCGACCTGCTGGTGCGCGCGGTCGCCCCGAACGGCAAGCAGCTGCACGAAGTGATCGACTCGATTCTCGCGTGCCCCGGCGTGCGCCGCAGCACGACCTCGATCGTCCTCACCGAGCAGGTCCCGTTCCGGCTGGGCCCGCTCCTGGAGGACGAGGAACGCCGCGCCCGCTGACCCCTCCCCCCGACGCCCGGCCGGCCCGGGTTTCAGGGGCGGGCGTGGCCGAGCGGGTCGACGTGCTCCGCCGTGGCGTCGTCCGCGGTGGTGGAGACGCTCAGCTCGCGCCACCGCTCGTCCTCGGCGAGCAGGGCGCGGCCCGCGGCGGTGGCGTACGCGTAGGCGTCGGGGCCGACGAGCAGGCGCAGCGGCGGCTCGTCCAGCGCGACGACGTCGAGGACGAGGCGCGCGACCTTGGCGGGGTCGCTCGCCGCCGTGACACTCCCGTCCGCGTGCCTGGCCGCCATCGCCCCGACGGTCTCGGCGTACTCGGGGCGGACGGGCGCGATCCGCATGGACGACCCCGCCCAGTCGGTGCGCATCCCGCCGGGTTCCAGCACGGTGACCTTGATCCCGAGCGGCGCGACCTCGGCGGCGAGCACCGAGGAGAACCCGCCGACGGCCCACTTGGCGGTCTGGTAGGCGCCGAGGCCCGGGGTGGCGAGCCGGCCGCCCACCGACGAGACCTGGACGATGTGCCCGGCGCGCTGCTCGCGCATCACCGGCAGCGCCGCCCGCGTCAGCCGGACCACGCCGAACAGGTTCGTGTCGATCTGGGTCCGGAAGTCGTCGAAGTCGACGTCCTCGATCGCGGCGAGGTCGGCGTAGCCGGCGTTGTTGACCAGGACGTCCAGCCGGCCGAACCGGTCCACGGCGGTCCGCACGGCCGCTTCCGCGGCGTGCGCGTCGGTCACGTCGAGCGGGACGACCACGAGGCGGTCGCCGTGCTCGGCGGCGAGGTCGTCCAGCGCGGAGAGCGTGCGCACTCCGGCGACGACCCGGTGGCCGGCCTCCAGCGCGGCGCGGGCGATCTCCCGCCCGAGCCCGCGGGAAGCGCCGCTGACCAGGAATGACAGTGAGTTCTGGGTGGACATGGTGCCCTCCGGAGCAGTTACTAACTAACTGGTTGTTTAGAACAAGGTAGGCACGGTCCGGCCCAGATGTCAACTGAACGGTTAGTTGATAGAGTGCGGGGCATGGCACGGGACGCGGACGCCACGCGGCGACGGCTGCTGGACGCGGCACGCGAGGAGTTCTCGGCGCACGGCATCGCCGGGGCCCGCGTCGACCGGATCGCCGCCGCCGCCCGCAGCAACAAGGCGCAGATCTACCACTACTTCGGCAGCAAGGACGGCCTGTTCGACGCCGTCTTCGACGCCATGGTGCGGGAGACGCTCGACGACGTCCCCATCGACGCCGCGAACCTCCCCGAGTACGCGGGCCGCCTGCACGACTCCTACGAGAAGCGCCCGTGGGTACAGCGCATCGCGACCTGGTACCGGCTGGAACGGGCCGGTTCGTCCGACCTCCTGGCGCCCGTCGTGGCGGGCAACGAGGCGAAGATCCGGGCGATCGCCGCCGCGCAGGCCGACGGCACGCTCCCCACCCGCTTCTCCGCCGCCGAACTGCTCGGCCTGGTCATCCACCTGTCGGGCCTGTGGAGCGCGAGCATGCCCGAGTTCGAGGCCCTCATCGAGGACGGCTCGGCCGGACGGCGCCGCCGCCTCGTCGTCGACGCGGTGGCCGCCCTCCTGGCCTGACCTGCGACGCCCCGGCCGGGCACACAGGCCTGGACGCGCGTCAGCCGGGCTGGCCGAACAGGCCGGACGACAGCCGGTAGATGGTGCCGTCCACGCTCACGTAGGCGCGCACCTGGTACAGGCCCTGGACGCCCATCAGGAACTCGGGCTCGCCGGCGTGCCACGGGACGTACCCGCAGTGCTCGAACACCCCGAGCGCCATCGCGCGCGTGATCTCGTACCGGTCCCGCCGCAGCACGAGCTGCTGGACGATGTTGGCGCTGGTGTGCAGCGCCGCCAGCATGGTGTCCGGTCCGGTGCCGGGCTGCTCGGGATCGACGAGCGCGAACCGCCGCTCGCCGCCGGGCCCCGGCACCGACCAGGCGCCCCAGCCGCCGCCGAGGCGCGCGGCCGCGCAGGTCAGCAGCTCCGCGACGTGCGCGGGCCGGGGATGCCCGCTCAGGTCGACCTCGCCGGCCGCCCACGATGGCTCGCCGCCGGCGGCGACCAGCTCCTTCGCCTGTGCCGGGCCGTCGCCGTCCGCCCAGGTCCAGGTGCCGTTCTGGGCGAAGACGCCGATCTCCCGGGCCTGGACGGTGACGGTGCCGCCGAAGCGCAGCGTCCCGGCGGCGGCGTCCCACTCGGGCGGCGTCCGCCAGTCCACGCCGTCGTCGGAGAGCCGGTCGATCAGCGCGTTCTGCCCGGCCAGGACGCACGCCATCGCCGGGGCGGCCGTCGCCAGCAGCGACGCGGGGACGGGCCCGTTCACGTCGAGCTCGTTGACGAGCAGCAGACCGGAACGGCCGTCGTCCTTGGTGGGGAAGGGGACGGTCCCGTCCGGCAGTTCGATCTCCGTCCCGCGCACGGCGAGACCGTGATGGCCGGCGTAGCCGCGCATCATCGCGTCCGTGTGCTGACGGGCGTCGTAGTCGCCGAGCAGGTCGGCGGCGCGCCGCAGGCAGGCCCCGGCCTGCTCGGCGGCGGGCGCGCCGGACGTCAGGTCGGGCGCGTCGGCGACGATGAACGTGAGCGCACGGCCGCCGTGGCCGTGCCGGATCGCGGCGCTCGCGTCGAGCAGCGCGACCGCGAGCAGGGCGAGGTCGTCGGCGGCGGCGCGCGGGTCGTAGAACCCGCCGAGGTCGACCAGCGGCTCGGTCAGCTCCGGGACGCCGCGCCGCTCGCCGATCTCCCGGAGCCGCTCGGCGTGCGCGGCGGCCGGGGTCCCGGCGAAGCCCGGGACGACCCAGCTCCACTGGAAGGTGTTGTCCTCGGCGTGGCTGCCGAGGATCCCGGCGGCCATCCGCCGGTCGCCCGACCACGCGACCCCGGCCTCCAGGTTCCGGCGGAACGTCGTCCCTTCGAGGGCGCGGTTGAGGCGCGCCGACCGCTCCGCCGCCACCCCGAGCCGCGGCGCGGCCAGTGTCAGCAGCGCGTCACTGAACGAATCCACCGGATCCCCGCATTCCGTCCGACTGCGATCACCAGAGCGTAGGGGATCGTCTGCGCCGCGTGCCGGGCGATCGCGCGATCAGGACGGGGCCGGCAGCGATCCGGCTCCGACGTAGTCGCGGAAGAGCACGATCCGGCCGTCGCGGATCCGGAAGACCTGGATGCAGGGCACCTCGAACGGCTCGCCGGTCGCGACGACCCGGCCGACGGTGGTGAGCTCCATGATCACGACTTCGGGGTCGGTGGTGCGGTGGACGTCGCGGACGCGCAGGTCGCGGATCTCCAGGTCCGGCCGGCCCGCCTTCGTGGAGAACGCGCGGATCTCGTCGCGGCCCTCCAGCCGGTCCGGCAGTCCCGGGCCGCCGAACGGCAGCTCGATGACGCCGTCCGCTGCGAACAGGTCCGCGAACGCCTCCATGTCCCGGTTGATCAGCAGGTCCCGCCGCCGTTCGAGGACTTCCAGGGGTGTCGCCGGTGCGCTCATGGCCGCTCCTTCGTTCAACGTGCGTTGTATGACTGGTTCAACGAATGTAGAACGAAATGGGCGGCCCGGTCAACGCTCATAGAATGAGAAGGTGAGCACTCCAGGGGGCGGGTCCCGGGCCGAGCAGCGGCGCGCCACCCAGGCCCGCATCCTCGAGCACGCCCGCCGGATCTTCGCCGACGCCGGCTACGACCGGACCACCATCCGCGCGGTCGCCACCGCCGCGGGCGTCGACCCCGGCCTGGTCATGCACTACTTCGGCAGCAAGGAGAAGCTCTTCGCGCGGGCCATCGAGGCGGGCGCGAGCTGGATGCCCGGCGGCACGGCCGACGAGGTCGCCGAGCAACTGCTCGACCGGCTCCGCACCTCGCTGGCCGAGGAACCGGTGGAGTCGCTCGCCCTCCTGCGGTCGATGCTGACCCACCCGGAGGCCGCCCGCGCGTTCCGGTCCGCGGCGCGGCTCCGCAAGGAGGGGATCGGGCAGGCCATCCCCGACGAGGACGCCGACCTGCGGGCAGCCGTCGTCAACGCGATGCTGATCGGGATCGCCCTCGGCCGGCACCTCATCGAGCTCGACCACCTGGCCGACGCCGACCCCGAGCGCGTCGTCGAGATCCTCCGCCCGGCCGTCTACGCCATCACCAAGGCCGAGCAGCCCGAGTGACGGCGCCGCAGGGCGCCCCGCCTACGCGGGCACAGCCTGAGCGGCGAGATCGTGCAGGGTGAGGAGCAGTTCGGACGCCTCGACGTCGTCCAGCTCCCCGAACGTCGCCTCCGCGAGATGGGGATCGGACGCCTCGGACCCGGCGATCCAGACGGCGCCGAGGGTCTGCTCGGGCCACTCGGCGGGGGACATCACCGGGAAGCCGGGGCTCACGTCCAGGACGACCGTGCGTCCGGCCACGCCGCGGGTGAGGCAGTGCTGCACGCCCGCGTCCTGCGGCGTGCCGCGCTCCCAGCCCCGGCGTTCCAGGCCCAGCACCTTCCCGACGCCGACCACGGTGCCCGCGACCCGGTCGAGCCGGTCGCCGGCCGCCTCCTCCGCCGTGAACGCGCGGACGGGCCGGCCGAGCTGCGGGAACGGCTGCAGGATCTCGTAGTCGGCGAAGACCTCCGACCAGGCCGCGACGCTCTCGCCCAGGTGCACCGGGTGCGCGATCCGGACCTCGCCGGACTCCGGGAGCGGCAGCGCCTCGTCGTCCACGCCGGCGAACGTGCGGTCCTCGGCGACCCGGAACGCGACCGGAGCGGCCCCGTCCCCGTCGTGCAGCCAGACCAGCCGCCTGACGAGGTGCCACAGCAGCGGATGCCGGACGAACAGCCGCCGGAAGTCGCCGGTCGTCCACCGCCGCTGCCCGGCCATGGCCCGCTCCAGCCGGCCGATCTGGTCGGCGGCGACCGTGCGGACGTCCTTCTTCAGCCCGGTGAACGCCCGGTACGCGGCGGGCGCCGCCTCCGGGTCGTCCTTGGCGCCGGGCTTCGGCAGCGTCTTGCGGAGCGTGCCGCGGCCGTCGAACACGACCGGTCGCAGCTGCTCGTCGAAGCCCACCGTGAACGTCCGCGGGCCGTAGTCGAGCGTCATGCCGCCGCCGGCGTCCAGGCCGAAGTCGGGGACGATCCGGTCGCCGAGCTGGTCCATCGTGAGCCCGCGTTCGTCGGCGACCTCGGTCAGCAGCTGCCCCGCCCGCTTCTTGAGCCGCTTGGGCCGGGCCTTGTCCGCGACGAGGTGCAGCTGCATGACCGCCACGTCCGTGCCGATCCCGGCGAGCACGTCGAGCGCCTTCAGCGGCAGCTGGATCCCGTTCTGGCCGGGCCAGGACCGGGCCATCCCGCCCAGCCGCCGCGCGATCTCGTCGTCGCCGGTCCAGCCGAGCTGCGCCAGTGCCCAGCCGATCCGCGTCGCCTCGCCGGACGCCCGCCACCGGGCGAACAGGCTCCAGCCGAACTCGGCCAGCGACCAGGGGTCGAGCGCGTCGAGCGCGTCCTTGAGTCTCTGGGCGGGCGCGCGCCGCGGGCTCGCCTTGCTCAGGGCCTCGACCAGGTGGCCCGTCGCCGCCGCGGGCAGCGCGTGCTCGCGGCCGCGCAGCAGGACCTGCGGCAGCGCGGCCGGACGCGCCCACGCCGGCGCCCGATTCTTCCCGCCCTTCCGGAGGGCCGCGGGCACCTGGTCGAGCGGCGCCTCGGCCGTGCGCGCGGCTTGGAGTGCGTCGAGCGCCTCCCGGGCCCGCGGGTTCAGGTCCGCCGCCGAGACCAGCTCCGGGTGCGCCTCGAGGTGCGCGTTCAGCAGGCCCGCCGCCAGCGACGACCGCCAGGCGGTGCCGGTGCCGAGTTCCGGCAGGAGCCGCAGCGCCCGGACCGGGAACCGGTCGATCATCGCCTCCATCGCGGGCAGCACGTGCGTCGCGTCGAGCCGGCCGCCCATGATCCGGAACGCCTCGTCGCCCGGGATCCGCGCCAGCGCGTCCACGATGCGGCGCCGCTCCTTCGGCTCCGCGTCGCCGTCCAGCGACCGCGCCAGCACCGGCGCCGCGGCCTCGCCCAGCCCGTCGACCAGGGTGTAGAGCACGTCGGGGTCCCGCTCGCCGGTCTGCAGGACGGCCCAGTCGCCGAGCCGCTCGACCTGCTCGGCGGTCCCCAGCGACCACCACAGCATCTTGGCGCCGGACGAGGTGTAGTACGACGTGCGCGGCGGCGGGTCCTGGCAGCAGTCGTCCACCCAGTCCGTCCGGTCCGGCATCAGGAAGGCCGCGACCAGCCGCCGGACCGGTCCTTGGCGGTGCCCCGCGAGCGCCTGCACGGCCGCGGTCCGGTCGTCTTCGCCCGCGGCCGCCAGGAACGCCCGCATCCGCCGGCCCGCGCGGCCCGCCGCCCAGTGGGCGTGGTCGAGGTCGCCCGTGCCCTCCAGGACGTAGGCCGGCTGCTCCTCGAGCCCGACCGGCCCGCCGTCGCCGGAGACCCAGATCCCCTCGATCTCGGCGAACACGCAGGCGGCGAAGGCGAGCCCGTGCTCGGCCGCGAGGTGGTCGGCCCAGCCGGGGTCGCAGGCGAAACGCGACCTCGACCGCGCCATCGTCTCCACGCGCGCGACCACCGCCGCCCCCAGCGGGGTCGCCTCGCCCTTCAGGTAGGCGAGCCCGGCCTCCGCGAGCCCGGGCACGGTGCCCCGGTGTTCCAGCACCTCGCGGACGAGGGGCTCGGCGGCCTCAAGGCCGTCGCGGACGGCGGCGTGCGCCTCCTGGTCCGGGACGGTCTCGGGCGCCGGGACCCGCCCCCCGTGCCGGGGGAGCAGGTCCTCCAGCCACGCGTCGGGGACGGCCAGGACGTTCTCGGGGCGGGAGGTGATCACGCGGCCCCACGGTAGGGCAGGGGACCGACACCGTAGGCCCGGACGTGTGAGCATGCACGATGAGGGCGGCGATCATTCCGGACCTATGGAGACACCGATGACCACACTCGCCCACCGCAACGGGCACGCGGCGACCACCGGGGAACTGGCGCCGCTCGCCTTCGCGGGCTATGCCCATTTCACCGCCATGCAGGTGCGCGGAGGCCGCATCCGCGGCCTCGACCTGCATCTGGAGCGGCTGCGGTCCGCGTCGGCGGAACTGTTCGGCCGGGCGGTGCCCGACGACCGGGTGCGGTCCTTCCTGCGGACGGCGCTGGAGGCCGGTCCGGCGGACGTCTCGCTGACGGCCACCATGTACGTGGCGCCGGGCGGGTCCGCTCCGGTCGAGGACGCGGAGCCCGACGTCCTGGTCCGCACGAGGCCGCCCGCGACCGGCCCGGAGGGGCCCCTGGCGCTCGCGACGGTCGAGTACGAACGGGTGCTGCCCGCCGTGAAGCATGTCGGCGAGGTGGCCAAGACGTACTTCATGCGGCGGGCCGTCCGGGACGGCTTCGACGACGCCGCGTTCGTCGACCGCCGCGGCCGGCTCACCGAGGCCACGATCTGGAACCTGGCCTTCTGGGACGGCGACGCCGTGGTGTGGCCCGACGCGCCGATGCTGGTCGGCACCACGATGGGCATCGTCCGCCGCCAACTGGAACGGCTCGGCGTGCCCCAGCGTGTCAAGGAGGTGACGCCGGCCGACGTCCCGTCGCTGTCCGGGGCCGTGGTCATGAACTCGTGGACGCCGGGCATCGCCGTCCACCGGATCGGGTCGGCGCCCGTTCCCGACGCGCCCCGCTTCCTGGACCTGCTCCACCAGGCCTACGAGGCCGAACCCCTCACCGAGCCGTGACCAGCGGCTGCTCGGCGGCCCTCGCGGTCACGGCCCGGCTCGATCATCTCCGCGGGCGGCTACGGTCGTGACCGACGAGTTTCGGGCTCCCCGCAGGTCTATATCCCACGGGCCGCGTTCGCGCGGCCGAGGAACCGCACTGCGAGGAGACCGATGATCGACATGACCCCGGCCTGCGACCGGATGATCGACGTGCTGGCGGGCGTCTCCGATGACCGGCTCGACGACGCCACGCCCTGCACGGAGTACACGGTCCGCGACCTCATCCTCCACGTCGACACGGTGTCCGCTGGCTTCGCCGGGCTCGCCCGCGAGGAGCCTCCCGGATCCGGCGGCGCCACGGGCCTCGGCGACGGCTGGCACAAGCGCGTCGCCGAGCACGTGCGGGCGCTCGGCGAGGCCTGGGCCGACCCGGCGGCCTGGGAGGGCGAGACCGAGACGGGCGGCACGACGCTGCCCAACGAGCTGTGGGGCAAGATCGCGTTCACCGAGATCGTCGTACACGGCTGGGACCTCGCCACCGCCACCGGCCGGCCCTTCGCGCTGCCGGACGACACGCTCCGCGCCTGCCTCGACCACGTGGCCGATTTCGTCCCGAAGGCTCCCGTCCCGACCCTCTGGGGGCCCGCCGTCCCCGTCCCCGACGACGCGCCCCTCCTGCACCGCGTGCTGGGCGTCACCGGCCGCGACCCCCGCCGCTGACCACGGGCGGGGTCAGTCGGTGAAGATGCCGCCGGTGGCGTTGACGAAGGTGCCGGTGATGGCGGCGGCGCCGTCGGACGCGAGGAACGCGGCGGTGTCGGCGATCTGGGCGAGCGTGGGGGAGCGGCGGAGCAGGCGCATCTCGTCCAGGCGGGTCAGGAGGGCCTGGAAGGCGGCGTCGTCCATCGGCGGGCCGAACTGGGACAGCTTCTCCGGCGAGAGGGTCTCGGGGAGGCCCGCCGTCCAGATCCCGACGACGCGCACGCCCGCCGGGCCGCACTCCTGCGCCAGGTTGCGGACGAGGGCGTCGAGCGCGGCGTCCGCCGGGCCCGTGCCGCCCATCATCGGGCTGCCCTTCGCCGAGCCGCTGTTCAGCGTGAGGACGACCCCGGAGCCGCGCTCGGACATGTGCCGGGCGGCGGTCCGGGCCGTGATGAAGTTCGCGGTGATCCCCGTCGTGATCGGGCTGACGAAGTCGTCCACGGGCATCTGCGTGAGCGGCATGCCCTGCACGTCGCCGCGCGTGACGAGGTTGAAGGAGACGTCGATGCCGCCGGCGTCGGCGACCTGCCGGGCGTGCTCCTCGACGGCCTTCTCGTCCAGCGCGTCGAGGACGGCCACCTCGGCGCGGCCGCCGGCGGCCGCGATGTCCGCGGCGACGGCGTCGAGGGATGCGCGGGTCCGGCCGGCGAGGAAGACGGTCGCGCCCAGGCGGGCGAAGGTCGTCGCGACGGTCCCGCCGATCGAGCCGCCGGCGCCGTAGATGATCGCGTTCTTGTTCTCCAGGAGCATGTCCGTGTTCCGTTCTCGCGTTGTTGTGGGACGCCTATGGAGACGCGCGCGGCGGGGAAACTAATCGGTCAGCGTCAGCGGCAGCCCGAAGGCGGGGAACAGGTGCGGCTCGAACGAGGTGATCTCGGCGATCAGGCCGTCCTCGATCCGCAGGACGTCCATGACCTGCGCCCGGTAGACGCGGGTGCCGGGCCGCTGCACGTAGCCGCCGAGGGCGAGCTGCCCGTTCGCCCTGGCCGGCAGGTGCCGCCACCGGCCGATGTACGCGGGCGAGGACGGGTCGAACGTCTGCGAGAGCATCCCGATGATCGCGTCCCGGCCGCCGAACCACAGCGGGTTCGGGGGCATGGTGATGCGGACGTCCTCCCGCAGCATCGCGGTCATCGCGGCCGTGTCGCCGTCGACGGCGGCCCGCATGTAGCGGTCGAGGAGCGCGCGTTCGGCCTCGGACGGGTCGGTGCCGCGCGCCCATTCGTCACGCCGTTCCGGGAGACGATCGCGGAGGGCGGGCCGGGCCCGCTGCAGCGCGCTGGTCACCGAGGCCACGGTCAGGCCGAGGGCGGCCGCGGTGTCGGCGGCGGGCCAGCCGAGCACGTCCCGCATGATCAGGACGGCGCGCTGCTTCGGCGGCAGGTGCTGGATCGCGGCGAGGAACACCAGCTCCAGCGTCTCCGCGGTCTCCGCCGCCGCCTCCGGGTCGTCGGGGAACGGCTGCAGCCAGGGCAGGAACGGCGGCGCGGTCACCTCGTTCGACGGCGGGACGGGGGACGGGGCGTACCGCTGCGGGCGGCGCTCGTTGCGGCGCAGGAAGTCCAGGCACGCGTTGGTGGCGATCGTGTAGAGCCAGGTGCGCAGGCTGGAGCGCCCCTCGAACCCGTCGCGGTTCCGCCACGCCTTCAGCAGGGTCTCCTGGACGAGGTCCTCGGAGTCGTCGTAGGAGCCGACCATCCGGTAGCAGTGGACCTGCAGCTCGCGCCGGTGCGGTTCGACGAGCGCCGCGAAATCGATCTCGTCCCCGTCCCGGAGCGGATTCGTCACGGGCTCCGGCGTGACGGATTCCGTGCCGGATTCGGACGTGCCGGATCCGGGCGTGCCGGATTCCGTGAGCGCCGGCGTGACGGAATGCGTGACGGATTCCGTGACGGCAGCCGGGACGGACCGCGTCGCGTCCGCCGCTACGCGCGCGATGCGGCGCAGCCGCCCGATCGACGACGACAGTTCCCGCACGTCGGCGTAGAACGGCTCGGGGCGTTCGGGCGCCAGGCTCCGCACGCGCCGCTCGATGTCGGAGATCAGGTCGTGGACGGCGTCGCCGCCGCCGGCCCGCCGCGTCCGGTACGCCTTCTGCCGGCACGCGGCCGAGCAGTACACCGACGCCCGCCCGGGCCGTCCGTCCGGGCGCGGCAGTGCCTTCCCGCACACCCGGCACGCGTTGTCCGCCATGCGCCCAGAGCCTAGGGCAAGGGCTCCGCGGCCGCCGGGCCGTCCAGGGCCCGGCGCAGAAGGAGCAGCGCGACGTCGTCCTCGGCGCGCTCGCGGCCGATGAGCGCACCCATCACCGCGGCGGCGACCTGCTCGGGCGGGTCCGCGCGGACGGCGCCGCACAGCCGTGCGATGCCGCTGTCGACCGAGTCGTCCCGCCGCTCGATGAGCCCGTCGGTGTAGAAGCACAGCAGCGCTCCGGGGGGAAGCTCCACCACCGTCGTGTGGCGGGCCGTGGTCTCGTCCAGTCCGATCAGGAGGTCGAACTTCATGTCGACGGCCTCCGCCGGACGGCCGGGCAGGGCGAGGACCGGGGGCGGGTGGCCGGCCGAGGACAGCCGGACCCGGTCCAAGGCGGGATCGCACACCGCGTAGAGCACGGTCGCGGTCGCGTCGGGCTCGAAGTGCATCATCTTGCGGTTGAGCTTGCCGAGGGCCTCGGCCGGGTCGGTCGTCTCCAGCGCGTACGAGCGCAGCGCGCTGCGCATCCGGCCCATCACGACGGCGGCGCCCAGCCCGTGCCCGGCCACGTCGCCCATGACGATGCCGATCTCGCCCGCGGGGAGGTCGAAGACGTCGTACCAGTCGCCGCCGACGCTCTCCTTGCCGGGACGGTAGCGCGCGGCCAGCTCGAGGCCGGGGATCTCCGGGAGCCCGGACGGGATGAGGCTGCGCTGCAGTTCCAGGGCGCCGGCGCGTTCGGCGCGGCTCGTCAGCGACTGCACCGCCAGGGCGACGCGGGCGGCGGCGAGCTGCAGGAACTCGGTCTCGTCCGCGGTGAACCGGCGCGGCGCCAGGGTGCCGACGTGCATGACCCCGACCAGCCGCCCGCCGCCGATGAGGGGGACGCCGAGCAGGGAGTGCAGGCCCCGCTGGACCAGCAGCGGGTTGTAGACGGTCGCGTGGGGCACGTCGGGGATGTAGACCGGGATCCGTTCGGCGGCGACGCGTCCGGCGAAGCCCTGGCCGACGGGGACGCGCACGCCCTGCGTGACCTCCTCCTCGAGGCCCTTCGCGGCGGCCGCTTCGAGGAGCCGGGCCCGCCGGTCCAGCAGGAGCACGGCCGCGGTGTCGACGCCGAGGATGTCGCGGACGCGGTCGAGCAGGGTGTCCAGGAACTCCTCGACGCCCATGTGCGCGAAGGCCTCATCGGTGATCGCCTGGATGTTCTCGAGCTTGCGCGCGAGGCTCTCCAGGGCGTCCGCCGGTCTCTCCATCCCGGTCATCGTATGCGCGATATCCGGCGCTTTACCGGTATTGGTGCAGGTTGGAGGATGTCATTGCCCTCCGGGCGGCCACCGGTGGCGGGGGCGCCGGCGGCGCGTCCGGCGCGGGTCAGCGGAGGCACCGGCGGACCCCGTCGGCGATCTCGAGGTCCTCGCGCGCGGTGACGACGAGGACGCGCACGGCGGAACCGGGCGCGGTGACGTCGGCGTCGCCGTGCGCGCCGTCGTTGCGGGCGGGGTCGACGGACACGCCGAGGAAGGCGAGGTCCTCGGCGAGGCGGTGCCGGACGGACGGGTCGTGCTCGCCGACGCCGCCGGTGAAGACCAGCGCGTCGAGGCCGCCGAGGGTGGCGGCCATCGCGGCGGCGCAGGCGCGCAGCCGGTGGTGGTAGACGTCGAGGGCGGCGAGCGCGACGGCGTCGCGGGCCTCGGCGCGCTCGCGGATCTCCCGCATGTCGCCCGTCCCGGCGAGCCCGCGCAGCCCGGACCGGCTCTCGAGGGCCTCGTTGACCTCGGACGCCTCGACGCCGTGCTTGATCAGCCACAGCGGGATGCCGGGGTCGACGCTGCCGGCGCGGGACGCCATGACGAGCCCTTCGAGGGGCGTGAAGCCCATCGTCGTGTCGACGGAGCGGCCGTCGGCGACGGCGGCGAGCGACGCGCCGGACCCGAGGTGGCAGATCACCGTCCGGGTCGGCAGCGCGCCGAGCATCTCGCGCGTCCGGCGGACGGCGTAGGAGTACGACAGGCCGTGGAAGCCGTAGCGGCGCAGGCCGAACCGCTCCCGCCACTCCGCGGGCAGCGCGTAGGTCGCGGCGGCGTCCGGGAGCGTGGCGTGGAAGGCGGTGTCGAAGCACGCGACGGCCGGGACGCCGGGCAGCGCGGCGGTGATCTCCGACAGCGCGTGCAGCGACGCGGGCTGGTGCAGCGGCGCGAGGTCGGCGAGCGCCTCCAGCCGTTCGGTGACCGCCGCGTCGACGACGACGGGCTCGGTGAAGCCGGTACCGCCGTGCACGAACCGGACGCCGACCGCGTCGGGCGCCGGCATGTCCGCGACCATCGGGGCGACCTCGTGGCGGGCGCCGGCGTTCTCGGTGACGACGGAGCCGTCCGGGTCGATCATGCTCAGCTTCAGGCTGCTCGACCCCGGGTTCACGGTCAGGATGCGCATCGCGGTCCCCCTAGTACGGCTCTCTGGTACGGCTCTGCTTCAGCAAGGCCACGTCTTCAGTAAGGCCCGTCTTCAGTAAGGCCCGTCTTCAGTAGGGCCAGGTCCAGTCGCGGACCTCGGGCGCGTCCTCGCCGTGCTCGCGGGTGTAGGCGCGCAGGGCGAGGCGCTGGTCGGCCATGCGCTGGCGGATGTGCGCGACGCGCCCGCCGAGCGACGGGACGCGGTCGATGACGTCCATGACGAGGTGGAAGCGGTCCAGGTCGTTCAGCATGACCATGTCGAACGGCGTGGTCGTGGTGCCCTCCTCCTTGTAGCCGCGGACGTGCAGGTGGTCGTGGCCGTGGCGGCGGTAGGCGAGCCGGTGGATCAGGTACGGGTAGCCGTGGAACGCGAAGATGACCGGTTTGTCGGTGGTGAAGAGCGCGTCGTACTCGCGGTCCGGCAGCCCGTGCGGATGCTCGGTGTCGGGTTCCATCCGCATCAGGTCGACGACGTTCACCACCCGGACGCGCAGGTCGGGGAACAGCTGGCGGAGGATGTCGACGGCGGCGAGCGTCTCCAGCGTCGGGATGTCGCCCGCGCACGCCATGACGACGTCGGGATCGGCGCCGCCATCGGTCGACGCCCACTCCCAGATGCCGATGCCGCGCGTGCAGTGCGCGATCGCGGCGTCCATCGGCAGCCAGTTCAGCGCGGGCTGCTTCCCCGCGACGATCACGTTGACGTAGTCGCGCGAGCGCAGGCAATGGTCGCCGACCGACAGCAGCGTGTTCGCGTCCGGCGGCAGGTACACCCGGACGATCTCGGGCTTCTTGTTCATGACCACGTCGAGGAAGCCCGGGTCCTGGTGGGTGAAGCCGTTGTGGTCCTGCCGCCACACGTGCGACGACAGCAGGTAGTTCAGCGACGCGATCGGCCGCCGCCACGGCAGCCGCCGCGTCACCTTCAGCCACTTCGCGTGCTGGTTGAACATCGAGTCCACGATGTGGACGAACGCCTCGTAGCTGTTGAACAGGCCGTGCCGCCCGGTCAGCAGGTAGCCCTCCAGCCAGCCCTGGCACAGGTGCTCGCTGAGCACCTCCATGACCTGCCCGTGCGGGGCGAACAGCCTGCGGGGGGACGACCCCCCGCGCCCCCCGCCCGGCTCCGCCGGGATCTCATACTCGTCCGTCGGCAGCCGCTCGCCCTCGAAGACCCGGTCGGTGGCCGCGAAGACGTCGCCGAGCCGGTTGGACGCCGTCTCGTCCGCGCCCATGATCCGGAAGTTGGACGGGTTGCCCGCCACCACGTCCCGCAGGAACGTCCCGAGCACGCGGGTCGCCTCGGACGTCGTCGTCCCGGGCTTGCCCACCGGGACGGCGTAGTCGCGGAAGTCGGGCAGCTTCAGCGGGCGCAGCAGCAGCCCGCCGTTCGCGTGCGGGTTCGCGCTCATCCGCCGCTCGCCCTCCGGCGCCAGCCCGGTGAGCGCGGGGAACGGGCGGCCCTCCTCGTCGAACAGCTCGCCGGGACGGTAGGAGCGCAGCCACTCCTCGAGCAGCGCGAGGTGCTCGGGGTCGTCGCGGACGCCGGTGAGCGGCACCTGGTGCGAGCGCCAGGTGTTCTCGACCGGCAGGCCGTCGACGACCTTCGGGCCCGTCCAGCCCTTCGGCGACCGCAGGACGATCATCGGCCAGCGCCGCCGGGCGGTGTCGCCGCCGTCGCGGGCGGCCCGCTGGATGCCGGCGATCTCGTCCAGGGCCTGGTCGAGGGCCAGGGCCATCTTCCGGTGCATCGACTCCGGCTCGTCCCCGCTCACGACGACCGGCCGGTACCCGTAGCCGTCGAGGAGCTGGACGAGCTCCTCCTCGGAGATCCGCGCCAGGACCGACGGGTTCGCGATCTTGTAGCCGTTGAGGTGCAGGATCGGCAGGACGGCGCCGTCCCGCACCGGGTCGAGGAACTTGGTCGAGTGCCACGACGCCGCGAGCGGCCCCGTTTCGGCCTCGCCGTCGCCGACGATGCACGCCACGACCAGGTCCGGGTTGTCGAACGCCGCGCCGTACGCGTGCGCGAGCGAGTAGCCCAGCTCGCCGCCCTCGTGGATCGAGCCGGGCGTCTCCGGCGCGACATGGCTCGGGATCCCGCCGGGGAACGAGAACTGCCGGAACAGCCGCTCCATGCCCGGGCCGTCCCGCGACACGTCCGGGTACACCTCGCTGTAGGTGCCCTCCAGCCACGCGTTCGCGACGGCCGCCGGCCCGCCGTGGCCCGGCCCCATGATGTAGATCATGTCGAGGTCGCGGGCCTTGATGACCCGGTTCAGGTGGGCGTAGCAGAAGTTCAGGCCGGGCGAGGTGCCCCAGTGGCCGAGCAGTCGCGGCTTGATGTCGCTCCGCCGCAGCGGCTCGCGCAGCAGGGGGTTGCCCAGCAGATAGATCTGCCCTACCGAAAGGTAATTCGCGGCTCTCCAGTACACGTCGATCCGCCGGACCTCGTCATCGGACAGGGGGGTGGACGCGGTCACGGCCTCGGTCATGGCGCGGTCCCTTCGGTGGTCGGCATACGCCCGGGAAGGATCACGTCCCCCCTCTGACTCCCGTCAATCCCCGCTCAGCGGACGCGGGGGAGCGTGAAGGGGCAGGGGCCGTCGCCGCGGAGGCCGCCGCCGGGACCGGCCTCGATGAGGTGCGCCTCGCCGAACTCCTCGTCCTCCGCCGCCGCCCGCACGAGGTGCCCGTAGCGGGGCAGGTGCCGCGCCCACGCGTCCGGGGCCCCGGCCTGCAGGTCGAGACGGATCGGGGTGTTGCCCTGCGGCGCCTCGAACGGCCCGAGCCCGCCGGCGAGCCGCCAGCGGGGCGCGGCGAGCGCGTCCTCGGCCGCCGCGCCGCGCAGCAGCCGCACGAGGATCTGCAGGTCCACCTGCGGCTGGACGCCGCCGCCGGCGCAGCCGAGGACCGCCCGGAACGTGCCATCGGGGCGCGTCGCGACCACCGGGACGAGCGTGTGCGGCGGGCGGCGCCGCGGCCCGTACTCGGCGGCCGAGCCGGGCGCCAGCGTGAACCCCGCGCCGCGGTTGTGGAGGTTGATCCCGGTTCCGGGCTCGAAGAGGAGCGAGCCGAGTCCGGTGCCGTTCGACTGCTGCAGCGCGATGGACATGCCCCGGTCGTCGACGACGCAGACGCAGGCGGCGTCGCCGGACTGGACCGTTCCGCGGCGGCGCCAGTGCCGGGCCGGGTCGATCGCGGCGCGGAGCGCGTCGATGCGGTCCGGGCGCAGGAGCGCCGCGGCGTCCGCCTCCCCGCCGCCGTCGGAGGCCGCGAGCACGGACTCGGCGAGCAGGTGCGCCCAGCCGGGGTCGGCGGGATCCGGCAGGTCGAACCCGGCGGCGACCGCCAGGGCGGCGAGCAGCACGTGGCCCGGCGAGTTCGGCGGGGCCGTCCACACGTCGTGCCCGAACGCGCGGACGCCGAGCGCGGGCACCCACTCCGCGCAGGGCTCGGCGAGGTCGGACGGAGCGTAGAGGCCGCGTCCCATGCGGAGGAGGCCGTCGCCGAACTCGCCCTGGTAGAACCCGGCGCGCCCGTCCGCGACGACGGCCCGCAGCGCGCGGGCGATCCCCGGCCGCTTCACCTGCTCGCCGGGCCGCGCGGGCCACGCGAGCCCGTCGCCGCCCGGGGCGTCCCGGCAGGCCGCGACGAGGCCGGGCGAGGCGGTGAACCCGCGCTCGGCGTGCAGGATCGCCGACTTCAGCACCTCGGCGAGCGGCGTCCGGCCGTGCCGGGCGTGCAGCGCGAGCCAGCCGTCCACGCAGCCGGGGACGGTCACCGACCGCAGGTCGTGCCGGACGGGCATCCGGCGGCGGCCCTCCGCGCGCAGGGCGGCGGCGTCGGCGCCCGACCCGGCGCGGCCGGAGGCGTTCAGCGCGGCGGGCGGCCCGGGACGGTCGTGGACCAGCGCGAACAGGTCGCCGCCGAGCCCGCAGCGGTGCGGCGCGACGACCGCCAGCACCGCGTTCGCCGCCACCGCCGCGTCGGCCGCGGACCCGCCGGCCCGCAGGATCGCGAGGCCAGCGGAGGACGCGCGGTGGTCGGCGGTGCAGATCATCGCCCGGTCGGCGGTGCCGGTGATCCCCTGCTGATCCCGCGCTTCGGGCGGGAGCCCGGGGGGTCTGGGGGTCCGCCCCCAGAGGCGGTACCGCTCCACCGGCGCGTTCACACTATGACGGTAGTTGCCGCAGCGCCGGGCCGAAAGGCCCAGATGGCGGGCATTGTCAGCGGATTTGACAGGGAGCCGGGGACGCGGTGAGGGCGGCGGGGCGGCCGGGGAGGCCACGGCGGCGGGTGCGCGCCTCAAGACCGCGCCGCCGTGGCCCCGTCCCCCCACCCGGCTGTGGAAGGCACCGGTTACAGGGGCGGCGACCGCCGCGGGCCGCCGCCCCGCCCCCCAGCGAACCGGTGGGAACGCCTCCACAAGGTGCGATGAAGCTTGCCGTGTACCCGCGCGTAGGTTCACGCGTCCGGCGGTCCCGTCGCCGAACGGTCGGATTCCTGCGACGAGCGGGCGACGGCCCTGGCCGGAGGACCGCCGGACGGCGCCTCCCGCGATCGGCGGCGGCGCGAGCGGCACGGGTCCGGCGCGCCGTGCTATGCAGGCGGCATGACGGGATTCTTCGCCGGACGGACGCTCGGCGACCTGGGCCGCGACCTGCGGTCGGGCGCGGAGACGGCCGCCGGGCTGCTCGACCGCGCGCTGGAGTCGATCGATCCGTCCCTCAACGCGTTCGTCACGGTGGACGCGGAGGGCGCCGCGGCCGCCGCCCGCGCCGCAGACGAGGAACTCGCCGCGGGACGCGACCGCGGCCCGCTGCACGGCGTGCCCGTCGCGATCAAGGACATCGTCGACGTCGCGGGCCTGCCGACCGGGATGGGCTCGGCGCACTTCGACGGGTACGTCGCCGACCGCGACGCGGCCTGCGTCGCCCGCCTCCGCGCGGCCGGCGCGGTGATCGTCGGGAAGACCACCACGCACGAGTTCGCGTACGGCGCGAGCGGCGACACGGCGGTGAACGGCCCGTCCCGCAACCCGCACGACCCGTCCCGGATCTCCGGCGGGTCCAGCGGCGGCAGCGCGGTCGCGGTCGCCGCGGGCATGGTCCCGCTCGCCATCGGCACCGACACGGGCGGGTCCGTCCGCATTCCCGCCGCGTTCTGCGGCATCGCCGGGTTCAAGCCCGCCTACGGCGCCGTGCCGACCGAGGGCGTCTTCCCGCTGTCGGTCTCGTTCGACCACGTCGGCGTGCTCGCCGCCACGGCCGCCGACTGCCGGACGGCCTACCGGGTCCTGACGCGGCAGCCGCAGGACGCCCTGGCCGGGCACGACGACCTCCGCGTCGCGTGGGTCGAGGGCGCTCCGGTCGCGGACGAGGTGGCGGAGATCGTCCGCGGGCTGCTCCCCGGCGCGCCCGCCGAACGCGTCGAGCTGCGGGAGCTGCGCCGCGTCTTCGCCGCGATCCAGGACAGCGAGGCCTACGAGGTGCACGCGGAACGCGTCGCGGACGCCCCGGAGCTGTACCAGCCGGCCACCCTCGACCGCCTGCGCCGCGCCGGGGAGACGCCCGGCTGGCGGTACGTCCGCGCGTCCCGGGAGCGGGCGCGGTTCGCCGAGGAGGCCGCCGCGCTCCTGCGCCGCCACGACGTGCTCGCGCTGCCGACCGTCCCGATCACCGCGCCGGAGATCGGGCAGGAGGAGTGCGCGCTGGGCCGGGTGCAGCCGGTGCTGCTGAGCCTGACGTGCGCCTGGAACGTCCTCGGCCTGCCCGCGCTGACCGTCCCCGCCGGGACGGCCGGAGGGCTGCCCGCCGGATTGCAGCTGGTCACGAGCGCGGGCCGGGAGGATCTGCTGTTCGCCCTCGCGGCAGGCCTCGTCCCGTGATCAGCCGCCCGTGAGGTGGTCGGCGAGGACCACGGTCACGAGGGGCGCCGGCAGGCCCGTCCGGGCCGCCAGGCGGACGACCTGCCGGGCCGCCCCGGACGGCCGGGCCGTGATCGGCGAGCAGGCGGCGCGGAGCGCGGCGAGGCGCTGCTCAGGGCTGGTGAGGGAACCGCCCGCGCGCGCCGCCGCCGCGTCCACGACCGCGTCCATCAGCGGGATCGCCGTCCGCAGCGCTTGGAGGAGCGCGTCGCGGCCCTGCGCGGCCAGGACGCCCGCCGGGTCCTGGCCGCCGGGCAGCGAGGCGAGGTCGAGCGGGCCGGCGACCCGGGTCAGGACGTCCCACGCGCGGACGGCCGCGGACCGGCCCGCCGGGTCGTCGTCCAGGGCGATGAGGACGCCCGTGGCGTCGAGGTCGGCGGCGTCCGCGAGGGCCGCCAGGTGCGCGGACGTGAGGGACAGCCCGCAGGTCGCGACGGGCGCGTACTCGGGTGCCCGCGCGGTCTCGACCGCGATCGCGTCCAGCGGGCCCTCGACCAGCACGGGACGCGCGCCCGCCGCCAGCCGCTCCCGGACCTCGTGCAGGCCGTAGAGCAGCTCGCCCTTGTGGAAGAAGCCGGTGTCGGGGCCGTTGAGGTACTTCGGGCCGTCCGCGTCGTCGCGGCGGCGGCCGAGGAACCCGGCGATCGCCCCGTCCGGCCTGCGGATCGGGAACATCGCGCGGTCGCGGAACATGGCGTTGAGCCGTCCCGACGCCCCGCGCCGCGCCAGCCCCGACGCGACGATCGCCTCGTCGGCGTGCCCGAGCGAACGCAGGTGATCGACGAGGGCGTGCGGCGAGTCCGGCGCGCAGCCGATCTGGCGGCGCCGCTGCACGGCCGCCGGGAAGCCGCGTCCGTCCAGGTAGGCGGGCACCCAGCTCGCCTTGAGGCGGGCGCGGAAGAAGCGGTGCGCGTCCGGCAGGACCCCGCCGGACGGGTCGCGCACGCGATCGTGGACGCGGCGGGCCGTCCGCAGGATCCGGTCGCCCGCCTCGGCGCCCGCCCAGAACGCGTTCACCGGGAACACCGGCGGATCCGGTTCGAGTCCGAGCCACGCCAGGACGAGATACGCGACCGAATCGGCCTCCACCGGCGGCAGCCCCCGGCTCAGCTCGCCCGCCAGCCGGTGGACGAGCCCCTCGGGCGGCGCGGGCGGCCCGGCTGGAGCGGGAGGCAGCGGCAGGCCGGTCGTCTGCGCGATGTCGAAGACGGCGTAGGGGCGGCCCGTCCGCGACAGCACGCGGATGCCCGCCTCGCCCCTCCTGACCTGGCGCCCGGCGGCGCGCCAGTCCTCGTACGACCGGACGTCCGTCGCCGCGCGCCACTGCGCGCCGATCAGCAGCGTGTTGACGAAACCGTGGCGGCGCCCGTGCAGGACGGCCCGGTCGAGCCACCACGTCCACGGACGCGTCCCGTCGCGCAGCAGCGACACCTCATGGGCGGCCATGTCGCGCAGCAGCGCGGCCAGGCGGCGCCGGTCGTCCTCCCAGGGGGTGGCGGTCACGGGTCCCTCGCCTTCGTCGGGCCGGCGGGGAAGCCGCCTGAGTCATACCCCGGACGCCGGGAGTACAGGCGTCACAGGTACAGGCCGAAGAACTCCTCCGGGTGGTCCAGCAGCGGCGGCAGG
This sequence comes from Actinomadura montaniterrae, assembly GCF_008923365.1. Classification (GTDB taxonomy): domain Bacteria; phylum Actinomycetota; class Actinomycetes; order Streptosporangiales; family Streptosporangiaceae; genus Spirillospora; species Spirillospora montaniterrae. Next base: position 55,655 of record NZ_WBMR01000034.1, read on the forward strand.
TCCTCGGCGGTGAGGGTGACCAGGTCCTTCTTCGCGGGCGGCTTCGCCGGCCCGCCGTCGCCGCCGGCGCCCACGGCCGCGGACGCGATCCGGTCGGCCTGGTTCGCGACGGCGACGTCCAGCAGGTTGCGCATCAGCCGGCCGTTGCCGAACGACGGGCCGCGCGGCGCGGTCCGCAGCATCGAGCGCAGCGTCTCCTCGGTGCCGGGCGCGAGCCGGAACCCGTCCGCCTCCGCGAGCTGCCCGAACACCGTGATCAGCTCGTCGTCGGTGTAGTCGGGGAAGTGGATCTGCTTGGGGAAGCGGGAGTCCAGGCCGGGGTTGGCGGCCAGGAACTCCGCCATCTCCTGCTGGTAGCCGGCGACGATCACCACGAGGTCGTCGCGGTGGTCCTCCATCAGCTTGACCAGCTCGGCGATGGCCTCGTGGCCGTAGTCGCCCTTCAGCGGCGACTGGGTGAGCGTGTACGCCTCGTCGATGAACAGCACGCCGCCGATCGCCCGCTCGACGAGCCGCCGGGTGCGCGGCGCGGTCTGCCCGATGTACTCGCCGACCAGGTGCGCGCGGGACGCCTCGACCAGGTGCCCGGACGACAGCACGCCGAGCTTCTTGTAGATGCGGCCGAGCAGCCGCGCCACCATCGTCTTGCCGGTGCCGGGGTTGCCGGTGAACACCATGTGCCGCGTCGGCGGGGTGATCCGCAGGCCGGACTCGCTGCGCAGCCGCGCCGCGTGCGTGCCCGCGACCAGCAGCGCGATCTCGTGCTTGACGGTGTCGAGGCCGGTGAGGTCGCGCAGCTCGTGCAGCGGGTTCCCGGCCGACTGCGCGGTGTCGAGCGCGGCCGGGATGTCGCCCTTGCGCACGACGATCTCCGCCCCGCCCTCCGTCCGCTCCCGGACCGCCGCGACGACCTGGTCGGCGAGGTAGGGTGCCAGCCGCGCGTTGCGCAGCGACTGCATCGGCGGCGTCGCCGCCAGCAGCGCGCCCGCCGCCTCGACGGCCTGCCGGGTGGCGCGGGCGCCGAGCCGGTCCAGCGCCCGGCGGAACAGCTCGGCGTGGCCCTGCGCGTCGAACGGCCTGGTCCGCGCGATCCGGAACCGTCCCGGCAGCACCGGGTTGACGTCCCGGATCCGCTCGTCGCCGCCCGCGTCGCACAGCACGACGAGGTTCAGGTCCGGGTGGATCGCGAGCAGCCGGTGCAGCTCGTCGGCGATCGCCTCGCCGTTGCCGGGGTCGGCGACGATGCCGTCCAGCCCGTCGATGATCAGCAGCCGGTCGCCGGCGCAGTCGCGGGTGTCGGCGTGCAGCTTGGCGACCGCGTCCGACAGCCGCTGGCCCGCGTACAGGTTGTCGGTGACCCACAGCGGGTCGCGGCCGAGCGCGAGCGCCTTGCCGAGCTCCTGCGCCGCGTCCCGCTTGCCGGTGCCGTCCGGGCCCGCGATCAGCAGCCGGACGGGCTCCTTGCCGCGCGACAGCGCCTCCAGCGCGGCGGTCAGCTCGGGCTGCCCGACCAGCGTGCTGGCCAGCTCCGCGCGCGCGCCTGCGGCCGTCGCGCCCGTACCGCCGTCCTCGGAGTCGTCGTCGGCGGCGGGCGCCTTGAGGGTCTCGGTGAGCGGGTTGACGACGCGGCGGCGCGGCGCGTACAGGCGCCGGAGGTCGGTCTGGAACTGGCCGACGGGGATCCACTCGGCCTTCGGGAACCACGGGTCGCCGGGCAGGCCCTGGACGATCGCGACGAACCGCATCGCCATGTCGAGCCAGGCGCGGCACGCGTCGGCGGCGCCCGCGACCAGCGCCCGGACGAGCCAGGCGCGGGTGCGCTGCTGCCAGGCGTCGGCCTTGAAGCCGCGGCGCTCGGCCGGGAAGCGCTGCTGCAGGTCGTGGTAGCGGTCCTCGCCGAGGGCGGCGGCCAGCTCCGCCGGGATGTGCTCCATGCTGCCCTGCAGCAGCAGCTGGATCAGGTGCGACTCCGGGGACTCGTCGCGCGGCGCGACCTCCGCGAGGATCCCGTACGCGGCGAGCAGCCCCTCGCAGACCCAGTCGAGATAGCCGACGGGGCCGAGCAGCTCGGGGACGGCGGCGACGATGTCGTCGCCGGCGTGCGCGTGCCAGTGCTCGCGCAGCTCCATCTTGGGCAGGTTCACGTCGCACTCGGGCGGGTCGGAGTACAGCCGCAGCAGCGCCTTGCGGCGCTCCTCCAGCGGCTCGATGCCCTCCAGCACGCCCAGGCACTCGCGGGCCAGCTCGATCGCCAGCTCCCGGTCGGGCGCCTCGATCAGCCAGTCCACCGGCGGGCGCCAGCGGCCGCCCGGCGCGTCCCAGCGGGTCATCCGGGTGCTGAGCGCGCCGGGGTTGGCGAGGTGCCCGTGCAGCAGCCGCTCGGGCAGCTGCGACCACGAGCCCGCCTTGATCGCGCCGCCGCCGGGCAGGAACGCCAGGATGCCGAAGATCTCCGCGGTGACCAGCGAGGCGGGCAGCGTCAGCAGCTTGTGCTCGTCGGTGGTGAGGTCGGCGGCGCGGGGGTCGTTCGCGAGCGCGTCGATCCGCGCCGAGATCTCCTCGAACAGCCCGTCGGGGACGCGCCAGGGCCCGTGCGCGTAGACGTCGAGCACCGGCTCGTCGGTGAGCAGTAGCTCCAGATGCTCCGGCAGCCGCAACGCGTTCCTCCAAGAGAGATCAAAGCAGGGGTACAGCCTACGTTTACGGAAGGAGTGCTGGATTAGCGGTCGGCCGGATCGCCGATATCGGGTCGGCCACGTTCGGTCACCGGCCGGACGCGGTGCGCCGCAGCGCCTCCACGGCCAGCCGCGCCGCCGTGCCGATCACCGCGTCCGCCTGCGGCAGCACCGCGATCGGCAGCAGCGACCGGGTGAACACCGCGACCGCGTACCGGCCGCCGTCCGGGTACTCCACGACGCCGACCTCGTTGCGGACGGTCAGCAGCGTCCCCGTCTTCCCGCTGACCAGCACGTCGTCGTAGGGGAAGCCGGACGACAGCCGGTGCGGCCACACCTGCAGCCCGAACAGCCGCCGCATCGCCGCGCACCCGTCCGGCGGCGCCGCCTCGTCCCGCCAGATCGCGGCGAGCAGCCGGGTCATGTCGCGGGGCGTGCTGCGGCTCGTCCGGGACGGGTCGAGGGCGCGCAGCCGGGCCGCCATGCCGGGCTCGTCCAGCCGCGCCCACACCTCGGGGAACCCGGACGCGCCCGCGTCCGCCATCAGGTCGTCGAACAGCTGCCGGCCGCCGCCCGTCACCACCGTCTCGCGGAGGCCCAGTGCCGCGGCGGCGGCGTTGACCGCGTCCAGGCCGACCCGGTCCAGCAGGGCGTCCGCCGCCGCGTTGTCGCTCACCGTGATCATCAGGCAGGCGAGGTCGCGCAGCGACATCCGCACGTCGTCCAGCAGCGCCGACACCCCCGTCGGGCCGGACGTGCGGTCCCCGGCGGGCAGCGTGACCTGCTCGGTCGGGTCGAGCAGGCCCTCGGCGGCCCGGCGGTGGAACGCGACGAGCAGCGGGACCTTGAACACCGACGCCAGCACCACCGGCGCGTCGGCGCCGGCCGCGACCTCCCGCCCGGTGTCGATGTCGGCCGCGTGCAGGAAGCCGGTGACGCCCGCGTCCCGGAACGCCGCCTCGATCCGCACGGCGGTGTCCCGGGCCGCCGCGTCCCGCGTGCCGCTCGCCTGTGTGCCGGTCCGCTGCGTGCCGGGCCGCTGCGTGCCGGTCATGCCAGGAACCCCGAGGACGGGCGGGACACGACGCGGCGCGGCGGCGCGGCGTCCAGCGGCGCCATCCCGGCCTCGCGGCGCAGTACGGCGGTCGCGACGGCGGTGAAGTCGGCGATGGCGCGCTCGTGCTCGGGGTCGCGGGTGCGCCGCCACGCGCATGACGTCCGCCACACCAGCGGCTCGCCGACCAGCGGCCGCCACGTCACCCCGGCGGAGTCGTCGGTGCGCGGGACGAGCGCCACCGCCGTCCCGGCGAGGACCAGGCCCAGCGCGAACTGCGGATGCCGCGCCTCGTGGACGGCGGGCGGCGCGTACCCGTGCCGGCGGCACGCGGCCAGCGCCTCGTCGTAGGCGCCGGGCGCCTCGTCGCGCGGGAAGACGACCAGGTCGCGGCCGGCGAGGTCGGCGAGGTGCACCTCCGGGGACGCGGCGAGCGCGGCGCCCTCCGGCAGCAGCACCCCGACCGGCTGCCCCAGCATCGGGCCGAGCCCGAGGCCGCGCGAGTCGCACGGATGCCGGACGATCCCGGCGTCGAGCGCGCCCTCCGCCAGCGCGCGGACCTGCTCGGCCGTGCCCGTCTCGCGCAGGTCGAGGCGCAGGTCCGGGCGGCGGTCCCGGAACGCGGCGATCAGCGCGGCGACGATCGGGCCGCCGAGGTCGCTCGGCAGCCCGGTGCGCACCGTGCCGACCTCGCCGAGCCGGGCCCGCTCGGCGACGGAGTAGACGCGATCCACGCGGGTGAGGATGTCACGGGCCTCGTCCAGCAGCAGCCGCCCGGGTGCGGTCAGCTCCACCTTGCGGCTGGACCGGTCGAACAGCCGCACCCCGAGCTCGCGCTCCAGCCGCTGGATCCGCTGGCTCAGCGGCGGCTGGGCCATGCCGAGCCGCTCGGCCGCGCGGCCGAAGTGCAGTTCCTCGGCCACCGCGACGAAGCAGGTGAGGTGGCCGACGATGTTCACGACCAGCGACCATATCAGGATCCATATCGCAGTCACCCGGATATCAATCTTGGACATCTGCGCGCTGACCTGGTGTTGTTGTGCGTCCAACGACCGAAAGGACATGACATGCGCCGATCCCGCGTGGTCGCCGTCGCCGCCGTGGCGGCCGCGGCCGTGCTCGTGGGGGCGGGAGCGGTGTGGTTCCTGCGGGGCGGGGAGGGCCCGGGGGACGCCGCGAAGCGCTACCTGGCGGCGTGGAGCCGCGGCGACTACGCCGCGATGCGCGCCCTCACCGCCGATCCGCCCGCCGACTTCACCGCCCGGTTCACCGCCATGCGCGACGGCCTCGGCGTCACCGCGCAGCACTACACCGTCGCGTCCGTCGGCAAGCCGAAGGGCGACACCGCCGGCGGCTCCTACACCGCCGCGCTGACCCTCGCCGGTGCCCGCACCTGGACCTACGAGGGCGCGCTGCCGCTCACCAAGAGCGGCGGCAAGTGGCGGGTCGCCTGGTCGCCCGAGGTCATGTACCCGGGGTTGGAGGAGGGGCAGAAGCTGAACGCCGCCCGCGCCTGGCCCGCCCGCGCCGACATCACGGCGGCGGACGGCAGCAGCCTCGCCGGGTCGCCGTCCGGGTCCGTCCAGCAGCTCGCCGGGCCGGTCGGGCCCGCGTCCGCGGAGGCCGCGGCCAAGCTCGGCGCCCCGTACCGCAAGGGCGACACCGTCGGCACCGACGGGCTCCAGAAGCAGTACGAGAAGCGGCTCTCGGGGACGCCCGCCCTCGCCGTCCAGATCGTGGACGCCGCCGGCAAGCCGGTGAAGACCCTGAAGCGGTTCGGCGGCGCGGACGGCACGCCGCTGAAGACCACGATCGACCCGAAGGTGCAGGCCGCCGCCGGCAAGGCGCTCGGCTCCGCGGCCAAGCCCGCGTCGCTGGTCGCGCTCCGGCCGTCCACCGGCGAGATCCTCGCCGTCGCGAACAAGCCCGGCGGCTACAACCGGGCCCTGATGGGCCGCTACCCGCCCGGCTCCACCTTCAAGGTCGTCACCGCCGCCGCGCTCGTCGCGGGCGGGATGTCGCCGTCCACCAAGGTGCCCTGCCCCGCCACCACGACGGTCGGCGGCCGCTCGTTCCACAACTACCAGCACGAGGACTTCGGGACGGTCGCGCTGCGCGAGGCGTTCGCGCACTCCTGCAACACCACCTTCGCGCGGCTCGCCGTGGACAAGCTGGGGGAGAAGCGGGTCGCGCAGGTCGCGGCGCAGTTCGGGTTCAACGCCCCGGTCGTCGCCGGGCTGCCCGCCGTCCGCGCCTCGTTCCCCGGCAACAAGGACGACACCGCGTTCGCCGCGGCCTCGTTCGGGCAGGGCGAGGTGCTGACCAGCCCGCTGAACATGGCCGCGGTCGCCGGCGCGGCGGCGAACGGCGTGTGGCGCTCGCCCCGGCTGGTCGACGCGTCGCTGGTCTCGAAGGCGGTGGACGCGGCCGGCCGCAAGGCCGAGCCGCCGCACCGGCTGGAGCCCGCGGTGAAGTCGGCGCTGCACTCGCTGATGCCGGCCGTCGTCAGCGAGGGCACCGCGCGCGGCGTGAACTTCCCGTCCGGGACGGCCGGGAAGACCGGCACGGCCGAGTACGGCTCCGGCGCGAACCCGCCGACCCACGCGTGGTTCATCGGCTACCGCGGCGACCTGTCCTTCGCGGTGATCGTCGAGGGCGGCGGCACCGGCGCGGAGGCGGCCGCCCCCATCGCCGCCGGCTTCCTCAACGCCCTCTGACCGGACCGCGTTCGGTCGTGGGGGGGCGCCC
>NZ_WBMR01000340.1 GCF_008923365.1 Actinomadura montaniterrae
CCCGCGCCCTGCGCGCCGACCTGCGCCGCGCCGAGCAGGAGTGGGACGCCGCCGTCCTCGGCGACGCCGGCGAGCCGGAGGCCACGCCCGCCCCGGCCGAGCCCGAGGGGCGCCGCGGGCTGCTGCCCGTCCGCGACCAGGTCCACCAGGCGCTGACGCTGCTCGGGGTGCCCGCCGCGCCGAAGCTCATCGGGTCGGTGTACGCGGCGTTCTTCCCCGGCGAGATCCCCGGGACGCGGCTGACGAGCCTGCGCCGCGACGAGGAGCGCTCGTTCCGCACCGCGCCGTACGCACGGCCCTACTACCTGTGCGCCGCGCTGACCGCCGACCTGCTCGCGCCCGCCCGCGGCCTGCTCACGGTGAGCACCTGGCCGCTGGAGCAGCGGATCGTCGGGCCGCTCAGCCCGCGCACCGACTTCCTCGCCTCCGCGATCCGCCTCGCCGAGCACGCCGGACGCACGGCGCCCTCGCCGGACGCGCAGCGGCTGCTGTGGCGGTTCGCCTCCAACATTCCCGGTGCGGTCACCGGTACGGTCGGTACAGTCGATCCGGCCGTGCTCGCCGAGGCCGCCCGGGCCGAGCTGGACGTGCACCGGGAGCCCGACCGGCGGCGCCGCGCGTCGGCCGCCGGGCGCGCTCGGGCCCAGCTCGACGACGCGGAACGGCTGTTCGGCAGCCGGCTGCGGGCCCTGCAGGATTCCGCACGGCGACGTGCCAGCTCTGGAGAGACGGACCGATGACCGAGACCGCGCCGGAATTGGACCGGCTGCGCGGAAGCGCTCCGCCGCGCAACCACGACGCCCGCACGATCGCGGCGCTGACCGCCAATCCCGGCTGCGCCCGCCGCGGGCTGATGGACGCGGCGGGCGTCGACAAGGACGCGGTGGCGCGCGCGCTCGGGTTCCCCGCGCCGTTCGGGCAGTCGCAGTTCGCCATCACGCGCGGCAACGCGTTCGAGGCGCAGGTGAAGGCCGACGGGTGCGCGGAGCTGCTGACGCTGCTGCGCGACCGGATGGGCCTGGCGGTGTCCGAGGTCGCCTACGACGATCTGGAGGTCGTCGCGGGCAACGAGGGCCGCGAGCTGCGGCACACCCGCACCCGGCGGCTGCTCGCCCAGGCGCTCGGCAGCGGCGAGGGCACCCTGTTCGACCATCCGCTGCTGCGGCTGGAGATCGGCGGGCAGCTCGCCTACCTGGAGCCGGACGTCATCGCGTTCCAGATCGAGGGCCGGCTGCACGTCATCGAGATCAAGTCGTTCGCGGTGGTGGACGGGCAGGCCGAGCCGGAGCAGGTCGCGGCGGCCGCGCGGCAGTCGGCGGTGTACGTGCTGGCGCTGCGCCGGCTCGTCGCCGAGCTCGGGCACGACCCGGAGCGGGTGTCGCACGAGGTGTTCCTGGTGTGCCCGGAGAACTTCTCCAACCGGCCGACCGCGACGCCGCTGGACGTCCGCCCGCAGCTGGCCGTGCTGGAACGGCAGCTCGCGCGCCTCACCCGCATCGACCGGATCCTCGACGCGCTTCCCGGCGACCTGACGTTCGAGCCCGGCGAGCACCTCGCCGACTCCGTCCGCACGGTCGAGGCCCGCTACGCGCCCGAGTGCATGGCGGGCTGCGAGATGGCGTACTTCTGCCGGGACGAGGCGCGCGCCTGCGGCGCGACGGGCGCGCTCGGCCGGGCCGTGCGCGACGACCTCGGCGGCGTCGACACGATCGGTACGGCGCTGGGCCTCGCGGACGGGTCGCTCAGCCCGTCCGACGACCTCGCGGAGACGGCCGAGCAGCTGCGGGCGGCGGCCCGGCTGCGCGCCGAGGCCCTCGGCACCGGCCACCGGGACGCCGTGACGGCCCGATGAGCGCGCTGAGCTCGCTGGCGCGGCTGGAGGCGGTGCGGGCCGGGGTCGCGCAGCCGCTGGCGACGGTCCGGCACGTCCACGTGTCGGACGCGCCGCTGGTGCTGATCCCGCTGAAGCTCGCGGGCGAGGCGGCGGCGCCGCTGGCCGTCATGGTCGGGTCGGCGCCGGACGACCCGTCGCTGCTGGTGGTCCCGCAGCCGCGCAACCGCGACCTGCGGTTCGCGTTCGCGGCGGAGCTGGCCAAGCTCGTGCTGAACCACATCGAGACGAGCCGCGGCGAGGTGGAGGAGCTGCCGCCGGGCAAGGAGGGCGACGACCGGATCCGGTACGGGAACGCGCCGCAGCTGCTCGTGCCGAACCGGGGCGGGGTCTCGTTCCTGCGGCTGGTGGGCAGGTCGACGCGGTTCCGCAGCACCGAGGGCCCGTACGCGGTCGACCCGGCGGTGCCGGTGCTCGGCCGGTGGCTGACGTGGTTCGCCGACCGGCACGACCATCCGGGGTCGTCGCTGCTGCGGGCGATGACGGAGGTGCTGCGGCTGCACTGGGCGACGGGGCAGAGCTCGGTGGAGGACGGCAACCTCGCCGCGCTGATGGGCTGGATCGACCCGCCGGACGGCCTGGACGGCCCCGCCGCCGCGGCCCGCGCCGAGGATCCGGTGACCTGCCCGCCGGCCGGCCCCGCGACCGACCCGACGTTCGACAACGAGGTGCTCGCCCCGGCGATCGCCGCCTACGACCGGTCGGGCGGCGACCCGCGCGCCGGGGACCGGCTCCGCGCGCTCATCGCCGGTCAGCTCACCCCGACCTGGGACCTGATGTGGCGGGCGGTGGACCTGCTGCGCGCGATGCCGGAGGGCGCGAGCGTCCCGCGCCGCTGGGAGCGCGACCGGGACGCCTTCACCTATTACCACCAGACGTTCGGCGAGGCGTATCCTCAGGCGCGCCGCGACCCGCCCGTCCGGGCGGCGCGGCGGCTGCACGATCTCGAACGCGCCCAGGACGCCTACGAGGCGCAGCGCGCGTTCGACGACCCCCTGGTCATGGCCGAGCACCGGCTGGCCGGGCAGGCGTTCGGCGGGCCGGTCACCGAGTGCGACCCGGCCCGGCTGGACGAGACGGGGAAGCGGCCGAAGCTGCGCCCGCTGCTGCGCGTCCGCACCGCGGACCCCGTGCGGCTCGACATCGGGACGACCGTGTGCAACGCGGCGCGCCCGGCGCTGAAGGGGAGGATCGTGGAGATCGGCGACGGCGGCGTGCTGCTGGAGCTGACCGGCGGGATGGGCCGCAAGCTCACCCCCGAGCCGGGCGCGGTGCCGCAGGTCGGCGAGCGGGTGTGCTTCACCTCGCTCACGGAGGGCTCGTTCGGCGCCGCGAAGTTCCCCGACCGGGAGGACACGCCGTGGACGCACGGCGGGCCGCCCGAGGAGTACGTGCCGACCGACGAGGACGCCGAAGAGGACTGGTCATGACCGAACGCCACCTGGTCGCCCTGGCCGGGCCGGAGCCGTCCGCCGACCTCGACCCCGGGGAGGCGGCGACGCGGGCCGTCGACGGCGTGCTCGCCGACCTCGGCGGCGGCCACCGCGGCGTGGTGGTCGACTCCCCGCCGGGCGCGGGCAAGTCGACGCTGGTGGTCCGCGCGGCCGCGCACCTCGCCGAGGCGGGCGAGCGGCTGATGATCGTGGCGCAGACCAACGAGCAGGTCGACGACCTCATCGAGCGGATCGCGACCAAGCACCCGCAACTGACGCTGGGCCGGCTGTCGGCGTCGGGGTACCTGCCGTCCGAGCGGGTGCTGGCGCATCCGTCGGTGCGGGTCGCGCAGAAGGCCGACGACCTCGCCGAGCACACCGTCGTCATCGCGACCGCGGCGAAATGGGCGACGCTGCCGGACGGGTCGTGGCCGTGGGCGATCGTCGACGAGGCGTACCAGATGCGCTCCGACATGCTGCTGCGCATCGCCGGCCGGTTCGAGCGCGCCCTGTTCGTGGGCGACCCCGGGCAGCTCGACCCGTTCTCCACCGTCGAGGTCGAACGCTGGGCCGGGCTGGCGTGGGACCCGATGCGCAGCGCCGTCTCCGTCCTGCTCGCGCACAACCCGGACCTGCCCGTCCACCGGCTGCCGGTGTCGTGGCGGCTCCCGGCGTCCGCCGCGCCCGTCGTGTCCGACGCGTTCTACCCGTTCACCGGCTTCCGCGCGGGGACGGAGGACGGCGACCGGCGGCTGGAGTACGGGGCGCGCGGCATGGGCACCACCTACGACCACGCCCTGGAGGAGGCCGCGGCGACCGGATGGGCGCTGTACGAGCTGCCCGCCCGGCACACGCTGCGCACCGACGCCGAGGCCGTCCGCGCGACGGCGACGCTGGCCGTCCGGCTGCTGCAGCGCGGCCCGGTCGCGCACTCCGAGCTCGGCTCCAAGCCCGTGGACGCGACGCGCGTCGCGATCGGTGCGGCGCACCGCGACCAGGTCACCGCGATCCGCGCGGCGCTCGGCGAGCACGGCGCGGGCATCACCGTCGACACCGCCAACCGGCTGCAGGGACGCGAGTACGACGTCACCGTCATGCTGCATCCGCTGTCGGGCCGCCGCGACGCCACCGCGTTCCACCTGGAGTCGGGGCGGCTGTGCGTCCTCACGTCGCGGCACCGGCACGCGTGCGTCGTGGTGGCGCGGGCGGGCATCCCCGAGCTGCTGGACGCCCACCCGTCCACCGAACCCGTCCACCTCGGCGTGCCGGTCAAGTTCCCGGACGGGTGGGAGGCGAACCAGTCGGTCCTCGCCCACCTCGCCCGGCACCGGGTCGCCGCGGACTGAGGACGGCGGCTACGCGAGGACGGGCGGCTACGCGGGCCCGGCGGTGGCGGCCCAGCGGCCGCTGTGCCGGGTGATCGTGATCGGGTGGTCGAAGCAGGCGCTGACCAGCTCGGTCGTCAGCACCTCGTCCGCCGGGCCCGATGCCAGCACCTGGCCCTCGCGCAGTAGCAGCGCGTGGCTGGTGCTGGTCGGCAGCTCCTCGAGGTGGTGGGTGACCAGCACCGTCGTCAGGTCCGGGCGCTCGCTCCGCAGCTGGTCGATGCTCGCCAGGAGCCGCTCGCGCGCGGCGACGTCCAGGCCGGTGGCGGGCTCGTCGAGCAGCAGCAGCGGCGGGTCCGGCATCAGCGCCCGCGCGATCAGCGCGCGGCCCCGCTCCCCCTGCGACAGGTTCGGCCAGCGGGCGTCGGTGCGCGCCGTCAGCCCCATCAGCGCGATCAGCTCGTCGGCGCGGCGCAGCTCGTCCTCGGTCGGCGTCCAGCGCGGGACCAGCTCGATGGTGCCGGTCACGCCGGTCAGCACGATCTCCCGGACGGTCCGCGCCGACTCCAGCGGATGCCGCGGGTTGACCTGGCCGATCAGCTTCCGCAGCTCCTGCACGTCGACCCGGCCGAGGCGGCGGCCGAGGATCTCCGCGGCGCCGCGCGTCGGGTGGGTGTAGGCGCCGAGGATGCCGAGCAGCGTGCTCTTGCCGGCGCCGTTGGGGCCGATCAGCGCCCAGTGCTCGCCGCGGAGCACCGTCATGGTCACCCGGTCGAGCAGCAGGCGCCGGTCCCGGACGAGGTCGATCTTGTCGGCGTTGAGCACGATGTCGGTCTGGGCGGGCAGGGACAAGGGAACCTCCCTTTCGAAGGCTCGGCGGGACGGGCTCGCGGAAGGAGCACCGGGACATGCGAGGAGGCGCGCGGGGTATGCGTCCGGAACACCGGGCCGGGATCGCCGGAGCGGCGGAAGATCTTCAACGTACCCGAACGATCGCGCCGCCGGGTACGAGGGAGCCCCCCGGCCGGATACTGTGAGACCGTGCCTCAGCGATCAGGGAGGGACATGGAGGAGATCGGCTTCATGTGCGCCCGCTGCGGCGGCGAGGTGCACGACGTCACCCACAACCGCGAGGGCTCGCTGGACGGGGTGGGATACCGGCACAACCGCCGGGTGGAGCCGTGGGACCACGAGCTGGAGCTCGCCGTCGGCGAGCCGTCCCCAGGCGAGCCCGCGTGCGACTTCTGCGGCGCCGACGGGCCGACGTGGCTCTACTACCCCACGCTCGACCCCGAGGACACCGACATGTTCGAGGTCGAGCTGGACACCACGCACCTGTCCGACGACGACACCGCCGTCGCCGTGCTGAACATGCTCTACCCCTGGTACGCCTGCGACACCTGCTCGGTCCTGGTCGCCGACCGCCAGGTCGACGTGCTCATCTCCCGCGCCCTGGAGCGCACCCCCGTCCCCGAGGACGTCGACGTCGACGAGGACACCGTCCGGGCCCGCCTGCGCGGCTCCCTCTCGGTGTTCTTCACCACCCGCCCCGGCCGCCCCCAGCCGTCGCGCGCCGTCTAGAGCAGGGGCGACGGACCGCTCTGTCGGTGCCGCTCATTATGATCGGTGCCGTTTTCGTGCGGCGGATGTGATTGCGGGGGACCCAGTGATCATCGATAGGCGGTTCCACGGCCCGGACGGGTCGGGCAACGGGGGGTACACGGCGGGGCTGCTGGCGGGGCGGGTGCCGATCGACACGGTGACGGTGACGCTGCGGCAGCCGCCACCGCTGGACACCGAGCTGACGGTCACCGTGGAGGACGAGCGCGGGCACAGCGCGCGGATGTGGGACGGGGAGACGCTGGTCGCGGAGGCCCTCGCGGGGGCGATCGTGGTGCCGCCGGTGCCGCCGGTCCCGTTCGCGGAGGCGCGGGAGGCGGCCGAGAAGTTCCGGGCGATCGAGAACCACCCGTTCCCGCGCTGCTTCGTGTGCGGGCCGGAGCGCGAGCCGGGCGACGGGCTCCGGCTGGAGCCCGGGCACGTCGCCGACGGCACCGTCGCGGCGCCGTGGGTGCCCGACCAGGTGCCCGAGCGGACGCTGGTGTGGGCGGCGCTGGACTGCCCCGGCGCCTGGTCGTTCGACGTGGCGGGCCGCCCGGCCGTGCTCGGCACGATGACCGCGCAGGTCACCGACGTGCCCGAGGCGGGCGAGGAGTGCGTGGTGATGGGCCTGGCGCGCAGCCGGGAGGGCCGCAAGATGCACGCGGCGACCGCGCTGTACGGCGCGGACGGGCGGCTGCTGGGCCGCGCCGAGCAGATCTGGATCGAGATCGACCCGGAGCGGTTCGGACGGTGACCGGCGGCGGGCGGCGGGCCGGGTGATCCGGCGCCGCCGCCCGCCAGACCGTTTCCGTTTCGATGCCGGAAATATGTCAGGCGACATGGTCCGGCACCGCGGTTACGCTGTTCAATCTGACTTTGCGCGACTGGAGGCGGGTCAGATGAGCGGAACGGTCTTACTTCTCCTCGGAGTGGCGGCGCTCGCGGTGTACACCGGCATGCACTGGGAGCGCGCCCGCCGCGCCGCGTCGGACATGCGGCTCAGCCGCCAGCGGGTCGCCGGCCTCCGGCGGACGGCGGTGCGCGAGCGCGGCCAGGCCACCATGATCGTCGCGGGGGCGATCTTCGTGCTGGTGCTCGTCGTCAAGTACGGCTGAGCCGCCGGCGTCCGGCCGTCAGGGGCCGGTGAACAGCGGGTCCTCCCGGTCGGCTCCGTTCAGCGGCCGGCTCGGCAGGGGCGGCTCGCCCGCCGAGGGGCCGGCCATGGGGGACGGGGGGCCGCCGGCCGCGGGCGGCGGCAGCATGTGCCCGCCCGACTGCGACGCGCCGGGCGGCGGGCCGCCGT